>QFNA01000166.1 GCA_003248395.1 Citromicrobium sp.
GATGATCCTGGATCTCGGCCCACAGGCCGTCGAGGCGCTCGGCGATGTGCTCAAGACCTGCCGTACGCTGGTCTGGAACGGCCCGCTCGGCGCGTTCGAGACCGAGCCGTTCGACGCCGCCACAGTCGCGCTGGCCAGGACTGCCGCGGCCCTGACGCAGGATGGCTCGCTCATCTCGGTCGCAGGCGGTGGCGACACCGTAGCCGCTCTCGCCCACGCCAGCGTCAAGGATGACTTCACCTTCGTCTCCACCGCCGGTGGTGCCTTTCTCGAATGGATGGAAGGCAAGGAACTGCCCGGAGTTGCGGCTCTTTCCGCATAAATGCAGCGCACCGGTTGCGCACGCGAAGGGCCTTTTGTAAGCGCGCCGCATACGAATGCACGCATCAGCGAGGAACAGATGACTTTCGACGAAATGAAGGCGCGTGTCGCCGAAGGACAAGGCTTTATCGCGGCGCTCGACCAGTCGGGCGGTTCGACACCCAAGGCGCTGAAAGGCTATGGTGTCGAAGACGATGCGTGGAACTCAGAAGACGAGATGTTCGGCCTGATTCACGAAATGCGCCAGCGGATCATCGAAAGCCCATGCTTCGGCAATGGCAAGGTCATCGGTGCCATCCTGTTTGAAAAGACCATGGACGGTCAGAGCGGCGGCAAGAGCGTGCCTGCACGACTGGCAGAGCGTGGGATCGTGCCGTTCCTGAAGGTCGACAAGGGTCTGGAAGACGAACGCGACGGTGCGCAGCTTATGAAGCCGAACCCCGGCCTGGAAGACATGTGCAATCGCGCCAAAGAACTGGGTGTCTTCGGAACGAAAATGCGTTCGGTCATCAAGTCGGCCAATCCGGCGGGTATCAAGGCCGCCGTCCGGCAGCAGTTTGCCGAAGGTGCCCGCATCCTGTCCTGTGGTCTCATACCCATCCTCGAGCCAGAATATGACATTACCGCGGGTGACCGGGCGGAGGGCGAGCGGATCATGCTCGAAGCGATCGAGGAAGGTCTCGATGCACTTCCTGCCGATCAGCAGGTGATGCTGAAGCTTTCGATTCCAAAGGAAGCCGGACTCTACGCCGGGCTCGCCAGCCATCCGAAAGTTCTGAGAGTCGTGGCGCTATCAGGCGGATATTCGACCGACGACGCCTGCCGCGAACTCGCCAAGAATCCGGGCATGATCGCCAGCTTCAGCCGCGGGCTTCTGCAAGATCTTCGCGCGACTCAGAGCGACGCGGAATTCGATGGCACGCTGTCGAATGCCATCGATCAGATCCACGCGGCGAGCATCGCAGAGTAAGCTACTTTCGCGCGAAAACGAAACGATAGGCAGCGGTATCGCCGACCGACGGCGGAGCATTGCCGGGCGTCACGGACACGAGTTCGTAGGTGCGCCCGAGTACGTCATACGGCTTGCCGAGTGTCAGGGGCGCTGTCTGCGCCCAGTGTGTAGCCGTGATCCGCGTCGACACGGTGATCGTACCGGCCTGCACACAACGAATAGAGGGGTCGACCGGGCATCTGCTGTCCTCGGTGACACTCAAGGGAGTGAGGATCGTGTCGCCTGCCCAAACCGGCTCTCCGAGAGCGACCGGCGTCCCTTGCGCTGCAGTCTCGCGACCGACCATCGGCGTGTCGGGAATGACCG
>QFNA01000089.1 GCA_003248395.1 Citromicrobium sp.
TGTTCATGCCCCCGCGCAACGACGGGCACCACCATGTCGACGAAAGCTATGATTTCGAGGGGCCGGGCCTGACCAATCTCGAATATGCGCTATGCGCCGAAGAGATGGGCCGCATCGGCTTTGCGTCGGAAGTCTTCAATTGCTCCGCGCCCGACACCGGCAACATGGAAGTCTTCCACCGCTATGGCACGCGCGAGCAGAAGGAACAGTGGCTGACCCCGCTGATGAATGGCGAGATCCGCTCCGCCTTCCTAATGACCGAACCTTTCACCGCCAGCTCCGACGCGACCAATATCGAGACCCGTATCGAGCGTGACGGCGATGACTATGTGATCAATGGCCGCAAGTGGTGGTCCTCGGGTGTCGGTGATCCGCGCTGCAAGGTCGCCATCGTCATGGGGAAGACCGATTTTTCCGCCGGACGGCATGCGCAGCAATCGATGATCCTCATGCCGATGGACGCACCGGCCGTCACGATCCTGCGCCACCTGCCCGTCTTCGGCTATGACGATGCACCGCACGGGCACATGGAAGTCGAACTGAAGGATGTGCGCGTCCCCGCTTCCGCAATGTTGCTGGGCGAAGGGCGTGGCTTCGAGATCGCGCAGGGTCGCCTCGGCCCGGGCCGCATCCATCACTGCATGCGCACTATCGGCGTTGCCGAGGAAGCGCTCGCCAAGATGTGCCGCCGCCTGCAGGAGCGCGAAGCCTTCGGCAAGCCGATCTACAAGCATTCGGTCTGGGAAGAGCGCGTGGCGCGGGCCCGCATCGATATCGACATGACCCGCCTGCTCTGCCTCAAGGCGGCCGACATGATGGACAAGGTCGGCAACAAGGCGGCCAAGCAGGAAATCGCCATGATCAAGGTGCAGGCGCCAAATATGGCGCTGAAGATCATCGACGATGCGATCCAGGCGCATGGCGGCGGCGGCGTTTCGGACGATTACGGCCTCGCCAATGCCTATGCCCATCAGCGCACGCTGCGGCTGGCCGACGGGCCGGACGAAGTCCACGCCCGCTCGATCGCGCGGATGGAATTCGCCAAGCACATGCCGCAGGAAGGACCGACCGCCAACGCCCTGCGCGATGGCAAGGGCCCGACTTCGGGCGATGACCGCGCCAGCTCGGGCGACATGGGGGCGACGCGCTGATGGCGAAGGCTGCAATCCTCGAACAGGTGGGGTCGCTCACGATCGGCGAGGTCGAGCTCGCCGATCCCGCTCCGCATGAAGTGCTGATCGATACCAAGGCCTGCGGGCTGTGCCATTCGGACCTGCACTTCATCGACGGGGCCTATCCGCATCCCCTTCCCGCCATTCCTGGTCATGAAGCGGCCGGTGTGGTCCGTGCGGTGGGCAGCGAGGTGAAGACGGTGAAGCTGGGCGATCACGTCGTGACCTGCCTTTCCGCCTTCTGCGGCCATTGCGAATTCTGCGTTACCGGACGCATGGCACTATGCATGGGCGCGGATACGCGCCGTTCGCAGACCGCCCCGTCGCGGATCACGCGGAACGGCGGCGAAGCCGTCGGGCAGATGCTCAATCTATCGGCATTCTGCGAGCAGATGCTGATCCATGAACACGCCTGCGTCGCGATCGACAAGGACATGCCGCTGGACCGCGCCGCCGTGATCGGCTGCGCCGTCACTACCGGTGCAGGAACGATTTTCAACGCCTGCTCGGTCGTGCCGGGCGAAACTGTCGCAGTCGTCGGCTGCGGCGGTGTGGGGCTTGCAGCAGTCAATGCGGCCAGGATCGCCGGCGCGGGCGAGGTCATCGCCATCGATCCCATTGCCGAAAAACGCGAGCTTGCCCGAGTACTTGGCGCAACGCACACGGTCGATGCCATGGCGGACAATGCCGTCGAGGACGTCATGAAGATTTCCGGTGGCGGCGTGCATCATGCGATCGAGGCTGTCGGCAGACAGGCATCGGCGGACCTCGCAGTCAAGATCCTCCGCCGCGGCGGCACCGCTACGATCCTCGGCATGATGCCGCTGGACTGCAAGGTCGGCCTCGGCGCAATGGACCTGCTGTCGGGCAAGAAGCTGCAGGGCGCGATCATGGGCATGAACCACTTCCCGGTCGACCTGCCGCGCCTCGTAGATTTCTACATGCGCGGCCTGCTCGACCTCGACACGATCATCGCCGAGCGCATCCCGCTGGAACAGATCAACGACGGCTTCGCGACAATGAAACAGGGCACATCGGCCCGCAGCGTGGTGGTGTTCGACTGATGACGGCTGGTGCGGATATCGATTTCGACAAGGAGATGGTCGGCACTATCGAAGTGCCTGAACGAGACCAACTGGATCTCGATAAACTCACAGCTTGGTTCGAAGGCAACGTCGAGGGTTTCGCGGGACCGATTTCCTATACTAAATTCAAGGGCGGCCAGTCGAACCCGACCTATCGTATAGATACTCCGCAGCAATCCTATGTTATGCGCCGCCAGCCCTTCGGCAAGCTGCTGCCCAGTGCCCATGCGGTCGATCGCGAATACAAGGCCATGCATGCGCTTGGTCCGACGGGTTTTCCCGTGCCGAAAACCTACGGCCTGTGCGAGGATCCGAAGATCATCGGCAGCAAGTTCTTTGTCATGGGTCTCGCCGATGGGCGATCGCTCTGGAACGGCGCGCTTCCGGGAATCGACAAGGAGGATCGCCGCGCGATCTACAATGCGATGATCGATACCATGGCCGATCTTCACTTGCGGAAACCCGAAGAAATCGGCCTCGGCGATTACGGCAAGCCGACCGACTATTGCGCGCGCCAGATCGCGCGCTGGTCGAAGCAGTACAAGCTTTCCGAAACCGAGCACATGGAGAAGATGGAGCGGCTGATCGATCGATTGGGAACTGAGCACGCTGGGCGATCCTATCGCCGATTTCAGCTATCTCATGCTCAACTGGTACAACCCCACCGACGGTCGCGCGGGTGTGCTGGGCCTCGATCTCGAAGCCCTCGGCATCCCGACTCAGGACGAGGCGGTCGAACGCTATGTCGCGCGAACCGGATACCCTGTCCCGCCGATGGACTGGTATTTCGCTTACAACCTCTTCCGCCTCGCGGGCATCATGCAGGGCATCAAGAAACGCGTGATCGACGGCACGGCATCCAGCGCCCACGCCAGGGCGATGAGCGAACGTGTTGGCCCCCTGGTCGATCGCGCACACGATTTCGCACTGGCAGCAGGGATGGACTAGCGCAGACGTCCTGCTAACGACCGCTCCGACATACTGACGGAGACATACATGAGCGCCGACCTCGAAAGCCGCATCGAATCCGCGTGGGACAAGCGCGCCAATGTCACGCCGCAAAGCGCGGACGTGCGCGAGGCAGTAGAGACAGCGCTCAAGATGCTCGACAGCGGCGAAGGCCGCGTCGCCGAACCCGATGACAAGGGTGGCTGGCAGGTCAACCAGTGGCTGAAAAAGGCAGTGCTCCTGTCATTCCGCCTCAACGACAACCGGGTGATGGAGGGCGGCAGCGCCGGCCATCCCGCTTTCGACAAGGTGCCGAGCAAGTTTGCCGGATGGGACGACGCCCGTTTCCGCGAGGCAGGCTTCCGCGTCGTGCCCGGCGCAGTCGCCCGCGAAGGGGCCTATATCGCGCCCGGCTGCGTGCTGATGCCCAGCTTCGTCAATATCGGCGCCTATGTCGGCAAGGGCACGATGGTCGATACGTGGGCCAGCATCGGCAGTTGCGCCCAGATCGGCGAAAACTGTCATATCTCAGCGGGCGCAGGCATCGGCGGCGTACTCGAGCCGATGCAGGCCAACCCTACCATCATCGGCGACAATTGCTTCATCGGCGCACGGAGCGAAATCGTCGAAGGCGTCATCGTCGGCGAAGGCAGCGTGGTCGCCATGGGTGTTTTCATTACCCAGTCGACCAAGATCGTCTATCGCGACACCGGCGAGGTCATCCGCGGGCATATCCCGCCCTATTCGGTGGTCGTACCCGGCTCGCTTCCCGGAAAGGGTGGTGGCCCCGGACTCGCTTGCGCCGTCATCGTCAAGACCGTCGATGCCCAGACCCGCGAGAAGACGGGCATCAACGAGTTACTGCGCGACTAGGAACGTTCGGCGCAAAGGCGCGTAAGTGTTCTCAGACTTCAGCAAAAAGATTTGACGGGGACCGAGCATGGATAAACACGATGGACACGTTCACCTTGATGGAGAACAAGCCAGCGGCGGCCGCCAGGAAGGCGTAGTTCGCTGGATCCTGCTCGGCGGTCTGGTTCTCGCCATCATCCTGCTTTCGGTCACCTGGATCGTGCCTGCGATGATGCAGGGCGATGTCGAGGAAGAGGCGACCGTGTCGGGCGAAATCCAGTCGATGGAAAATGACGGGTCGAATACCGACAGCATCGTGACCGATCTCGGCGATGACACCGACGCAACAGCTACCGGCCAGACGGTGGAAGAAGGCGGCGTGGAAACAGTCGAAAACTGATTTCTGGAGTGCGTGCATGGCCAGTTCCAACAGGTTCAGAAAAGGCCAGACTGTTGAGTGGGTATGGGGAACGGGCACCGGTTCCGGAGCGTTCGTCGAGCGTTTCGAGCGCGATGTAACGCGCACCATCAAAGGCGCCGAAATCACCCGCAAGGGTAGCGCTGAGGATCCGGCCTATGTCCTCGAACAGGAAAACGGTGATCGAGTTCTGAAACTTGGTTCGGAATTGAAAGGGACGAACTGATGCCAGCCAAATCCAAGGCACAGCAACGGGCCGCGGGCGCGGCGCTATCCGCCAAGCGCGGCGATACGAAGGTCGGCGATCTGCAGGGCGCCTCGAAGGAAATGTACGAGAGCATGACCGAAGCCGAGCTTGAGGATTTTGCTTCCACCGAGCTGGACGGACTTCCAGATCATGTCGACGACGACAACTGACGCGGGCAAGTTCGACCATTTCCTTAAGGCGCAGGACGGCGGCGTGTTCGAGCGTGCGCTGGAAGAAATTTCTGCCGGCAAGAAGCGGAGCCACTGGATGTGGTTCGTCTTCCCTCAACTGACCGGACTGGGCCGCAGTGACATGGCCCAAACGTTCGGACTGGACGGACAGTCCGAAGCACGGGACTATCTTCGCGATCCCGAACTCGGATCCCGCCTCGTCGACGCGACCGAAGCGATGCTGGAATGGGGTGGCACGATGCCAGCCGAAACAATCCTGGGTTCAACCGACGCGATGAAGTTCCGCAGTTCGATGACGCTATTCGAGGCCGCAGCCGCCGATGACGACAGCGAGGTCTTCGCTGCCGCTATCGAGGCTTTCTACGATGGTGAGCGCTGTCCCCTCACGCTCGAGAGGCTTTAGCCTTCGCGATCGCGCGGTTCGCCCGCAGGATATTCGATAGTCGGGTCCGCCGAACGCGACTGGGCATGCGCTTCTGCCGCCCGCAAGACGCGCATCATGTTGCGAGAAGAAATCTTCTCGAGCTCCCCACGCGAATATCCGCGCCGCGCCAATTCGACGAACAACGCCGGATAACCCGACACATCCTCCATCCCGACCGGCCCGCTAGGCATGCCGTCGTAATCCCCGCCGATTCCGATATGGTCGATGCCAGCAAGCTCGCGCACGTGGTCGATGTGATCGGCCATGTCCGATACGGTCGCATCGGGCAGCGGATTTTCTGCATCCCATTGGCCAAGCCGACGCTCGACCTCTGCCGGCTGCCCCTGGTAGAGCGCTTTCAGCCGCGCTTCTTCCGCCTGCCGATCGGCATTCCATTGTCGCGCCGGCTCGCTGAGGAAGCCGGGAAGTCCCACGACCATGACGATCCCGCCATTTGCCGGCATGCGGGCAAGGACGCCGTCCGGCACATTGCGCGCATGGCCGTTGATGGCTCTCGCGCCTGAATGGCTGAAGATGACAGGTGCACGCGTTACGTCGAGCGCGTCGTGCATCACCGCCTCGCTCACATGGCTGAGATCCACGAGCATGCCGATCCGGTTCATCTCACGGACGACATCTTGGCCGAATGCATTGAGCCCGTCATGCCGCGGCGCATCGGTCGCGCTGTCGGCCCAGTCGAGCGTTTTCGAATGGGTCAGCGTCATGTAGCGTACGCCGAGATCGTACATCTGGCGCAGCACCGCCAGACTGTTCCCGATCGAATGGCCACCTTCCATGCCCATCAGCGAAGCGATCCGCCCGGCGCGCATCGACGCGTCGACATCATCGGCGTTCAGCGCCAGCGCAAGCAGGTCCGGATTGTCGGCGATCAGGCGCTTGGTGACATCGATCTGTTCGATCGTCGCCTGCACCGCTTCGGGTTCGGGCAGCGCAGCGCTGACGTAGACCGACCAGAACTGCGCGCCCACCTTGCCGCGGCGCAGCCGTAATCCGTCCGAGTGCATGGCCTTGCGATTTTCGGTGGCCGTGTGTGCGGTATCCTCGAAGTCGAAGTCGTTGATGACATTGCCGAGGCGACCGCGAAGCTGGATCGGTACATCGTTGTGGCCATCCCACACGGGCGCCGCGTCCAGCGCCGCCTGTGCCACTTGTTCAGGCGATTGCTGTGCAGCGAGAGGTGCGGCGACAAGCCCTGCAAGCAGCAGGCCGGCTGGAATTTTCATTTCTGGCGATCTCCCCTAGTGCTGGATTCAGGGCCTAGCAAAGGATCATGATTTGACCAGCAGCAAAACCGGCAGATGGCGGATGGCGCTGCGCGTCGTGCTTGCGATCTTCTACGCAGGTGCAGGAGTCCTCCACCTCTTGCGGCCGGACCCGTTCATGTCGATCATGCCGGCATGGGTGCCATCGGCAGAGGCGGTCGTGTTCTGGACCGGCGTGGCCGAATTGCTCGGCGCGGCGGCGCTATTGCAACCCTTCAACGCCGCGCTGCGCAAGGCAGGCGGAATTGGTCTCGCGCTGTATGCGATCTGTGTCTTTCCGGCGAATATCCATCACTTCGCGATGGACATGGCGCGTACCGATGGCGGGCTCGGCCTCGGCTATCACGTGCCGAGGATGTTTGCGCAGCCAATCCTTGTGTGGCTGGCATTATGGACCGGCGACGTAACGGATTGGCCGCTACGTCGCCGATAAGTCCGCATCAGCTCATGTGCTTGGAAACGGCACCAGTCATCTTGAACATCGAGATCTGGTCCTTGCCGATCACCGCGCCGAGCTTGTCGTCGGGATTGATCATGCGCTTGTCCTTCGAATCCTGAAGGTTGTTCGCCTTGATGTGATCCCACACCTTTGACGTAACCTGCGCGCGGGTCATCGGGCCCTTGCCGACGACATTTTCCAGTTCCGGGGTCAGATTGACCGGTTTTTGCAGTGCATTGTTCTTGCCAGCCATTTCAGGTTCCTTTCGTTTGGCTATGCTTATATATCGATGTCGAGGTCTTCGGCATCGAGTTCCTCTACCTCGTGCCCTTCGAACCGGGCGGTGAGAATGGACGCGGCCGTTACATGGCCGCGAAGATTGTCGACCAAATCCGCATGCGTCGCGCCCGGCATCAGCGTCAGCGGCAGATCGACGGCGAAGAGCTGGAAAACGTAGCGATGCTCGACCCCGAGCGGGGGGTCGGGCAGGAGCCATTCCGAATTGCCCTTGGCGTTCTTGCCGGTCCGCGGCGGCGCCTCGCCCTCGAATAGGGCGCCCTTCTGTGCGGGCAGTCCCCACACGAGCCAGTGGACATGTCCTGCGTCGGCATCTTCGACGACCAGCACGAGTTCCTGACTGCCTGGAGGGGGCGCGGTCCATTCGAGCGGCGGCGCCACCGAGTCATCCTCGATCGCGGTAAAGCTCGGATCGAGTTCGCCGCCATTGCGGAATGCTGCACTGGAAAGGGCGAAGCCTGAGCGTCCGAGCACCTTTTCGTCCGCAACGATCCCGGCAGTAAGCGCTGCCTTGACTTCGCTGCCGCCGACAGCCTGCTGGACCCATGCGGGCACACCGCTACTCAATGCCAAACTCCATCTTTCGGACGCAAAACGCGCCAGTCGAGCGAACAGCCTAGGCACAGCGTCACCCAAAACACCATGCCACGGCGGTCAATTTGCACCGTTTTCCGACCGGAACGGCGTTCTTTTCCACGACAAGGTCCTAAATTTGCATGGTGTTAAGGGCCCGATACATATTGCGGCGGCAAGGAATTTGCCGCAGAGTAGGCTGTCTGGGTAAGGCGTCCGGGTGAACAGGGATCCGTGGGAGGACATTGAAAATGTTGAAGAGTCGCGCAGCAGTGACCTATGCGCTTGCACTATCGCTGGCTGCTTGCGGTGGCGGAGGGAACTCCTCGTCGCCGCCTACTTCGTCGAGCAGCAGCAGTAGCAGTTCTTCGGGTGGCACCTCGACCACCAACCCGCCCAACCCCTGCTCGCTCTCGAACCGGCAGGATTGGGCCCGCGACGTACTCGAGGAATGGTATCTGTTCCCCGAGAGTCTCAACCTCAATGTCAACAAGGCGAATTACAATTCGCTGCAGGCCTATATCGACGCGCTCGTCGCGGGTGCGCCGGGTGAAGACAAGGGCTTCACCTATGTCACCTCGATCAAGGAAGAGAACGACCTGATCCAGAACGGATCGAATGCCGGTTTCGGCGTCCGACTGGTATACGACGTCCAGGGCAACCGCGTCTTCGTCGCCGAAGCGTTCGAGGCAGGCCCGGCGCTTCCGGCAGGGATAGACCGCGGTACGCAAATTCTCTCGATCAATGGGCAATCGGTGAGCAGCCTTATGGCGAGCGGCGGGCCGCAAGCTGTCATCAATGCCCTCGGCCCGTCCGACCCCGGTTTGTCGCGCGATCTGGTTTTCGCCGATGCCTCGGGCGTCCAGCGCTCGGCAACCATTGCCAAGACCGAATATTCGCTCGACCCGATTTCAGATCGCTACGGCGTGAAGATCCTGAACGACGGCACGCAGCAGGTGGGTTACATTAATCTGCGCACCTTCATCATCGAGGATGCACAGGCGCAGCTGCGATCGGCTTTCCGGCAATTCAAGTCGGAAGGGATCGAGAAGGTCATTCTCGACCTCCGGTACAATGGCGGCGGCCTCGTCGACACGGCGGAGTTGCTGGGCGACCTCATGGGTGGCGGGCTGCAAGGGCAGGTCTTCTCCAAGACGATGCTCCGCCAGTCCAAATCCTCGCGCAACTCGACCCGACTTTTCCAGACGCAGCCCGAAACCATCACGGTCACCAACATGGCCGTGATCGGCGCAGGCGGCACGGCATCGGCAAGCGAATTGGTGACCAATTCCTTCATTCCCTATCTCGGCACCAATCTCGCGCTGGTCGGAACGAACACATACGGCAAACCCGTGGGGCAGTACGGGTTCGACCTGTCTGAATGCGACGACCGTCTGCGCGCCGTGACCTTCAAGACGACCAATGCCGAAGACCAGGGCGATTACTTCGACGGTCTGGCGCCGGTGATGGACCGGACGTGCTTCGCCTACGATGGTATCTTCACACAGCTGGGCGACCCGCGAGAGGAATCGATCGCCGCGGCGCTCGACTATCTCGCCGGGCGTAGCTGCACATCGATCATGGGTGGCAGCATGTCGAGGACTGCGACATCGCGCAGCGCGCGTCAGGAAGTCTTGCAGCCCGAACGACCGAACACCTTCCAGCGCGAAAATCCCGGCGTCTTCTGATCCGGATTATTGTCAGCCCTGCTCGGCGGTTTCCTCGTCGAGCAGGGAAAGCGCCTTCGCGATCACGTCGTCGGATGAAGCCGGCTTGGCGATGAGCGGTGCCGTCAAGGAGCGGATCGTCTCGTTGCGGCGATCGAGATCGCCCGAATGGATGACATAGCGAATGCCTTGCGCGTCGAGCGCTTTCGCAATCGGCAGGCAGGTTTCACCGTCCATCAGGCTGACATCGAGGACGGCACAGTCGATACCGGGCTCGGTTTGCTCGATCAGTTCAAGCGCTTGCGCCACTCTGGAGGCCGTAACGCAATTCAGTCCCGCATCCTCGGCAGCAAACTCCAGATCCATCAGGATCAGGGGCTCGTCATCGACCAGCAGGATTGTCCGAGAACCGTTGTCCGCCGAGGGGCTCATGCAGGCAGCCTCACCACGGCGAGCAAGCCATCGCTTTGCCAGTCTCGTTCGATCGTACCCGAAGCCGATCGCAACAGCCGCTCGGTCAGATGCGTCCCGGACCCGATCAGCATTGTTGCGGGGTCCGGTGACGGACCGCCCGACTCTTTCCAGGTGAGTTCGAAGCTGTCGTCTTCGATATTCAGCTTCCAATCGACCGTCACCTGACCGGTTTCGGCAGTCCACGCGCCGTGGCGAATGGCATTCTCCGCCAGTTCCTGCAGCACCATTCCCAGGATCGAAAGCGTGCCGAAATTGACGCGCGTGCCATTGCCGGTGAAGAGCAGGCGCTCTTCCCCTTCGTAGGGTGAGAGGATTGCACGGATCGCCGGACCGACCTCGATCGCGCCAGTCGATGCCTCATCCAGCGTCGTTTCATAGGCGCGGCCGAGGGCCTGGATGCGCTGGTTTATTTCCGCCGCTTCGTCTTCGACACCGCGGACGCGCCCGGTGATGTTCACGATGCCTGAAATGACCGCGAACATGTTCTTCATCCGGTGCGACAGCTCGCGTGCCATCAGCATGGCGTGACGCTCTTCCGACCTGGCGGCGCGAACGTCGGAAACGTCCCACTGGCTACCGAAATAATAGGCCAGCTCGCCATCGTCGTCATAGATTGGACCGAGATGGAGCGCGTTCCAGAAGCTCGATCCGTCTCGTCCTCGTGGTAACCGGTCAGGCTGCGAAACGCGCGATTGGCGAAGACGATCGGATTGTCGTCCTGCTTGGGATCGGTCAGGCAAATCGCCATGCGCGTTTGCGCCATGGCACGCTCGAACAGCACGCCGGAGGAACCGGAAAAGGTATCTTCGGGATGCGAGTCGCGGAATCTCTGCGGACTCGTATCGAAGCGCAAATGTGCCTGGCCCTGTCCAGCGCGGCCGCCGTGTTCATCGGTCATCTGCGGAGTTTCCAGGCAGTAGTCACAATAAATCCAATGCTTGCCAATCGCATGGGAGATGATCGGGTTCCCGTCACAGCGGGCTTTTCCCGCGATGTGGCTCGATTACTTCACTGCAAGGCAGGCGACCGAACTAGGCGAGAGCGATAGCGATCGTCGCCGTGCCGAGGCTCGCAAGCAGGGGAAGGCGCAAGCGCATCCACCACCGCGGCGCCAATGCCGCGGCACGCGCGTCGACAGCCAGCGCCAGCAACAATGCAGCCCCCTGCATCACAAGGACGGCCTGCGGAGCGATGGCGAAGAGCAGCCAAGCCGCATAAAGCGCGATGGCGAACAACGGCGGCAAGGCTCCTGCAACCCAGAAGAGCGCGAGCCCGCCGCGCCGCTCGGCCGCCGGGGCGCCGGCGGCAATGCCCCACCACGCTCCCCCTGCAAAACACAGCATGAGCGCTCCATAAGCGATGGCGAATGCCCTGATGCTGTCGGCGGGACCTTCCGGACCGAGATAGGCCATAACGACGCAAGCGATCTGCGGCAGGCACAGAATCGTGGCAGTCGCTGCAGCCCAGGCGGGAATGCCCTTCACGACCGTCAGCCTGGATTACGGATTGGCCGGTCCGGTGAACGGGCGTGCCTCGGTCCAGGCGCAGCCGCGGCGCTGCTCCTCGCCGATCATCAGGGTGACGGTGAACGGGTAGGTCCTGTCGCTCATCCCGTCGGAGCAATCGCCCTCGGTCACCATCATGTCGAAACGTTTTCCACTCAGCGATCCGGTGTAGCTGACCCCGCTGTTCCCCGCGAACCGTTCCACGGCAATGCGATCGCCGTCCATGTTCTCTGGCGTGCTGTAGAGCAATTGTCCGCCCGCGACTTCGCCGCCCCAGAACGGCTCGGTGCCGGTGAACTTGACCGTATCCTCGGCCTTGATGCCGGAATAGGCGTCGATCGGCCCGCTTGCCGTTCCGCCATCGCCAGCCTGACAGGCGGCGAGGAGTATCGCGGCGAAGGCAGCGGATGAGAGCGACGTGAGTGGGCGCATGGAGCCCTCCGTGGGGTTGAATATTGGCCGACTTCGTGTTTCCATGCCGGACCATGGAAAGCAATTCCAGCATCAATAGCGGGACCGGCCAGTGAAAGGTCTGGTCATCTTCGTGATCGCGGCGCTGCTTGCCGGTTTGGCGGGCGGCTATGCCGGTGGGAGCATGAGCGCCGAACCGGTGCTCAATCGCGGCGGCGAGGATGTGATCCCGTCGAGCAGCCTGATGGCCGCGAGCAATAATGCGATGCGGCGCAGCCAGTCGACGCCGGAGCATTATCCGCTCAAGACGCAAGACGGGACGATCCCGGTTGCCGACCTCGCGCTCAACGGCAGGTTGCGCCATCGCCGCGAGGCGGTTGAGGAAACGCCAGAGCGCTACGAACCGCCCGAGGTCGAGCTGCCCGAACTCGCCATCGACCGCCATGCCGAGCGTATTGCGGCATCCCGGCGCGAGCGCCAGCTGGGGCAACGCGAGCGAGAGGTCGACGGCGTCGTGTTCGAACGGTCGACGCAGGTCCAGCCGGTCCCGCGCCGCAGCGTCTCCCGAGCCGAGGCGGAGATGGCGCTGGGCGGCCGGAACGAGCCGGGAACCGACCGGCCTGCGCCCCGCCAGAGCGAGGGTGCACCGGGCGGATCGGCGCGTGTCGTCGATGTCGACGAGGAACTGGGCCGCTTCGACTAGTCCCGGTCCGGACAGCCCGATCTGCCGCGCGAAAGGAAAACGGCGGGGACTGCATGGAGCAATCCCCGCCGTGTCGTGTCGGTATGATCGGGCGATCAGGCAGGCTGTTGCTGCTGCGCCTGCTGTTGCTGGGCCTGCTGGCCCGGCTTCGAGATCTGCTGGATCGTATCGCCGCTGAGCTGGTCGCCCGCTGCTGCGACCACGTCTGCCAGCGCGGCGACGCCGACAACCTTGTCGTTTTCCGTCACGTAGAGGCGACGGATCTGCTTTTCCTGCATCGTCTGGGCGGCCTGCTGCAGGTCGCAGTCGGGACCGACGCAGACGGGCTGCTGGGTCATCACCTGCTGCACCGGCTGGTCGGGCGCACAGCCCTTCGCGACGCCGCGCACGGCGATGTCGCGGTCGGTGACAACGCCGGCGAACTTGCCGTCCTGCATCACCGGCATCGAGCCGAAATTGCCCTGCTCCATCTGCTGCGCGACCTGCTGGATGCTGTCCTGGGCCTGCGCGCATTGCGGGTTGGCGGTCATGACTTCTGAAATCTGTGCCATCGGTAAAATCCTCTCGTAAGGGGTTGCACCTGACCAATGGACGGCAAGGCCCATTCGTTCCGGCCCGATCCTCCCGCCGCCGCAGGACTGGCGCGGCGCATCGCAAGCGGGAGCGCGGCAGGTGCCGGAAAGATGTGGCGCGCCACGCGTTGAGGGGACGAACACAGTCGATACAGGAGTTTACGACATGCGCCGTTTTATCACCCCGCCCCTCGCCCTTGCCGCCGCCCTCTCGCTGGCCGCCTGCGAATCGCAGGCGGAGCAGGAGGCCGATGCCGTAGAGGACGCCATTGAGCAGGAAGCCGACGCGAGCGCGGCTGCTGCCGGGACCGAAGAGGCCGCGCTCGGCCTCAGCGAAGGCCAGCTGCTCGAAGCCGATCTGGTCGCCGCCGACGGGACCGATCTCGGCGATATCGAGCAGGTCCGCCGCAATGCCGCAGGCGCGGTCGAGGGGCTGCTGGTCGAGATCGAGGATTCGGATCCGGAGCGCTATGTCGTCGTGCCGATCGACGGGCTGACCACGCGCGCCGACGGGGCCGACACCGACCTGCAGGCCAGCATGACCGCCGAGGAACTGGCCGGCCTGCCCGATGCCGAACTCGACACGATCACGCCGGCCGCCGAGCCGATGGCGCAATAACCACATAAAGGTGGCGTGCCGTTCCCCCGCCGGACCGGCGCGCCCATCCCCACCACACAATCCCGCCGGAATCGCCGCGAAGCCTCGCGCGCTTTCCCGGCGGACGGAGCGCAGGAGAGACGCCAGATGGCCGACAAAACCCCCAGGCAGCACCTTGCCCATATTGCTGAAGCGATGAAAGACATCGACTTCGTCATGCTCAACACGCATGCGCCCCATGGTGCGATCGGTGCCCGCCCGATGAGCAACAACCGCCAGGTCGATTACGACGGCGACAGCTATTGTTTCACCTGGGACGACTGCCAGATGGCGAAAGACATCCGCAAGGATCCCAAGATCGGGCTGTCGTTCCAGGGCAAGCAGGGCAAGGGCGGCGCCCCCGGCATCTTCATCGCGGTCGAAGGCACGGCCAAGCTGGTGACCGACACAGCCAAGTTCGCAGAACACTGGACCAAGGATCTCGACCGCTGGTTCAAGGACGGGGTCGAGACCGACGGCGTGGTGATGATCCACGTCCAAGCCACCCGCGCCGCCTATTGGGATGGCGAGGACGAGGCGGATTTCGCCATCGGATAGGCACTGCGCGGCGCGCCGCCCCGCGCGCCGTTCGTATCCGGATGGCGCGGGTGAGCTGCTTCGCAGCGCGGCGACATGTTACACGTGTTACACTGTCCAGAGGGCGAATGTCGCTTTGCGTCAGAACCTGTCGCCTTGTCGCGATCCGCGTCGCCTTGGGACTGCGTGATGTCTCCTTGCGGTGCTGCGGTGTCGCCTTGCGCATTGGCCCGAGCGGCGCTTCGATTGGCGGGGGCCCGGCGCTCCAAAGCCGCGCCCTGCAGGAGCTCGGCCAGCGTCTGGCCGTCCCAGCGCGAGCGGTTGCGCGCGCGCATCTCTGCCGCCCGGACACGCTGCCCCTCGCGCCGCGCATTCTCGAAAGCCGCGGCATATTGCGTCTGGGCCAACCGCGCGCGCAGGCGGTAGGCCGATTGCCGCCCCATCCCCACACTCCGCGCCGCCTCCGCCACCGATCCGCACTTGCACAGCGCTTCGAGGAAAGCGGTGACCTTGGGCATCGTCCAGCGATAGTCGGCATTGCACCGCCGCGCGCGCTTGCGCGGGCTGGAGGGGTGGGCAGGTGAGGGTTGCGCGGGTGGCGTGTCTGTCATCCGGCAGGATAAGCCACGGGTGGTCGCCTGTAGGAAAGCGGTTTCGATATTCGGCACACCACATTGAGCGAACTCAGACACCGGGGGAGAGGTCGGTGGCGCAATGATGCGCTGACGCCATTGTTCGCTTACGCAAAGGGCCCATGCACGAACCCGTCACCATCCTCGTCGATGCCGATGCTTGCCCGGTGAAGGAGGAGGTCTACCGCGTCGCCGCGCGCCACAAGGCGCATGTCCGCGTGGTCAGCAACAGCCCCTTTCGCGTCCCGGTGAGCGAGCGGGTGAAGCGCGTGGTGGTGAGCGACAGCTTCGACGCGGCGGATGATTGGATCGCGGAGAACGCGGACGGGCGCAGCTTGGTCATCACCGCAGACATCCTGCTCGCCGAGCGTTGCCTCAAGGCGGGAGCGACCGTGCTGCGCCACGACGGCAATAGCTTCGACGCCGCCAGCATCGGCAGTGCCCTCGCCACCCGCGCGATCATGGAAGACCTGCGCGCCGGGATGGACGGAATGGGAGGCGGCCCGCCCCCGTTCAGCAAGGCGGACCGTTCGAGGTTCCTGCAGGCGCTGGACCGGGTGCTGGTGGGGATGGGAAAATAGGCCTTACCCCATGACCTACCATGCTCTTAATTCACAAATCAACATTGCGCTATGATGGGCCTCTACGGTAATGAAATGAGCATGCAAGAGAGCCAATTCTGGTCTGCTGCGAGCGCAGTCGCCGGTATCGGCGTACTTATTGTTACCGCAGTGTATGCCTGGCTTACTCACCGATTAGCAAAAGTAGCCGAAAAGCAAAATTGGGAAGCTGGTCGGGCACGTGTTGTGGTTTCCGTTGGAAGCAATCAAGGTGGCCAACTGTTTCTGTTGGAGATTTCAAACGTAGGCCTCGGTTCAGCCGAGAACCTTAAAGTTCAAGTCAACAAGCCTCTTCATCAGCAGCTCGAACAAAATAAAGCCGTGACTGATGCTCCATTTTTCACCGATGGTCTGCGAGCATTTCCGCCAAGTAAGGTCGTTAAATTCGCACTTGGAGTGTCTTTTCGGTGGTTAAATCCAAAGACTGACAGATCACTGCATCCGCTGACATTTGATGTTGAAGTACGATACCGAACGTTGGGCCGTGAAATAACTGAAACGTTTCCTATAGATATCGAGCAGCAGTACAGCCTTTCGGCTATGGAAAGAAACTATCTGGATGACTTCAGTCGGACTTTTCCCGAGAAGTTTCAAAAATCAGTCCGCGACCTACAAAGGTCAGTTGATAACCTCGGCAAGACCGAACCTGAGCCACCGCCGAAGCGAAGATCGTGGTCGGGCTGGTTCGCTAGCGAAGTAGAGCGGAGACGCTGGCGGGATCGCTACTAGAAAAGAACTTCTGTGCTGTGGGGCAGCCTTAAAGCATCGCTCGTCTGACAATCTCAGCGTCCCACCGGTCTAATTCCGCCTTGGCACCTTCCGGATTGAACACCACGTTCACTGGAATGAAGGCGTCACATTTGGACATCAGGGTATCAGTTTCGGCATTCCAGACTTGCAGCTCACCATTGCCGTTATACGCGTGAATAAATGTCGTGATGATCTTACCAGTTCTTACGGCTTCGACTCTTCCGTCGTCGGCAAATTGCAGACCAACATCGAGCGGGAATACCAGTCGCTCGGCAGCAAAATCTAGCAAGAGAACAACACGCACATAACCGTCTCTGCTTCGATACTGAACTTCGGCCTTGCTGTCGTGAACCGCCCAACCTGTTGGGTGTAGCAACTCGAGGGGTTCGTAAGGTTCCGACAACCTCAGCCGCAAGTTGATCTTCGGCAGATCGATGGTCTGCGCCGCATCGGGTGTTTTGCCAGCATTGATAAGCGCGATTAAGTCCGGTCCGAAAATTGGTTTCCAACCCCGCAACTCGTAAAGGTGCTCTTTCCATATTGTGTGTTTGGTTTGGATGCCGAAACACTCTTCGATGGCCATGACTGCCAGAGCTTCAATTATCGGACGCTCGCGATGCAATCTTTGATAGTCTAAAGGGCTATCAGGGTTCGCGACCGGCTCCTTCGTGGCGTGGGCGACCGCGCTTCTTCCGGAATCGCGCAGGTGCATACCGACATCCCCCGCATAGCTCTCTCTAAGTTTCGCCAGAGCCTCTTTCGCAGTTCGATCTTCTATTCGCTCAACAGCTTCCGACATCCAAGCGCCTCTGTCCTTCCCATTTGGAATGGCTCGCTCAATTACGCGATAGAATGACAAGAATGAGTATGCTGGGTGGTTAAGACCCCTACCCTCTCTAAGTAGGGCCAGAGCTAGCTTCGCGACATCGCTATCAACTACCGGCATGTCGGTGAGATCGAATGGAAATTGTTGAACAAAGTTCGATTTACGGTTGCCGCCATAGGCTGGAAGTAGAGGACTCCCACCTCCACGAGATTCCACCGTGGCTCCGGCGTCCTCAAGCCAAGAAATCATGCTCAACGCGCGATAAAGCATGGCATAGGCATCATCGCGCTTGAACTTAGGTGACGTGACCCCCTGATTTTCCTCCAAGTTGGATTAGAGTCTGGCCTTGAAGGAAGGACAGACGATGAAGCGTACGAGGTTTTCAGAAGAGCAGATT
>QFNA01000167.1 GCA_003248395.1 Citromicrobium sp.
GGGTGCCCCTATGTTTTAAGTCAAGGGGCAGGTACGAGTTTCTTCAAGAATATCTGGTGGGCCCGAAACGGCAGGGATGATCGGCCCGGGAACCGTCTCCCGAACTGGTCAGGCACCTCGCGATAGGTCGATTCAGGCAGCTGTGGTCGCCTCGGGTGTGTGGAAGTAGGCACCATCACGCAGCATCGCGTACAGGACGTTGCAGCGCCTGCGCGCCAAAGCGATCAGGGCCTGGTTGTGCTTCTTATGCTCGGCACGTTTCTTGTCGTAATACGCCCTCGACAACGGATCCTTCAACGCCGCGAAAGCCGACAAGAACAGGGCTCGTTTGAGGATCTTGTTGCCCCGCCGCGACGAGTGATCACCCCGAATCGATGTTCCTGACCGCCATGTCACCGGTGCCAGCCCGGCATACGATGCGAGGTGCCCGGCAGACTCGAAGTCCTTACCCACCACCTCGGTCAGGATCCTCGCTGCTGTCCTGACGCCGACTGCCGGCATCGACGTCAGGAGTTCGAAAAGCGGATGCGCTTCGACTAGCTCCTCGATGCGGGCGAAGACTTCGTCTCGCGACTGGCGTGTCTGCGCCAACGAGGTCGCCAGTTGGGGCAGGACGAGGCCGGCGGCGTCGGTGCCCGACACCACCACGGTCTGCCCGTCGAGCGCGGTGAAGATCGCTGTCGCCCACCGCTTCCACGCCCTGGGCGCCTGCTTGCGCAGCAGTGTCTCGACGCGGTGTTTGCCGGCATGCCGCAACGCTTTCGGTGTCGGGTACTTCGCCAGCAGCGCCAGCATGGCGGGATGATCCAAGTGGGGACCGATGACGGTCTCCAGCTCGGGGTGGATCTGGGTGAGCAGACCCCGGATCCGATTCGACGTCGCCGTGGCCTGTTTCGCGAGGTCATCGTCATAGCCACACAGCATCGACAACTCGGCGACGTTCTCATCCGCCACCCGGATACCCCGCAAAGTGTGGGGCATCGTGCGGGCGGCTTCAGCGATGATCGCGGCATCGCGTGCATCCGTTTTTGCCTCACCGGGGTGTAGGTCGGCGATGCGGCGCATCGCCAACCCGGGCAGATAGGCGACCGTGATGGACTCGGCTTGGGCGACCGCGACCGGCAGGGCCCCGATGGTGGCGGGCTGGTCGACGACAACCAGCAGAGTTCCGTGCTTGCGCAGCCGGTCGAGCAAAGCCCGGAGTTTGGTTTCGTTCTGCGGCAGTGCCTTCGACAAGAGCTGTTTGCCGTCGCGGTCGAGTGCGACGGCGTGGTGGTTGTGTTTGCCGACATCGATGCCGATGAATACGTCGATGTCAGCGTGGTTGGTGATCATGTCACTCATCTTCTTCGACTCATGTGACCGGATATTTGGTTGTGGTTCGGCTGGCCGGTGGTGCTGTGGCTCCTGGGTTCGGCATCCACGTTACGGTCGGGCTCAAGGCATGTGTTCTGCCAGTGGTTCTGGCCCCTATCAGCGATTTCCCTGGTGCCTTCGAACCCCGGTGACTACACCCCCCGGATCATGATGACTGGGGGCATCAATCATGCCGGGGTCCTCAGGCCAGCGACCCCTTCTATCCTGACGGATGGCGGGGCTACTTAAAAGGTAACGGGG
>QFNA01000168.1 GCA_003248395.1 Citromicrobium sp.
CCCGCCGACGTGATGACGCCGGGCGGGGAGCGGCGCTGGTCGCGTTCCCGGATCATGGGCACGCGTCTCGGCGCGGCCGCCGAGACGGCGCCGCCGCCGCGCCGCACGATCTGCTACGCCCGCGTCTCGACCTCGTCCCAGAAGGGCGACCTCATCCGCCAGGAGGAGACGCTGGCGATGTTCTGCGCCGCGAACGGCTGGCCGCACGAGACCGTTTCCGACGTCGGCTCGGGCATGAACTACAACAAGCGCGGCCTGCGCTCGCTCATCGCCGCGATCGCGCGCGGCGAGGTCGGCAGGCTCGTCCTGACCCACAAGGACCGGCTTCTGCGTTTCGGGGCCGAGATCGTTTTCGCGCTCTGCGAGGAGCGCGACGTCGAGGTGGTCGTCATCGACCGCACCCCCGGCGCCGAGGCCGGCGCTGAGGCGGAGCTGGCCGCTGACGTCCTGGAGATCGTCACCGTCTTCTCGGCGCGGATGTATGGGGCGCGCAGCCGCAAGAACCGCAAGCTGATGGCGGACCTCCGGGCCGCGGCCGAGGAGGCGGCGGCGCTCGACGCCGTCGGCGCGCTCGCGGGCCGGGTGAAGCGGCGCGTTCACGCCCGCAAGGCCGCCCTCTGCAGGGGCGGGCTGGAGACGGCGCGGACCCCGCAGGGGGTCAAGGCGGAGATCATGCGCGAACTCGGCGTCTCCGGCCGCTTCTTCAACGGCTGCGCGGCCGAGGTCGACGGGATGTGGGAGGGGAAGCGCGCTTGCGCGGCGATGCACGTCGAGAACCTGGAGGGCAAGCTCGCGGCGGCTCGCGCCAACGCGGACAGGATCCGGAAGGCTCTCGACGCCGACGCCTCGGCGCGCGCCGCTCATGAGAAAGCCGTCCGCAAGGCGGAGGGCGCCGGCAAGCCGGCGCCGCTCCCGACCCGGTCGCGGGCGGAGAAGATGATCTCCCCCACCAAACGCGCCCACGTCGAGGCGTCGCTGGAACGGGCCTTGGCGAAGGTGACGTCCGTCGAGCGGAAGCTCGGCGAGACGAAAACGCGCCTCAAGGCGCCGCCGCGGATCGTTTTCGGCGGCGACGAGCTTTTCAGGGCGAGGACCGCCATCCATCCCAACGACGTCGCTGCAATCGCCGCCTGGCGCGAGGCGTGGGACGCGGCGCGAAGCGGCTCTTTCATGCTGATCGGCGGCAAGGACGAGGTCTTCGGCAATAAGTCCGTCATGGCGTCGCCGGCCGGCGACGAGATCGCTTTCACCCTTCGCCTGCCTGACCCGTTGCGGGAGCGTTTCGGGGCGCATTCGGCCGACGAGCGCCGCCTGATGGCGGCGCGCGCGGAACGCAGCGCGGCGCTGGAGGCGGCCGGGAAGGCGCCGCTCGCGAAACCGGCCTACGAGGCGGAGCCGGGCCGCTACGTCGAGATCCGGGGCGTCAAGCTCCCCGATTTCGGTCGCGACGTCATCACGGCGGCGATCGCCCGCAACCTGGGCCGCGACCGCGTCGCGCTCACCTACCGTTTCGTTCGCGACGACGGCTTCCGGCACGACACGCTCTCCGCGTGGCGGGTCATGATCACGATCACGGCGGAGACGCCGCGAGCCGCCCCCGCCGCCTGGCGGATCGGCGTCGACGTCAACGTCGACCACTTGGCGCTGGCCCTGATCGACCCGTCCGGCAACCCGGTCCAGGCGTGGCGCGTCGGGCTGCCACTCCGCAACCTGCCGAGCGGGCGTCGCGACGCCATCATCGGCGACGCGATCGCGGCCGTCTTCCGCATCCTGCGCGAGCAGGAGGCGATCCGCGGCCCGATCTCCCTCGCGGTCGAGGACCTGGATTTCGGCGAGAAGAAGAGGGAGATGTCGAGGTCCGCCAAGCGGCGGCCGGGGCGGAACAGGACGCTATCGTCCTTCGCCTACTCGAAGATCCTCGGCGGGCTGACCCGCCGGGCCGCCCGGGAGGGGGTTCACGTCAGCGTCGTGAACCCCGCCTACACCTCGCTGATCGGCGAGGCGAACTGGGCGGGACGCTACGGCCTGACGCGGCATCAGGGGGCGGCGGTGGCGATCGCGCGGCGATCGCACAACCGCCCCGGCATGACG
>QFNA01000090.1 GCA_003248395.1 Citromicrobium sp.
GGCTCCGCTACGCAGCCCATTGCTTCAACCGCGCTCATGCGCAACAACGCGGTCCGGCTCTAATCCCAGCTGGAGGAAAGCTGGGGGTCACGTCACCACGAGCAAAGTTCTAGTTCTTCGCCAATTGGCTCGCGACACCGGGCGCAAGAATTTGAAGCTCGAAGAATGTTCGAGCCGTCAAATTCGAATACCTCGGCGTGGGTGTTTTTGAAAAAGGGTTTCGGGTGAGACTTCCCGATGATCTCCTCGTACCAGTCGATCCCGCAATTTTCCGCTAAATCTCTGCTTTGATCTGCGAAATTTTCAGGAGAATTTTTGCCTGCAATCAAAGATGTAACGCAGTTAATCGGCATAGGCAAAATCATGTTGCCATCGACGTCCTCGACGTCATCTATCGAAACGACCAAGCGCATCTCTTGCTCGTAGCCCCAGCACAAGTGCTTTGAGAAGTATGCCGCCGACATAACACCTTGCCTAAGCCAGATAGCGTGGCGTGGCTTTTTGGTTACGGCAGCGCGCTGCAGCGAGCCAAGGATTCTTTCGTCAGGCTCATCGCGATAGTCAATTGCTCGGATTGTAGAGTCTTCGAAGCTGGATTGCACGGCTTCTGCATCGAACTCGAGAACGAAGCCACTGTGATTGTTTGCGTAGTGCGCCCACATTGGCGTGACTAACGGCGATGATGAGAAACATGTCGTTGGGCGTTGTGGGATCTCGAATACGATTTCCCGATACACGGCAAGCAAGTCTGAACTGGTCGCTGGGTCAACTCCGAGGAACAGCTCAAATGGGTCGTTGTAATCTCTAGGAAGAGAGCATTTGACTCGGCAGATATTCGGCTCGCTGAAAACGAGCGGAAGTATGTCCGCCGAGAAATATTTGTAAATCTTCTCTCCCACAGCCGATCAACCGCACTGCGCCCGGTGCAACAGCTTGTGATCCGCCAGCACCAGCGCCATCATCGCCTCGACCACCGGCGTGCCGCGGATGCCGACGCAGGGGTCGTGGCGGCCCTTGGTGCGGACCTCCGTGGCCTTGCCCTCGCGGTCCACGCTCGCGACGGGGGTGAGGATCGAACTGGTCGGCTTGAAGGCGACGCGGCAGACCACCGGCTGGCCGGTCGAGATACCGCCCGCGATCCCGCCCGCATGATTGGCGGCGAACTCGGGCCCGTTCTCCCCGGGTGACATGGCATCGGCGTTCTCTTCGCCCGTCAGCCGCGCGGCGTCGAAACCGTCGCCGATCTCCACGCCCTTCACCGCATTGACGCTCATCATGCCCGCCGCCAGGTCGCTGTCGAGCTTGGCATAGATCGGCGCGCCCCAACCTGCCGGGACACCTTCCGCCACGCATTCGACCACCGCGCCGAGCGACGAGCCGGCCTTGCGCGCGTCGTTCACCAGCGCCTCCCACCGCTTCGCCGCTGCCGCATCGGGGCACCAGAAGGGATTGCGCGCAATCTCCTTGGCGTCGAAATTGGCGCGGTCGATCAGATCGCCGCCGATCTCGCTCACATAGGCGAGGATGCGCACCTCGGGGATGACCACCCTGGCCACCGCGCCTGCCGCGACCCGCATCGCGGTCTCCCGCGCGCTCGATCTCCCGCCGCCGCGATAGTCGCGGAAACCGTATTTCGCATCATAGGCATAATCGGCATGGCCGGGGCGATAGGTGTTCGCGATCTGCGAATAATCCTTCGACCGCTGGTCCACGTTCTCGATCAGCAGGCTGATTGGCGTGCCGGTCGTGCGCTGTTTTCCGTCCTGGCCCTCGAACACGCCCGAAAGAATGCGGACCGCGTCGGGCTCCTGTCGCTGGGTGGTGAACTTGTTCTGCCCCGGCTTGCGCGCATCGAGGAAGGGCTGGATGTCGGATTCGGTCAATGCAATTCCCGGCGGGCACCCGTCGACAACGGCACCGATCGCAGGCCCATGGCTTTCGCCCCAGGTGGTAAAGCGCAGCACGCGTCCAAAAGTGTTCCAGCTCATGGGCTGCGGTTTGGCTCAACTTGCGCGCGCTGTCCAATGCCGAGAGCGTAGGTTTCTTTGCTCAACGCAAAGCCGCTCCAGATACCGCTAGAGAGCGGAGAGCACTTTCCTACACGCCTGCTGCTGTGCCAGAGGAATGCCTCGCGCTGCACCGGCTGCATGTCCATCGCGCATACACGTCACTTGGCCCGAAAGTGTATGGCATCGGCAAACTGTTTTTCGAGTGAACTTTGAGTGAACTTTGGGGATGGCGCAGGCGACTCCCTTCCCAAAAGCCGCCCGAGCGGGCAGGAACAAAACGCGCTCAGGCAGCGAAGCGGCAGCGCAGGATAAAACGCGCTCAGGCAGCGAAGCGGTAGCGCAGGAAGAGACCTATGATTGCCAAGCTCAAGGGATTGCTCGACGAAACCGGCGCCGACTGGGCGGTTATCGATGTCGCAGGCGTCGGCTATCTCGTGCATTGCTCGTCCAAGACGCTCGCCGCGCTCGGCGAACGGGGCGAGGCCTGCACCGTCTATACCGATCTTCAGGTTTCCGAGAACGACATGCGCCTGCTCGGTTTCGCCGAAGCGGCCGAGCGCGACTGGTTCCGCCTGCTGACACAGGTGCAGGGCGTGGGCAGCAAGGTGGCGCTGGCGATCCTCTCGGCGCTATCGACGGGCGAGGTGC
Source organism: Citromicrobium sp. (assembly GCA_003248395.1). GTDB lineage: Bacteria > Pseudomonadota > Alphaproteobacteria > Sphingomonadales > Sphingomonadaceae > Qipengyuania. The sequence goes on from QFNA01000090.1 coordinate 2,658, forward strand.
AGCAAGCCTGCTCGCAAGGCGATGCCGCGACGATTGCACGCGCGCAGGGGGTCGGTCCGAAGCTGGCCGGGCGCATCGTCAATGAGCTGAAGGACAAGGCGGGCGCGCTTCCGGGTGGCGGCATTGCAGCGGGCGCAATTGCAGCCACTCCCGCAGGCGGAGCCAGCGCCGATGCAGTCAGTGCGCTCGAAAACCTCGGCTTCAAGCCCGCCGTCGCCGCGCGCGCCGTCGCCGCGGCACAGGGCGAACTGGGCGAAGGCGCGGGCGAGGGCGAGTTGATAAGGGTGGCATTGAAGAGGGCAGCGGGATGAGAAGCGCAAGCATGAACACGCCCGTCGCCCGCATGACACTTCCCGGGCTGGCCCGGTACCAGGACTGGACACTGCTGGGACTGCGATTGCTTACCGGCGCATTCCTTATCGTGGGCGTGCTGGACAACATCGCCAGTGCCGAACGGATGCAGGAATTCATCGGATTCATGACCCAGAACGGCTTCAGCCATCCTGAATTCTGGGCTCCTTTTTCTGTCTGGGCGCAATTCGTCTGCGGGGTTCTGCTGGTCCTCGGCCTGTTCACGCGCGCCGCCGGGATCGTAATTGCGATCAACTTCGTCGTGGCGGTCATCATGGTTTTTGTGGGATTGCCCTTTCGCGATTGGTGGCCGGCGATCGTGCTGGTGTTCCTCGGCCTGCATTTCGCGGCAGCCGGGGCGGGGCGCTTCGGGCTCGATAGCTGGATCTCCGGTCACAGGGAGGGAATGGCGTGACCACGCGCACCGCCACCTGCATGTGCGGCCGGCTTTCCGTGACCTGCGAGGGCGATCCCTTCCGCATCTCGGTCTGCCACTGCCTCGATTGCCAGAAACGCAGCGGCTCGTCCTTCGCAGCACAGGCGCGCTTTCCCGCGGACAAGGTGACAATCGATGGCGAGGCGCGGGTGTTTACCCGCACGTCCGACAAGGGAAACACGAGCGAACACCATTTCTGCCCGAATTGCGGATCCGAACTATGGTATGTCGCCCCGCCATTCCCCGAAATGTGCGCGATACCCGTGGGGCGCTTTGCCGATCCCGGTTTCCCGCCGCCGGAATATTCGGTCTTTGAAACCCGCAAGCATGCATGGGTCGAGATCGTCGGGAATGAGGTCGAACATCATGACTGACGGGGTATGCGAGGTTTTGGGCGTCAAGGCTCTCCATCCCGTCATCCTGAACTCGTTTCAGGATCCATCTCGCCGCTCGGACGAAGCAAGCGGGTCAAAGCCCAACCCCACCGCCAGTGACACCATTGCGATGCTGCCACAGTCGCTTCACCACATCGGAAGTTACACCGATAGAAAGCGTCCCACGCTGTCGGCTCGCAAGGATATAAATGCAGGGGCTGCGCTCAATCGGCATGTTTCGGTTATGGCCTCCAGTTGGATGCTGAAACAAGTTCAGCATGACGGTAGGGGGGTATCGTGACCGAACCCGTCCCCCTCCATTCGCCCGACCGGCAGCCGGAAGATCCCGACGCGGCGCTGCGGCCGAAATCGCTCGCCGAGTTCGTCGGACAGAAGGCGGCGCGCGAGAACCTGCGCGTGTTCATCGAAGCGGCGCGCGGGCGCGGCGAGGCGATGGACCATGTGCTGTTCTTCGGGCCTCCCGGGTTGGGGAAGACCACGCTGGCGCAGATCGTGTCGAAGGAACTGGGTGTCGGCTTCCGTGCCACCAGCGGACCCGTCATCGCCAAGGCGGGCGACCTTGCCGCGCTACTCACCAACCTCGAGCCGAACGACGTGCTTTTCATCGACGAGATCCACCGGCTCAATCCGGTGGTCGAGGAAGTGCTCTATCCGGCGATGGAGGACCGCGCGCTCGACATCATCATCGGCGAAGGGCCTTCGGCGCGGAGCGTGCGGATCGACCTGCCGCCCTTCACATTGGTCGGCGCGACCACGCGGCAGGGGCTGCTGACCACCCCCTTGCGCGACCGCTTCGGCATTCCGGTGCGCCTGAACTTCTATACCGAGGACGAACTGCTCAAGGTCGTCACCCGAGGGGCGGGCCTGCTCGGCATGGGGATCGACGAGGGCGGCGCGCGCGAGATCGCCCGCCGTTCGCGCGGCACCCCGCGTGTCGCGGGCCGCCTGATGCGCCGCGTGCGTGACTTCGCCAGCGTGCTGGGCGAGCCGGTGGTGACCACCAAGGTCGCCGACGAAGCGCTGACCCGGCTCGAAGTCGACAGCCTCGGCCTCGACGCGATGGACCGCCGCTACCTCACCATGATCGCCACGACCTACAAGGGCGGTCCGGTTGGCGTGGAAACCCTCGCTGCCGGCCTCAGCGAACCGCGCGATACGGTGGAGGAAGTGATCGAACCCTACCTGATCCAGCTCGGCCTGATCGCCCGCACCGCACGCGGTCGCATGCTCAACGATGGCGGCTGGGCCCATCTCGGCCTTGCTCCGCTCGCGACGGGAACGAATTCGCAGACCAATATGTTTGATAAATGAGCGGTTTGAAGGCATTAACCACTGCCGCCGCGACGGTCCAAAAGCGGGACAAGGCTCACAACCGCCCAGGGGTGAAGGTTAGATCATGTCGGTCAAGGCAGCACTTGCAAAATTGTCGGCGACTGCGGCGGGCGGGGCGCTCCTCGCCGGTGGTGCCGTGCATGTGGCCGAACGGCCGGTGACCGACAGCCCGAGCTACAAGTCCAAGCAGATCAAATCGGTCAAGGCCGTCCCGGCGAAGCGGAGCATTCCGCAGCGTCCGGTCCGCCGTGCGCGAAGTATTCCGCCGCGCGAGGTGGTCTGCGTTCCTGCCGACTCGCCGCAGGCCGTCTACGATCCGGACAACATCTGCCCGCCTGTCCAGCAGGTTGCGATGGCGCCCGTTCCCGTTCCCCCGCTGCCGCCGGCAGCTCCGCCTCCGACCGGCGGTGGGGCCGAACGTTCGATCCCGCCCAGCTATGGCGGCGGGTACGGCGGTTCGACCGGCGGCTTCTTCGGGGGTTTCTTCGGCGGCGGTTCCAGCGGTGGCAGCATAGTAGTCACCACTAACGGCAACGTCTCCACCACGACTGGCGACGTATCGACCACCACTGGGGATGTCTCGACCTCCACCTCGACCGGGGAAGTTTCGACTTCCACCGGTGAGGTGTCGACTTCCACCGGCGAGGTGTCGACCTCGACCGGCCAGGTTTCAACCTCGACCGGCGAAGTCACCTCGACGTCGACCAGTTCGTCATCGGGTGACGTGTCGACCTCGACCTCCTCGTCTTCCTCATCCTCCACCTCGAGTTCGTCGTCGAGTTCCAGTTCATCTTCGGGCGGCGGTACCAGCACGTCGACGTCGTCCTCGTCGGGCTCAAGCACGGGTTCGAGCACGTCCTCCTCTGGCGATGTGACAAGCACCACCACGAGCACCAGCAGCGGCGACACGACATCGTCGACTTCGTCGAGCACGAGTTCGACCAGCTCGTCTTCGTCGAGTTCCAGTTCGAGTTCGTCGTCCGGCGACGTGACCAGTTCGACCAGCAGCGGCACCGAAGTGCCAGCACCGCCGATGATCATCCTGTTCGGCCTGGCTGCGGGCGCGATTTTCGGACGCCGCAAACTGCGCAAATCACGCGCTGCCTGATCGCGACATCGGGCAGCAGTATCGGGGCGGCTTCGGGGGGAAGCTGCCCCTTTTTCTTTAGAAGCGTGTCAGCGAGCGCCGTCTTCGATGGGCCGGTCGCCTAGCGCCCAAGCGTCGATGCCGCCTTCCAGATGCAAGACGGTTTGCCCCGTCGCTTCGGCCAGCTGCTGCGCCGCCACGCCGCTGCGTCTGTCGGACCGACAATAAAGCACGCGCTCGCGACCTGCCGCATCGGGCAGGTTGGCCGGATCGAAATCGTCGAGCGGAATATTGATCGCGCCTTCCAGATGCCCCTGGGCAAACTCGTCCGGCGTGCGAACATCGATCAGCTGGATCGGCTCGCCCGCTTCCATCCGCGTCGCCAGCGCACCGGCATCGATCGTCAGGACGCCGGAAACCCTTCGTTCTTCACCGTGAGCATAGGGCGACCGCCCATCCCCGCACGCGACCAGCAGGGCCGCGCCAAGGATGGTCAGGACGCCCGCCGACCTCACGCAGCGGCGAGCTTGCGCAGGACGTAATGGAGGATACCGCCGTTGCGGTAATACTCCATCTCGTTGGCCGTATCGATGCGGCACAGTGCGGTGAATCCGAAGGTCGAGCCGTCCTCGCGCGTCACTTCCACCTCGACATCCTGTCCAGGCTCCAGATCGGCCAGTCCCTTGATCGTGAAGCTGTCGCCGCCCGTCAGGCCCAGGCTGGTGCGCGTGTCGCCGTCCTTGAACTGCAGCGGTAGCACGCCCATGCCGACCAGGTTCGAACGGTGGATGCGCTCGAAACTTTCGACGATCACCGCGCGAACACCCAGCAGGATGGTGCCCTTCGCCGCCCAGTCGCGGCTCGAACCCGTGCCGTATTCCTTGCCCGCGACCACAACCAGCGGCGTGCCGTCAGTCTTGTGCTTCATGGCCGCGTCGTAAATCGGCATCTGCTCACCGTTATAGGTGGTGATACCGCCCTCGACACCCGGCACCATTTCGTTCTTGATGCGGATATTGGCGAAGGTGCCGCGCATCATGACCTCGTGGTTGCCCCGGCGCGAGCCATAGGAGTTGAAATCCTGCTTCGCGACCTGGTGGCTCTGCAAATATTCGCCGGCCGGGCTGTCGGCCTTGATCGAACCAGCGGGACTGATGTGATCGGTCGTTACGCTATCGCCCAGCACGGCGAGCGGCTTGGCATCGACGATATCGGTCAGCGGCGCAGACTCCATGCCCATGCCTTCGAAGAAGGGAGGGCTGGCGACATAGGTGCTGGTCGGGTTCCAGCTATAGGTGTCGCTCGCTTCGACCTTGATCGCCTGCCAGTGCTCGTCGCCCTTGTAGACATCGGCATAGCGGGTTTCGAACATTTCGCGGTCGATATTGGCGGCGCGGTGTTCGGCGATCTCGGCATTGCTCGGCCAGACGTCGGCCAGCATGACGTTCTTGCCGTCCTGATCCTGTCCGATCGGGGTATCGGTGATGTCTTCGGTGACCGTACCCTTGATCGCATAGGCGACCACAAGCGGCGGGCTGGCGAGGAAATTGGCGCGCACGTCGGGCGAGACACGCCCTTCGAAATTGCGGTTGCCCGACAGCACGCTGGCCGCGACGATGTCGTTGCCATTGATCGCCTTGCTGATCGGCGGGGCAAGCGGGCCCGAATTGCCGATGCAGGTCGTGCATCCGTATCCGACCAGGTCGAAACCCATCGCGTCGAGATCGTCCTGCAATCCCGATTTCTCCAGATAGTCGGTCACCACCTGCGATCCGGGCGCGAGCGAAGTTTTCACCCACGGCTTGGGCTGCAGCCCCTTTTCGCGCGCCTTCTTGGCGACGAGACCTGCCGCGATCAGCACGTCGGGGTTGGATGTGTTGGTGCAGCTGGTGATGGCCGCAATCACGACGTCGCCGTCGCCGATATCGTGATCCCGGTCGTCGACGGCAACGCGAACCGGGGCGTTCTTCTTGTACACGTCCTTGAGGTCGCTGTTAAACAGCTCGTCGACTTCGGGCAGCGCAACCTTGTCCTGCGGACGCTTCGGCCCGGCGAGGCTGGGCACGACCTTGCTCATGTCGAGTTCGAGCGTCTTGGTGAAGATCGGCTCGTTCTCGGGCGTGAACCACATGCCCTGTTCGCGCGCATAAGCTTCGACCAGCGCCAGCGTGGCCTCGTCGCGGCCGGTCAGCCGCATGTATTCCAGCGTCTTGTCGTCGATCCCGAAGAAACCGCAGGTCGCGCCGTATTCGGGGGCCATGTTGGCGATGGTCGCACGGTCGGCGAGCGAGAGGTTGGACACGCCCGGTCCGTAGAATTCGACGAAGCGCCCGACCACGCCGACTTCACGCAGCATCTGGACGCAGGTCAGCACGAGGTCGGTGGCGGTGATGCCTTCGCTCATCGCGCCGGTCAGTTTGAAACCGACGACTTCGGGGATCAGCATCGATATCGGCTGGCCCAGCATGGCGGCTTCGGCTTCGATCCCGCCGACCCCCCAGCCCAGGACGCCTAGGCCGTTGATCATGGTGGTGTGGCTGTCGGTGCCGACGCAGGTGTCGGGATAGGCGACGGGCTTGCCGTCCTCACCTTCGGTCGACCACACGCCCTTGCCGATATATTCCAAGTTCACCTGGTGGCAGATGCCCGTGCCGGGAGGGACGGCGGAGAAGTTCTCGAAACTCTTGGATCCCCACTTGAGGAAGTCGTAACGCTCGGCATTGCGGGCGTATTCCAGCTCGACGTTCTTTTCGAAGGCCTTGGGGTGGCCGAACTCGTCGACCATGACCGAATGGTCGATCACCAGGTTGACCGGCACCTGCGGGTTGATCTTGGCGGTATCGCCGCCCAGCTTGCCGATCGCATCGCGCATTGCGGCCAGGTCGACCACGCATGGCACGCCGGTAAAATCCTGCAACAGTACGCGCGCCGGGCGGTACTGGATTTCCTTGCCGGTTTTCGGATCCTTCTGCCAGTCGGCGATGGCCTGCGCGTCGTCGGTGCTGACAGTGAAACCGTCATCCTCGAACCGCAGCATGTTCTCCAGCAGTACTTTCAGGCTGAAAGGCAGCTTCGAAACGTCGCCAATCTTCTCCTCCGCTTTCTTGAAGGAATAATAGGCGTATTCCTTGCCATTGACGGAAAGAGTGGAGCGGGTTCCGAGCGTGTCCTTGCCGACCTGGGTCATGCGGGCATCGTCCTTTCTGAATGGAGCCGCAGCTTGCGCCCTTCGCAAGTGCGGCAAATATGTCGCGCACCTGCTCCGAACGGGTCGAAAAATCAAGGCTTGACCCGCAAATCAAAACTGCTTGCAACATCGCCCTTGCTTCTTCAGGGCGGATTGAGGCAGAAAGGTGGCGCACCTGCCGCGCAACCCATGACGGTGGGGCAACGGGGAGAATACCAATGAGCCAATCCGGTGGAACTCGCGCTGGCTCGCGTTTCGGAATCAAGGCTGTCGTCGTCGCAGGGGCTTGCCTTGTCGCGGGTTGCTTTACCGCGGCCTATGCATTCGCCGGCGAATCCGGCGCCTTGTCCAAAACTGCTACCAATGCGGAGCGTACGCGCTAGATCGCGGTCTGCTCTGTCCGCCGGCGGGTTGCGATCCAGCAACCGGCCACGATGAGGACGGCACCTACCGCGGTTTCCGTGGACACTCCCTCGTCGAAAAACACCCATCCCAGCAGCGACGCCCACAGAAAGCCCGTATATTCGATCGGGACGAGTTGCTGCGTTTCCGCACGTGCGTAGGCCCAGATAAACAGCATCGAGGCGCCGATGGCGAGTGCCGCGCCGCCAGCCAGCAGGATCCAGACTTCCTCGTTCGGGAGCGTCAAAAGAAACGGTGCACCAAGGCTCAACACGCAGGCGACGACGAAATTCTGGAATGTGCTCGCCTCCAGCGGGGATGACACTGCGGCCTGCTGTTTCTGCAGGATCAGGTTCCAGGCGAAAAGCATCGCCGAAAAGAGAACCAGCGCGATTCCGATGCCCGCTTCCATGTCGAGCGCCTGTCGGCCAATGCGCCCGCCGACAATGGCAAAGACGCCCGCTAGCCCCATGATCGAGCCGAAAACAGACCGCCGCCTGATGTCTTCGCCCAGCACCATATGGGCAAGATAGAGCGCGAGTAGTGGAGCCACGAAGCTGATGGCAATGGCTTCGGCTAGCGGAAGCCGCACGAGCGCCGCGAAAAAGGTCCAGCCCATGAACGCCACCACCGTCCCGCGGATCAGATGGAGCCGTAAGACATTGCCGCGCGGCATGCGGCGTTCGCGCCACCACCACACGGGTCCGATGGCCGCGGCACCGATGGCGCAGCGCAGCATATAGGCGCTGTATGCGCCGATCACGAGCGCGGCGCCCTTGATCACGGCATCCATGGCTGAATACAGCGCGATCCCTGCGACAGCGGCCAAGATAGGCATTGTTGGGGAACTATCGCCGCTCATGACCAGGTTGCTTAACCTCTTCGCGCCGTCGCGTCATCTCGGTTCAGGATGGTGAAAGCCCGGTCGGTGGATATTGAACACGAATTTCCGTAAGCCTATCTGGCTGTAACGATGGATCGTTAGCGCCGGTGGTGAATTGGTGGGCAATATGATGAAGAATACTTTTTCGTTCGGTACCGCAATGATGGCAGTTCTGCTGGCCACGGGCGCGCAGGCTCAGGAAAGGTCGCAGGAGAGCAACTCGGGCAGCAATCCGGAAAGCATTCTGCCGACCGGCCAGCCCGCATCGACCTTGTCGCCGGCCCAACCCGGGCAGAGCGTCGACGAGGCTTTCGGCGATATCCGTATGACGACCGGCGAGATCGTGCAGGACATTCCTTCGCTCGAGGGCGTGTGGACTGTCGATCAGGCGCAGGCGCTGGCCGATTTCATTCCCGCGCTCGAAGCCGAAGGACTGCGTCCGCAGGATTATCGCGCCGACCAGCTTGCGGCTGCCATTTCGGCGGGGGAGGGTGCAGAGCTCAACCGGATCGCAAGCGAGGTTTTCGTTTGGATGGTCGAAGATCTGCGCGACGGCCGCACGCCCATGGATGCCCGCCGGCAATGGTTCGTTGTCGATCCCGATGCAGACCGCCTGCCGACCGGCACGCTGCTCCAGCGCGCGCTTGAATCGGGCGATGTCGCTGGCACGCTAAACGGCCTTAATCCGGTCCATCCCGATTACGCGCGTCTGCGCGACGAACTCGCCAGCACCAGCGACGAGGCGCGCGCCAAGCTGATCCGTGCCAATATGGATCGCTGGCGCTGGCTGCCGCACGATCTCGGCAAGCAGTATCTCGTGACCAATGTGCCCGAGTTCATGCTGCGCCTCACCGTCAACGACAAGATCATCAAGAGCTACCGGACCGTCGTGGGCAAGCCGGGTCGCACTGCGACGCCGCAGCTGGCCGAGATGGTTGAGGCAGTCATTTACAACCCGACGTGGACGGTACCACAATCAATTGTGAAGGGCGAAGGGCTCGGCGCGAAAGTGCTGAACAATCCAGGCTGGGCACGCTCGGCCGGATACAAGGCTAGCAAGGGGTCGAACGGCTGGGTCACCGTGGTGCAACAGCCCGGGCCGCAGAATGCACTCGGCCTGATGAAGCTCGACATGCCCAATGAACACGCCATTTTCCTCCACGACACGCCAAGCCGCCACCTGTTCAATCAGGCCAACCGTGCGCTGAGCCACGGCTGCATTCGCGTGCAGGGCGCACGCGAACTGGCGATGACGATGTCGATGCTCGGCAATGCCAACACACGCGAGGAAATTCCGGCCATCCAGCAGGAGGTGAGCGAGATCACTACCAGCGGCGAATACACGCGCTACGCCATGGCGAAGCAATGGCCGGTCTATATCACTTATTTCACGATGGCGAGCGACGTCGACGGCAATCTCAAGAGCTTCAAGGACCTGTACGGGCGCGATGCGCCAGTTCTTGCCGCGCTTGATGCGCCCCGCGTTTCCGACCGCGCCCGCAAGACGAGCGAGGAAGCCGTCGAGATCATCGACGACATGCAGACCAGCTAATCGTTGCGGAGGATGGGCGAACGTCTCGACGTTCGTTCCGCCTGCCTATTGCGCTCAATACACGCCGGGGTTGGTACGCTCGAACGTGCCGCCATAGTCGTTCCGAAGCAGCTCGGTCTGGGTCACAGGCGGCTTGACCCGCGTTCCCGTCGCAGTCAGCCCCAGGCTTTCGGCATAGACCAGCCTGCCGCCCGATAGGTCGATGAGTGCGCGGTCGAACTGGATCGGCCCCATCGCAAGACATCCGTTCGAACGGCCCAGCCGGCCCCAGCGCGACACATGTTCGGGAGTTGCATAATTCGCCTGGTGCATGACGATGGCGCGGGGAAGGGCATTGGAATTGGTCGGATCGAGTCCGTCGAGCCGGATCGACGTGCCATAGCGGCCCTCGTGCTCGCTGTCCGATCCCGTGCCGTGGCTGACGTGATAACTCGCTACTCGTTCGTTGACGAGGTCGACGAAGTGAAACCGGCGCTGCGAGGAATGCAGCCCGAAATCGGCAATGCCGACGATGTCGCGCTTCCAGATCTTCGCACCGGTCCGCGCCAATTGTTCGCGCGCGATGGCGATCAGCTGCTGGTCGCGCGATGCGGTTGGGTTGTACTGGGCAAAGCTTTTGCCAGGCAAAGTGGCGGCGGCACCCGCCGCGATCGTGCCCTTGATTACGTCACGTCTTCTCATGGTGCCTCTCTATAGCATCTGCGCCACTCACGCGAGATGAACGGGAAAATTCCGCATTGGTTCGCGCGCATGCGATCATCGAACGCGCGTGCCGTTCGGCCACCACGCGCGGGTCCTTGCCATAACCGCCTCCCAGCGCACTGGCGATCGGCAGTCCGCGTTGCCGCGCCTGCGTGACGACATAGCGGTCGCGAGCGGCAATCCCCGCGTCGGTGAGCGCCAGCCGGCCGAGCCGGTCCTCGCCATGCACATCGACACCTGCCTGATACAGCACGATGTCGGGCACGAAGTCGTCCAGCACGTCAGGCAACACGCCCTCCAGCGCCGCCATGTAACCCTCGTCGCCAGTCCCGTCCGCCAGGCCAACATCGCGCGACGATCGGGCCTTGCGCAGCGGAAAGTTCTTATCCGCATGCAGCGACAGGGTGAAGATGTCCTCGCGCCCCGCAGTCAGGCTGGCGGTGCCGTCGCCCTGATGCACGTCGCAATCGACGATCAACACCCGCTGCGCATCGCCCACCGCTATCAGCCGGTTGGCGCACACTGCCAGATCGTTGAACACGCAATATCCAGCCCCGCTGTCGTACAGCGCATGGTGGCTGCCGGCGGCAGAATTGGCGGCATAGCCATGCACCATCGCCAGTTGTGCCGCGAGCCAGGTGCCGCCGTTGGTATGCGCTACCCGCTGCGCGATGTGCGGCGTCACCGGAAATCCGATTCGTCGCTCCTTGTCGCCCGGCACGGTGCTGGTGAAAACCTGCTCAACATATTCCGGGTCGTGGACCGCCTCCAGCCATGCGCGCGGGCAGGGCAACGGCGCATGCTCGGTCAGCGGATATCCGCTCTCGCGCAGTGCCACCATCACCAGCATGTACTTGTCGAATCGGAACGTCCCGCGCGTCGGCGGCGGGGCCATGTAATCGTCATGATGGACGACATGCAGCATCGGCTCAGAGATAGCCTGTATGTTCGGCGACGATCCTGATGCCCAGCGCGATCAGGATCACGCCCCCGGCGATTTCCGCTGGCCTGCCGAATTGGTCGCCCGCGTGGCGGCCGAGCATCACGCCTGCGCCCGACAGGATAAAGGTCACGATGGCGATGATTGCACAGGCCGACAGCGGCTCAACGTCCAGCGTGGGCAGCGTCAGACCCGCGGCCAGCGCGTCGATGCTCGTCGCAATCGCCGCCAGTAGCAGCGGCCAGCCCGCCAGCTTCGCGCCATCCTCCTCGCCGCCATCGAGAATCATCCGCACACCCAGGAAGCCGAGCAGGGCGAAGGCGATCCAGTGATCGACGCTCGCGACATAGGCGATGGTGAGATCCCCGATCAGCCAGCCGATCAGCGGCATGATCCCCTGCGCCGCGCCGAATGCGCCGGCGATCAGCACGGCCTTGCGCGGACCGGGCCGGAACCTGGCGCCCTGCGTCAGGGCGACGGCGAATGCGTCCATCGCCAGCGCCAGGCCCAGCAGCAGCGGCGCAACTATTTCCGGTGCAGTATCGATCGCGGCCTACGTCCCATCGCTCTTGCTAGGCTTCAGCATCTGCACTGCCACGAGCAGGAAAATCGCCAGCGCCGATGCAATGCCGACCAGCACGTATTGGCCCGCGCCACAGGCGATGCCCAGGGTCGCGGTCATCCAGATATGCGCAGCAGTGGTGATGTTCTTCACGTCGCCGCCGCGGATCACGATCAGCCCACCGCCGACGAAACCGGCCGCCGTCGCCATGCCCTCGATCACGCGCAGCGGATCCATCTGCGTATCGGGCCCGCGAAGCTGGTAGAACAGCAACATCGCAATCACGGTGATCGTGGCGGCACTCAGCGCGATCAGGCCATGCGTGCGGATACCGGCCGGATAATCCTTCACCTCGCGTTCCCATCCCACGGCCATGCCGATGGCTGTGGCCAGCCCCAGGCGCAGCGCGATCTCCGGCCAGATATCGACCGCGAACAGGCTCTCGTTCAACATGCTTACTCGGCGGCCTCCGGCACTGGGTCCGCCTTGCCCGCATCGCTCGTCTCAGCCTCGATCTGCGCGGCCTTCTCCTCGACCAGGCGGACGATGTGGTCCAGCATGTCGGCATTCTCGATATGGTGGTCCTTGACCCCCGCCAGATAGACCATGTGCTTGCCGTTGCCGCCGCCGGTCAGGCCGATGTCGGTTTCGCGCGCTTCGCCGGGTCCGTTGACCACGCAGCCCAGCACCGACAGGCTCATCGGCGTCTTGATATGCTCGAGCCGCTTTTCCAGCGCCTCGACGGTGCGAATGACGTCGAAACCCTGGCGAGAGCAACTGGGGCAGGACACGACCCTGACGCCGCGCGTGCGCAGGCCGAGCGCCTTGAGCATTTCGAAGCCGACCTTCACTTCCTGCTCGGGCTCTGCCGACAGTGATACGCGGATCGTGTCGCCGATGCCGGCCCACAGCAGGCTGCCGATCCCGATGGAGCTTTTTACCGTTCCTCCGATAAGCCCGCCTGCCTCGGTGATGCCGAGATGCAGCGGACAGTCGACCGCCTCGGCCAAGCCGTGATAGGCAGCGACGGCCAAGAACACATCGCTCGCCTTCACAGCGACCTTGTATTCGTGAAAATCATGATCCTGCAGCAGTTTGATGTGGTCGAGCGCGCTCTCGATCAGCGCCTCGGGGCAGGGTTCGCCGTATTTTTCCAGCAGGTCCTTTTCCAGGCTTCCGGCATTTACGCCGATGCGGATCGCACAGCCATTGGCCTTCGCCGCACGGACGACTTCGGCAACGCGTTCGGACGAACCGATATTGCCGGGGTTAATCCGCAGGCAGGCCGCGCCCTTGTCCGCCGCCTCCAGCGCGCGCTTGTAATGGAAATGGATGTCGGCGACGACCGGGATGTTCGCCGCGCGCGTGATTTCGTCGAACCGCGCGGTCGATTCCTCGGTCGGGCAGGATACGCGGATGATGTCCGCACCCGCATCCTCGCACCGCCGGATCTGGTCGATGGTCGCTGCCACATCCTCGGTCGGCGTATTGGTCATGGTCTGGACGGAAATCGGCGCATCCCCGCCAACGGGGACATTGCCGACCATGATCTGGCGGCTCTGGCGGCGCTCGATATCGCGCCATGGACGAACGGAAGACATGCGTTGGATATAGAACGGCTTGGATGAAGGGGCAATGACAGCGCGCCTGCCTTGCGCCATGTAGGGGGCATGAAAATACCCACCGATTCCGACAGCCCGTTGCTTTTTGCCAGAGTGCTCGATGGCGCAGGCGGGGGCACGCCGATCGATTGGGACGGCCTGCAAGGATGGCAGGGCGCGTCGGACGAGGTGCTGTGGTTGCACCTCTGTCGCCACCGCCCCGGCGTTTATGAATGGCTGCAGGAATCGCTCGGAATACCAGAGCCCACCGCCGAATTGCTGACCAGCGATTCGACACGGCCGCGCGCCTTTCGTGAAGGCAATGCGCTGGTCGCGACCCTTCGCGGGATCAACTTCAATCCCGGCGCCGAACCCGAAGACATGGTTTCGATGCAGTTCTGGTCCGACGGCAAACGGCTGGTGACGCTCCGCCGCGACCCGCTACAAACGCCGCGCGACACCCTCGCCGAAATCGATGCAGGGCGCGGGCCGACCGATGCGGGCTCGCTGATCACCTCGCTCACCGAAAACATGATCGCCCGCATGAATGCCGCTATCGTCGACATGAACGATCATATTGATCTGCTGGAGGACGCCGATCTGGAGGAGGAACAGGACGAGGCGCTCGACCAGATCAGCGTCATCAGGCGCAACTGCCTAGCGCTCAAACGCCATATGGGCCCGCAACATGCCGCGCTGGAGGCGATCAGCCGCGATGCACCCGCCTGGTTCGAGGCGCACGACCGGCGCGAAATTGCCGAAACCATCGACCGGCTGCGCCGCTACCTCGACGATATCGATATCAGCAAGGAAAGCGCCGTCGTCCTGATGGACGAATTGCGCGCCCGCGCCATCGCCAGCTCCGACCGGACGAATTATCTGCTGACCATCGTCGCCGCGATCTTCCTGCCGTTGGGCTTTCTCACCGGCCTCCTCGGAATTAATGTCGGCGGTATGCCCGGCGTGGAGAATGGCGACGCCTTCTGGATCGTCGTCGCCCTGTGCGCCGCGATCCTGATCGCGCAGGTGATCTTTTTCTGGCGCTGGAAATGGCTCTGAACCCGACGCGGGCGATCAGGCTGACGCCATAAAAATGGGCGCGAGGGGTGTTGCCCTCGCGCCCAGTGTTCCCGTCTCTCTCGCAGGGAAACTGTGTTGTCGATCAGGCGCCCGGAGGCAGCGGATCGTCGCTCGTGGGTGCAGCCTTGGCACGCGGCTTTGGCTTGGGCGCAGCGGGCGATCCCGATCCGGCCAGATCGTTGTCCATCTGCTCCAGCTTGCGCGCCGCCCAATCGCGGCCGCCCAGGCCGAATGCCAGCGCACCGGCCACGGCGACGCCGGCGATCAGGATGGTCAGCGCATTGGTCGGGATCATCCCGCCGATGCCGGTGAACTGGAGGCCCATGAACACGAACATGATGATCGTTGCCCAGCGCACGATGGTCCCGGCGGTGGAGGTCTGACCTTCGCCGCTGATGAGCCGTGCAAGCAGGTTGGCGACGAAGAATCCGACCGCGATCACCACCGCGCCGAACACCACGTTACCGGCGAGCGCCAGCACTTCGTTGAGGATTGCCGTCAGCTCGGGGAAGCCGAGCATCCGCGTCGCGGCAATGGCGAAGAACAGGATGATCGCCACCTGCACCACGCGGGCGATGACGCCCGATGCGCTGGTGCCGGTGCTTACGATACCCGAATCCGCCAGTGCGCGGTCAACTCCCAGTCCGGGCAGCACTTCCTTCAGGATCTGCACGACGAAACGGCTGATCAGATATCCGATGCCGAGCAGGATGGCCGCGCCGATGATGTTCGGAATGGCGGCGAAGATGCGGCGCAACATGTCCGATGCCGGGCCGGATATGGCCTGGATATCCAGCACGTCGAGCGCCATGATGGCGACGAAGATCACGATCACGGCATAGACGATGGTGGCGATAGTACCGCTGATGGCGGTGTTGCCGGTCAGGCTTTCCGCTCCGCCGCGATTGGCCCATTTGTCGAAATCGACTGTCTGCAGCGTCGTCTGCACGATGTCGCGCACGATGCGCGCCACCATCATGCCGATGAAGAAGATCAGGCCGGCGGCGACGATGCGCGGGATGTATTCGACCACGTTGCCGAGCAGCGTATCGACCGGTCCGGCAACGCTGCCGAGACCGAGTACGGTCAGTAGCACCAGCAGGCCGAACAGCCAGATCAGCAGGCTGACGATCTTGCCCAGCGATTCACCCAGCGAGCTCCCGCTCCCCGTGCCGCGCTGGAAAAAGGCGACCTTGTCGACCAGCTTTGCGAAAGCCCACTTGGCGGCCTTGGCTAGTGCCCAAGTTACCAGCAGCACAATCAGCGCCAGCCCCACTTTCTCGAGGACGTCCATGGCGACCGCCTCATTGAACCGGTAGTTCCCTATTCGCATCGCATTGCTCCCTGTTATTCTGTCACTTGGCTGAACGGGTAGCATGGCCGGGGACCAAACCTCAAATGAGAATCTTGGTGAAGTGGTGGATCGCGCATGCTAATCGCCCTGCATGAGAGGATTTCTGCGCTTTACCGCCGCCGCAACGCTGGCTTCTCTGACATTGTGGTCAAGTGGGGCATCTGCTCAGGACGCTGATGCGTCGACCGAGACGGCACCGCGCTGGTCGATTGCCATCCACGGCGGCGCTGGCACCTTGCGGCGGGAGGACATGACGCCCGAACGCGACGCGGCCTATCGCGCGGCGCTGCAGGCGGCGCTCGATGCGGGGTCGAAGGTCCTGCGCGAAGGCGGCAGCGCGATGGACGCAATCGAGGCTGCCATCCTGCTGATGGAGGATGATCCCAAATTCAACGCCGGGCGCGGCGCGGTCTACACCTGGGACGGCACGCACGAACTCGATGCCTCGATCATGGACGGGCGAACGCGCGATGCGGGTGCGGTCGCGGGCGTCACAGGTATTCGCCACCCAATCGTGCTCGCGCGCAAGGTGATGACCGACAGCCCGCATGTCATGCTCTCGGGCAAAGGCGCCGAACAGTTCGCGGCGGAACAGGGGCTCGAGACCATGCCCGCCGACTGGTTCGATACCGACGCCCGGCGCGAGGCGCTGGAACGGATGAAGGCGGACAACCTCTCCGCTCTCGACGTCGACATAAAGTTCGGCACGGTCGGCGCGGTGGCGCTCGACCGCGACGGCAATCTGGCCTCGGGCACATCGACCGGCGGCATGACCGGCAAGCGCTGGGGCCGCATCGGCGATGCGCCGGTGATCGGCGCGGGCACCTATGCCGACAATCGCGCCTGTGCCGTCTCGGCCACCGGATGGGGCGAATATTTCATCCGCGTCGGGGTGGCGCGCACGATCTGCGCGAGGATGGAATTGTCCGGCGAAGGTGCGCAGGCCGCGTCGGACGCGGTCATTGCCGATGTCGGCGAATTGGGCGGTGACGGTGGCGTGATCGTCGTTGCACCCAATGGCGATGCTGTATTCAGCATGAATTCCGCGGGCATGTATCGCGGGCGTGCCACGAGCACGGGCACCGATGAGGTCGCGATCTACGGCGACGAGTGACGCAGGGCTAGCCGCGTCGTCGCGCCTGCCGGTAACTGCCCAGAAGGCGCACTGCGTTGGTCTGGAACGCCAGCTCCTCCAGCGCGCGGTCGACCGCCGGGTCGCCCGGCGCGCCTTCGATGTCCGCATAGAACTGGGTCGCGGCGAAACTCGCGCCTTTCTGGTAGCTTTCCAGCTTGGTCATGTTCACGCCATTGGTCGCGAAACAGCCCAGCGCTTTGTACAGCGCGGCGGGGATATTCTTCACCTCGAACACGAACGTAGTCATCCATTGCTCGATGGCGCCAGCCTTCGAATGAGGCGCTTGATTGACGGACATGTCGAGCGCTTCGCGGGCCAGAACCACGAAACGGGTTGTGTTGTCATGTGCATCCTCGACCTCGCTATCGACGATGTTCAGCCCGTAAAGCTCCGCCGCCATCGGCGGCGCGATCGCCGCATAGTCCGGGTCGCCCAGCTCCGCGACATAGGCTGCCGCGCCCGCCGTATCGGCGTGGCTGAGCGGCGTAATATCGCGCTTTTGCAGGTAGTTGCGCGACTGGCCGAGTGCTTGCGGATGGCTGTATGCAGCTGTGAACGGGCCGGGCCCCGTTGCCATCAGCGCATGGGTGATCCTCATGAAATGCTCGGCCACGATCGCTAGCCCGCTCTCTGGCAGCAGGAAATGGATATCCGCTACTCTCCCGTGCTGGCTGTTCTCGATCGGGATCATCGCCGCGCCCGCGTCCCCCCGCTTCACCGCGTCCAGCGCGTCGTGGAAGCCGATGAAGGGAAGCGGCAGGCAATCAGGCGCTGGCACGCTCTGGCTGCGTTGCGGCGGCAGCGCGCATGGAATCGACCATGGCAACGGCGGGCTTGGCAAAAGTACGCATGGAGAAGGGCTGCTAGGCGGCACCTCCGCGCCTCGCAAGCTCTATTGCGTCGGACCACTTGCGCGGAGAGCCGCGCTTCACTAGAGCGGCGCGCAAACAGGCCTAGATTTCGGATTCTCGCAGGTTCTCACGCAATGGACGATCGTTTCAACACCATAGCCGGCTGGGTGCTTTTCGCAGGCATTATCGCGCTCGGCGGCTCGATTGTGTCGGGCATGTATTTCCATGCCGACAGCGCAGAGCTTGCAGAGGGACAGGATCCCGGCTTCTTCATCGAGGGTGAGGCAGAGGGCGAAGGTGGCGAAGAAGGGCCCGATCTCGGCACGCTGCTCGCCGCGTCGGATCCCGCTGCTGGCGAAGCGGTCTTTGCCAAATGCACCGCCTGCCACACGATCAACCAGGGCGGTGCGAACGGCATCGGCCCGAACCTGTTCGGTATCATGGGCAAGGGGATCGGCAATCACGCTGCCGGGTTCGCTTACAGTTCGGCGCTTCCGGCGGTTGGTGGAACTTGGACCTACGAGAACATGGACGCTTGGCTCAAGAGCCCGCGCGCGTTCGCCAACGGGACGAAGATGAGCTTCGCCGGCCTCTCCAAAGGCGAAGACCGGGCCAACATCATGGCCTATATGCGGTCGATGGGTGGCGGACCGGAGTTTCCCGCTCCTGCAGCCCCCGAAGCCGAGGAGGGCGCCGAGGGCGAGGCTGCAGAGGGTGAAGAGGCCGCGGTTGCAGTCGAGGGCGAAGCGCCCAGCGAGGCAGAGGCAGCCGGCGCAACCGCAGCCGACGAGCCGGTGGCTGCCGACCAGGCCGCGACGAACAACCCCGCAGACTAAGTTCTCTGCATTTCCTAATTAAGAAAAGGCCTCGCGATTGCGGGGCCTTTTTCTTGGCTGCTCAGCTTCCCTTGAAGCCTTGTGCAATGACGTACCACTCGCTCGAATCCTTGCGGCTGGCGGGTGGCTTTGCGTGTTTGACCGTGCGAAAGTGTTTTTTCAGCAGCGCAAGCAACTCGTTGTCGGTTCCGCCTGCCAGAACCTTGGCGAGGAAAGTCCCGCCCGGCGACAGGTTCTCGACCGCGAACCACGCCGCCGCCTCGACCAACCCCATGGTACGCAGATGGTCGGTCTGCTTGTGGCCGACGGTATTGGCTGCCATGTCGCTCATCACGAGGTCGGCGCGCCCGCCCAGCGCTTCCTCGAGCATCCGCGGGGCATCGTCCTCCAGGAAATCCATCTCGAAGATCGTTACACCTTCGATCGGTTCGGTCGGCAACAGGTCGATGCCGACCACTACGGCTTCAGGCCTGACCTTGCGCACGACCTGGCTCCATCCACCCGGTGCGATGCCAAGATCGACGATGCGTTCGACGCCTTTCAGCAGCCCGTATTTCTCGTCGAGTTCGATCAGCTTGTATGCCGCGCGGCTGCGATAGCCTTCGGCTTTCGCTTGCTTGACGTAAGGGTCGTTCAATTGGCGCTGCAACCAGCGAGTTGACGATGCAGTGCGCTTTTTTGCCGTCCTGACACGCGTGTCGCGATCCTTGCCCGATCGGCTCACAGGTCCTGCTCGCGCATGCGTTGAACCGCGGCCCGGCTCCGCTCCCCCTCGACGTCTGCTGCCATCAGGCTGCGGAGAATCCCTTCGCGAATGCCGCGGTCGGCCACGCCCAGCGTCTCCGATGGCCAGATATCGAGGATCGATTCGAGAATGGCGCATCCGGCAACGACCAGGTTTGCACGGTCGTCGCCGATGCAGGGGAGCTTGCGTCGCTCGTCGCCGCACATGCCCGATAGCCGGGTCGAAATGTCGCGCATCGCATGCGACTCGACGATCAGCCCGTCGACTGCTCTACGATCATACTGCGGCAACTCGAGGTGCAGGCTGGCTAGCGTAGTGACCGTACCGCTCGTCCCGAGCAGCCGGATCGGGTGTTCGGAATGGCGATAGCGCGTCACTCGCTCGGCAAAAGGTCGGAAACTGTCGAACACGGTCTGGCGCATCCTGCCATACCTTTCGGTGCGGGCCGTCTTGCTCGCTTCGTTGCCACCGATCGTATCAGTGAGCGACACGACTCCCCATGGCACGCTCATCCAGTCGATGATCCGTGGCACCGCGCCATCGGGTTCGACAAGCACGAGTTCGGTCGACCCGCCACCGATGTCGAAGATCACCGCCGGTCCGGCCCCGTCCTCGAGCAGGATGTGGCAGCCGAGGACGGCCAGTCGCGCTTCCTCCTGCGCCGAGATGATATCGAGGGCTATGCCCGTTTCCTGCCGCACGCGTTCGATGAAGGCAGGGCCATTCGACGCGCGTCTGCAGGCTTCTGTGGCTACCGAGCGTGCCAGATGTACGTGACGCCGCCGCAGCTTGTCGGCACAGACATGGAGTGCCGCGAGGGTCCGCTCCATTGCCTCGTCGGACAGCCTGCCACTGGCAGCAAGCCCTTCGCCCAGGCGCACCACGCGGCTGAAGGCGTCGATCACAGTGAAGTTCTCGCCAGATGGTCGGGCGATCAGCAAGCGGCAGTTGTTGGTGCCGAGATCGAGCGCGGCATATGCCTGCCTCCGCCCGCGGAACTCGGCCTTGCGATCTCTGTTGTGCGGAACAGTCGCCGCGGAGCGTGGCTTTGCTGCGCGGCTGCCAACATTGCGCTTTTCGGGCCGGGAGGGGCGTTTGTAGCGGAAATCGGCTACCTTGCCGGACGTGCCGCCCCTGTGTTTACCGTGCCCCCGTCTGGTGTCCGGCGGAAATTGCTCCGCCATGGGGATGTCTTTCTTTTCCTTCCCGCGTCAAACCATTAAGCGCGGGGACCTGACGGCGATGCTAGCGCCGCAGACTCGCGAGGGCAAGCGCGGGCTTGACCTCTCGCCTGCGCGAAACTAGATGCGCCCCTCTCCGGCGAGCAAGCGAATCCGCACTGGCTCTGCCCGTTGATGCCCCGTCGTCTAATGGTAAGACTACGGACTCTGACTCCGTCAATTGAGGTTCGAATCCTCACGGGGCATCCACTTGCCAGTCATTTTCCCAATACTCCCTTTGGGCTGGAGTGTCTCGGTGTCTAGAAGGGTTAGACACTTCCTTTGCGTATGCTTTGGCCATCGCGCTGTCTGCGCGCTCGGCATTGCCTTCCTCTCCAGCTTAGCGCCGGAACTCGCGAACGGTCTTGTGTCCCGTGATCGCCATGCCCTCTTCATCGGTGCAGCCAGCCTTTTTGAGACGTGCTTCAGCCGCCTTGGGTAGGCCGTGCGCAGAGCAATGGGGAAGGTCGGCAGCCTGGCAGGCCCGCTTTACTATGTTGTAAAAGCCCATGGCGGTGAACGTTGTGCCGCGATTATTCTCCAGCACCAGCAGCTCGCCAAGCGGCCCAGCGTCCAGCGCCTCGCACAGGGGCGCGACGAAAGGTGCATTGACCGAATTGGCGGTCTTGGATTGCTTCAAGCGAATGCGGCCCCCTGCAATCGCCCGGTGTGGCAGATAGCGCACGTCTCCGCTGCGCTGCGCACCGTCGAGCATCTGGAAAAGGCGAGTCGGGTTTTTGTACCCAGCGGGTGCTTTTCGTCAAACTTGGCAAGCTCGGCTTCGCTCCAGCGGTCATAGCCTTTGCTTTTGACCTTGGCAGGCTGGGTGACATTCACCGGATCGAAGGTGCCTGACGCGATCCTTTCGCGCCGCGCGACAATGAACAGCTGATGCAGCAGCTTGCTAAGGCGAGCCGCCGCGTATGGCTTATGGCGGATGGCATTCATCAGGTGCTGAATGCGCTGAGCATAGAAGGCGCGCATGGGATCGTCACCAATGGCATGACGAAACCATTACGGTACGCCGCGAAATACTCCTTGTGTTGCCGATTTGAGATCCATAATCGCCGTATCGCTGTAACAGCGACCAATCAAGTCTCCGAAGCTCTATGGCACGATCCGGCCCTAGCCAGCGGCGGGCCTCTATTGCTGCAGGCATGCGGCGTACTCGCGCTCGAAAAGTTTTTATGCCGAAAGGGGGCCTTTGAAATAATGCGAGGGATAGCTCGTGCGGCGAAACGATAACGAACTTTGCCGTGCCGGTCGCGGAACCGGGTGACGAACGGGAGGTGTTTCAAAGCCCTCTCCCGCTGCGATACTGTCGTCCAGATCGTCATTGCGGGCGGGCGAGCCTTGGATCTTTGGCGAAAGCGTCAAGGTGAAGCCACCTAGCGGATCGACGCGCCCTTCAATACGACTCCATAAGCCGCGGCGGCGGTCGCCACCCAGTTCAGCTCGTCTTTCGAGATGAGGTCGCGTCGCGAAGTCATGTTAATCACGCAGACTTTGATCACCAGACCAAAGCTCGAAATTGATTGCCGAAGTTTCCACGCTAATCCATGAACATCCGGTGGGATCGCCTCGGATTATGTGCCAATCGCCGCTGACGTGACCCTCTGATTTTCCGCCCCGAGCGATTAGAGTCTGGCCTTGAAGGAAGGACAGACGATGAAGCGAACGAGGTTTTCAGAAGAGCGGATTAT
>QFNA01000091.1 GCA_003248395.1 Citromicrobium sp.
CGGCGCGATCCTGCGCACCAATGCGTTTGCGCCCGCCGCGAACGAGGCGCTGGCGTTCAAGATCGACAGTTCGCTCGTGCCGAACATGCCCAAGCCGGTGCCCTGGCGGGAAATCTTCGTCTATTCGCGCCGGGTCGAGGGCATCCACCTGCGCGCCGGGCCGGTTGCGCGCGGCGGCCTACGCTGGTCCGACCGGCGCGACGATTTCCGCACCGAGATCCTCGGCCTGATGAAGGCGCAGCGGGTCAAGAACGCCGTCATTGTCCCGACCGGTGCGAAGGGCGGATTCTATCCCAAGCAGCTGCCCGATCCCGCGATCGATCGCGATGCCTGGGCGGCCGAAGGGCAGGCCAGCTACGAAATCTTCATCCGCACGCTGCTGTCGATCACCGACAACATCGTCGACGAAAAGGTGGTGCATCCGCGGGACGTCGTCATCACCGATGGGGAGGATCCCTATTTCGTGGTCGCCGCCGACAAGGGGACGGCGCGGTTTTCCGACGTGGCGAATGCGATTGCCGAATCGCGCGACTTCTGGCTCGACGACGCCTTCGCCAGCGGCGGGTCGAAGGGTTACGACCACAAGGCCATGGGCATCACCGCCAAGGGTGCCTGGGTCAGCGTGCAGCGCCACTTCCTCGAAATGGGCGTCGATGTGCAGACCGATCCGGTCGAGGTCGTCGGCTGCGGCGACATGTCGGGCGACGTGTTCGGCAACGGCATGCTGCTGTCGAAAGCGATCAAGCTGGTCGCCGCATTCGATCACCGGCACATCTTCCTCGATCCCGATCCCGATCCGGCGGCGAGCTGGAAAGAGCGCAAGCGCCTGTTCGACCTGCCGCGATCGAGCTGGGAGGATTACGACAGCGACCTGATTTCGCGCGGCGGCGGCGTCTTCCCGCGCGATGCCAAGAGCATCAAGCTGTCGAAGGCGATCCAGGGCAAGCTGGGCATCGAGGTGTCCGAACTCGAGCCCGAGGCGCTGATCTCCGCGATCCTCAAGGCCCCGGTCGATCTCATCTGGTTCGGCGGCATCGGCACCTACATCAAGGCGTCGACCGAGAACAACGTGCAGGTCGGCGATCCCTCCAACGACGCGTTGCGCGTCGATGGACGCGAAATCCAGGCCAAGGTCATCGGCGAAGGCGCGAACCTCGGCGTGACGCAGGCGGGCCGCATCGAATATTCGCTTCATGGCGGACGCTGCAACACCGACTTCATCGACAATTCGGCCGGGGTCGACTGCTCGGACAACGAGGTCAATATCAAGATCGCACTGGCGGCGGCCAAGCGCGCCGGTCGCCTGTCCGAACCCAAGCGCGTCGAATTGCTCGAATCGATGACCGACGAGGTTTCGGACATCGTGCTCGAAGACAACCGCTTGCAGGCGCTTGCGCTGTCGATTGCCGAACAGGGCGGTGCCGCCGCAGTGCCGCCGCAACTGCGCGTGATCGAGGCGCTGGAAGAACGCGACGCACTCGACCGCCAGACCGAAGGGCTTGCCTCGAGCGAGGCGCTCGGTCGCCGCGTCGGCGACGGTTTCGGCCTGACGCGCCCCGAACTCGCCGTGCTGCTGTCCTCGACCAAGCTGCTGCTGCAGGACGCGATCGAACAAAGCAGCCTGCCCGACGACGAGAGCGTGGCCGATCTGCTGGTCGAATATTTCCCCTCGAAAATGCGCTCCAAGTTCAAGCGCCAGATCGAGACGCACCAGCTTCGCCGCGAAATCATCGCGACCGAACTTGCCAACCGCTTTGTCAACCGGATGGGCTTCGTCCATCCGTTCGAGCTTTCGGAGGAAGAAGGCGTCGGCCTCGGCGATGTCACGGCCGCCTTCGTCACGGCGGAGGAACTGTTCAACGCGCGCGACCTGTGGGCCGAACTCGAAACGGCAAAAATGCCCGAAGACGCGCGGCTCTATCTCTTCCGTCATGCGGCCGGCGCGTTGCGCAGCCAGATGGCCGATCTCATTCGCGCCGGGGCCAGCACCACGCCCCCCAGCGAGATGGTCGCCAATCTGCAGGATCGCGTGAAGGAACTGACGACCGGTGCGGAGGAGCTGCTGACCACCGCTTCGATGCGCCAGTCGGACAAGCTGAAGGGCGAATTCATCGAACGCGGCGCACCAGAAAAACTCGCGGCACGCGTGACGCATCTCTACGACATGGACGGCGCGGTCGGCCTCGCCTCGCTCTCGCGCAATTCGGATATCGAGGTCCGCGCACTGACCGCGGCCTTTACCGATCTCGGGGCCCGCATCGGGCTCGACTGGGCGCAGAGCACCTCTGCGATGATGAACCCGTCGGATGTGTGGGAACGCCTGCTGGTCGCGGGATTGTCGCGCGATTTCCAGCAGATGCGGCTCGAATTCCTGCGTCGCCTGTCACGCCGCAAGGGCGCGAAAGACGATCCGCAGGGCGCGGTCGCCGATTGGGCGGCGGAGCATGCGGCGGCAATCCGCCAGTTCCGCGCCATGGTCGCGCGCGCGCAGGGTCAGGGCGACGTCGCACCGGCGATGCTTGCCCAGGTGGCCAGCATGGCACGCAACCTGCTCGCCCGCTGAGAGCCGGACACACACAGTTGGGTGCTTGACCGGCGCGCCTTTTCGCGCCAGCCATCGCGGCGATGGAGCATTACGACGTCGTCATAGTCGGTTCGGGGCACGGCGGTGCCCAGGCCGCAATCGCCCTGCGCCAGAACGGCCACGAGGACAGCATCCTCATGGTCAGCCGCGATCGCAACCCGCCTTACGAACGGCCGCCGCTGTCGAAAGACTACCTCGCGGGCGAAAAACCGTTCGAAAAGATCCTGATCCGGCCCGAACAATTCTGGGCCGATCGCAGCATCGCCCTGCGCGCCGGCTGCAATGTCAACGAGGTCGACGCACAGGCCCGGACGCTCGCGCTGTCGGACGGCAGCAGCGTCGGCTTTCGCAAGCTCATCTGGGCGGCGGGCGGCGATCCGCGACGCCTGTCCTGCGCAGGCGCCGACCTTGCCGGCATTCACACCATCCGCAATCGCCGCGATACCGATGCGCTCAAGACAGAGATCGATGCCGGGGCCCGGCGCGCCGTCATCGTCGGCGCGGGGTACATCGGGCTTGAGGCCGCGGCGGTCCTACGCAAGATGGGCTGCGAAGTGACCGTGCTCGAGATGCTCGACCGCGTGCTCGCCCGAGTGGCCGGGCCCGAACTCAGCGCGTTCTATGCCGCCGAACATCGCGCGCAGGGGGTCGATCTGAGGCTTCAGACCGGGGTCGAGAAAATCGAGGGCGATGGGCAGCGCGTCACCGGCGTTACCCTGTCGGACGGCGAAACGATCGCCTGCGATGTCGTGATCGTCGGCATCGGCATCGTGCCGTCGGTCGGCCCGTTGATTGCCGCGGGCGCGGCGGGCAGCAACGGCGTCGATGTCGACAGTTACTGCCGCACCTCGCTCGACGACATCTATGCCGTGGGCGATTGCGCGGCGCACGCCAATCCCTACGCCGGCAATGCCGTGATCCGGCTCGAATCGGTCCAGAATGCGAACGACATGGCGACCGTCGCAGCGAAGGCGATCATGGGGGACAAGCAGGATTACGATGCGGTCCCGTGGTTCTGGTCGAACCAGTACGATCTCCGGCTCCAGACCGTTGGCGTATCGACCGGCTTCGACGAGTGCATCATGCGCGGCGACCCGGCGGAACGGAAATTCTCGGTCGTCTATCTCAAGGAAGGGCGCGTCATTGCGCTCGACTGCGTCAACAACACGCGCGACTATGCCCAGGGGCGCAAGCTGGTCGAGGCACGCGCGCAATTGACGCCCGAGGAATTGTCGGACTCCACCGTCCCGCTCAAGGAGATGCTCTGAGCCTGCGCGCGGCCCAGTTCGCCGCATCGGCGACGGCTGCATCAGGGTCGCCGCGCAAGGCATCGACGAGCGTCAGTAATGCGAGCGTATCGCTGTTGCCCGCGGCATAGAGGCAGTTGCGCACGAAGCGGTCGCGGCCGATCCGCTTGATCGGCGATCCGGAAAAGAACTGGCGGAATCCCGCATCGTCGAATTGCAGGAAATGCGCCAGTTCGGGTGCCGCCAGCTCTGCGCGCGGCGCCAGCTTCAGATGGCGATGCGCCGCATCGGCAAACTTGTTCCACGGGCAGACCGCCAAGCAATCGTCGCAGCCATAGATCCGGTTGCCCAGCGCGGCGCGGAATTCCTCCGCCACCGGCCCCTTGTGCTCGATCGTCAGGTAGGAAATGCAGCGCCGCGCATCGAGCTGGTAGGGTGCGGGGAAGGCATCGGTCGGGCAGGCGTCCTGACAGGCGCGGCACGATCCGCAGGCATCGCGCCCCGCCGGGTCGGGCGCGAATTCCAGCGTCGAATAGATCGCGCCGAGGAACAGCCAGCTTCCATGGTCGCGGCTGACCAGATTGGTGTGCTTGCCCTGCCAGCCGATGCCTGCGGCCTCGCCCAGCGGTTTTTCCATCACCGGCGCCGTATCGACGAACACCTTCAGCTCGCTGTCGGGCGCACGCGCGACAAGCCAGCGGGCGAGCGCCTTCAGCGCCTTTTTCACCACGTCGTGATAGTCGCGCCCCTGCGCATAGACCGAAATGCGCGCCTTTTCCCCCTCGTCCTCCAGCGCGAGCGGATCGCCATCGGGAGCATAGCTCATGCCCAGTGCGATCACGCTGCGCGCCTCCGGCCAGAGGCCCTGCGGGCTGACGCGCTGCTGCGCGCGCGCTTCCATCCATTCCATCGAACCGTGGCGACCTTCGCCGAGGAACTGCGTCAGCCGCTCGGCGCGAGCAGGATCGGGCGCAGCCGACGCAAATCCGCACGCCACGAAACCCAGCCGCCGCGCCTCTGCACGCAGATCGCCTTGCAAGGCGTCGATTTCGGCTGCCGTCATCATCGCCCCCCGCTTACCCGCTCGCACCGCCCTGCGCACCCCCGGCTTTGGGTGGCGATTTGCAACCCACTATTGACACCTCTGTCAGTTGCGGCAGGATGCGCGCCACGAGAGCGGCGCACCACGGAGTCGCCGCCGGGAGAGAGACATGGCCACCACCGCCCCGCAGCGCGTCGAGCGCCCGCAATGCCGCACCGCGCCCACGGCCCACGAGGCCGTCACGCGACATTTCGCCGAACATCCGGAACAGGCGCCGCATTATTCGCACAAATGGGACGTCGGACGCAGCGACATCTATGTCGAGGATCGCTGGCAACCGATCTTCCGCGAGATGCGCGAGGCGGGCCCGCTCCATTATATCGACGAAAGCCCGTTTGGCCCCTACTGGGCCGTCGTCCAGCACAAGGCGATCCAGCACATCGAGGCGCTGCCCGAACTCTTTTCCTCGAGCTGGGAACATGGCGGCATCACCATCCTCGAGCGCCTGACCGACGAACAGCTGGCTGAACGCGGGGCAGAGCGGCTCGAGCTGCCGATGTTCATCGCCATGGACCGTCCGCAGCATACCGGCCAGCGCCGCACCGTCGCGCCCAAGTTCACCCCCAGCGCCATGGGCGAGATGGAGACGGAAATCCGCCACCGGACCGGCGAAGTGCTCGATCGCCTGCCGCGCGGCGAGGTGTTCGACTGGGTCGACACCGTCTCGATCGAGCTCACCACCGGCATGCTCGCCATCCTGTTCGGCTTTCCGTGGGAAGATCGGCGTTTGCTCACCTACTGGTCGGACTGGTCGGGCGATACCGAGCTTGCCACCGTCCCCCAGCTCGACGGGCTGCGGCGCGAGATCCTCCACGAGATGGCCGCCTATTTCCAGTCGCTCTGGATCGAGCGCACGCATGATCGCGAGCCGGGCAACGATCTCATCTCGATGATGATCCATTCCGAATCGATGAACCAGATGAGCCCCGAGGAATTCATGGGCAACCTCGTGCTGCTGATCGTCGGCGGCAACGATACCACGCGCAACACGATGAGCGGCATCATCCATGCGCTCGACCGCTTTCCCGACCAGCGCAAGCTGTTCGAACAGAACCCCGATCTCATCCCCAACGCGGTGCAGGAATGCATCCGCTACCAGACCCCGCTCGCACATATGCGCCGCACCTGCACCGAGGATACCGAGCAGTTCGGACAGAAGATCAGGAAGGGCGACAAGGTCGTGCTGTGGTATCTCAGCGCCAATCGTGACGAGGAGTTGTTCGACAACGCCGACCGGCTCGATATCACGCGCGAGAATGCGCGCCGGCAGCTCGCCTTCGGCTACGGCATCCATCGCTGCGTCGGTGCGCGGCTGGCAGAGCTGCAATTGCGCGTCCTGCTCGAGGAAATGCACCGCCGCCGCATGCGCGTGCATGTTGCCGGCGACGTCGAGCGGGTGCGCGCCAATTTCGTCCACGGCTTTCGCAAGCTCGAGGTCGAGGTCACGCGCTTCTGACGCCTCAGCGTCCATTCAGACATCGCGTGCCATTTCAGTGACATGACCGAACACCTATCGAAGACGCCCTCCCGCCGCGGCCTGCTCGCCTGGGTCGGCGCAGGCGCCAGCTTCGTTGCGCTGGCCGCCTGCGGCTCGGGCCGCGCCGAGGCGAAGAATTTCCCCGTCACGCTGAGCGAGGCGGAATGGCGCAAGAAACTCTCCGCCGCCGAATTCCGCGTGCTGCGGCAGGAGGCGACCGAGCGCGCCTTTTCCTCCCCGCTCGACCGCGAGAAACGCGCCGGCACCTTCACCTGCGCGGGCTGCGGCAACCGCCTCTATTCATCCAGGACCAAGTTCGATTCGGGCACCGGTTGGCCCAGCTTCTATGCCCCCGTCGATCGCGGCGCGGTGGGCACGGCGCGCGACTTCAAGCTCGGCTATCCGCGCACCGAGGTCCATTGCGCCGATTGCGGCGGGCATCTCGGCCATATTTTCAACGACGGCCCGAAACCGACGGGCAAACGGCACTGCATCAACGGCGTGGCAATGGATTTCGTCCCCGCCTGACGCGCAGGTTTGGCGCGCCCTGGGCGATCAATCGAGCAATGCGGGGCACTGCACCCTTGCAGCCAGGCGAGCGAAATCGCCGAGCGACAGCGTGTTCTCGAACACCAGCCCGTAATGCCGCTCGCGGCGCCAGCGCACCTTGGCCTGCGTCTCGAACAGTCCGCTTGCCGACAGCTCGACTGTCTGATCGATGGCGAGCGGCGCGTCGCATTCGACCCGCGCTCCCTGCTGCGAAAGGTTGATCGTGACCGCGTCGAGCGACGCGCCATTCGCCCGGATGCGGCACGGCACGACGAGGTCGAGCCGGATCTGCCGCTTGGGATAGATCGAGGTTTCGCGGATCAGCCCGTCGACCTCGACCGGTTCGGCAAACCGGTAGCTCGCCTCGCTCGCCCCGCGACGGACCTCGTGGATCGCATAGCTTTCGCCGTTCTGCAGCACGATCGCCATGGCAGGATCGGCAGGCGGCGTGTGAAAGGTGCGCAGCGATATGCCCGTCGTGGAGACATCGCGGATGACGCAGACGAACTCGCCCTTGCCGCAGGCCAGCTTGGCCGCCCGGATCAGCGAGATATAGCGCGGCGCGCCGCGCTGGTCGGCGGTATCCTCCGTCGTATGCTCGCGTGCGCCGATATCGGCGGAATAGTCCATCTTCAGCGTACCCCGTAGCCGCGCGCGCCGCGGCGCCCGAAACCTGCCGGACTCTCCGGCCCGTCCACCCATCCGGATACGGAGCAAGGAGTTAATGCGAAGCTAAGAGGCAGCACTTCCGGGCTTCGCAGCGGGGCCAATGGGGCCGTCACGACGCGAAAAGTGCCACGGACAACGATGACCGCGTCGAACCTGTCAAAGGACAGACCGGAATTGCCGAGACGTGGTGCGGGTGGCGGGACTCGAACCCGCACGAGCAAAGCTCAGGGGATTTTAAGTCCCCGGCGTCTACCATTCCGCCACACCCGCGAAAGCGCCA
>QFNA01000169.1 GCA_003248395.1 Citromicrobium sp.
GGGAGTGTCCGATTAACGGTGGATCCGACCTTGATGTCGGTTAGTTACCGTTCGGGGTGATGCGTCCTTCGAAGGTGATCGCAAACGCATTGAGCGCGGGCTTCCACCTCATTGCCCATCGTGCCTTACCTTTCCCTGTCGGGTCCAGAGCACGCGTGGCCAGATACAAGCATTTGAGCGCCGCCTGTTCGGTCGGGAAGTGCCCACGCGCCCGTACCGCGCGCCTGTAGCGAGCGTTGACAGACTCGATCGCGTTCGTCGAGCAGATGACCCGCCTAATCTCGACGTCGTAGTCCAGGAACGGAACGAACTCACTCCACGCGTTGTCCCACATCTTGATGATCGCTGGATACTGCTGACCCCATGTCTGCGTGAACTCTGCAAATCGTTCCCTGGCCGCAGACTCCGACGGAGCGGTGTAGACAGGTTTGAGATCACGTGCCATCGCATCCCAATACTTCCGTGATGCGAACCGAAAGGTGTTGCGTATCAGATGAATAATGCACGTCTGCACCACGGCGAGTTCCCAGACGGTGTTGATCGCCTCAGGTAATCCTTTGAGTCCGTCGCACACCACGATGCAGACGTCCGCCACACCACGGTTCTTGATCTCGGTCAGGACCGAAAGCCAGAACTTGGCGCCCTCACCGCCCTCGCCGGCCCAGATCCCCAGGATGTCGCGTTCGCCATTAACGGTGACCCCGATCGCCACATACATCGGCCGGTTTGTGACCTGCCCATCGCGCACCTTCACGTGCACCGCATCGATGAATATCACCGGATACACCCGATCGAGTGGCCGGTTCTGCCACTCCGTCATTTCCCCGACGACCTTGTCGGTGATGCGTGAGATCGTGTCCTTCGACACCGACGCTCCGTAGATGTCCTGAAAGTGCGCGGATATCTCGCCGGTCGTCAAACCCTTTGCAGTCAAGGACAATACGATCTCATCAATACCCGTCAAGCGTCGCTGTCTCTTCTTAACGATCTGCGGGTCGAACGAAGAGTCGACGTCACGTGGCACTTCAATCTCCACCGGCCCGATCTCGGTAAGTACGGTTTTGGACCGTGTACCGTTCCGGGAGTTGCCGCTGCCGCGGCCGGCAGCATCATGTTTCTCGTAGCCCAAGTGCTCGGTCATCTCCGCGTCTAACGCGGTCTCTAGAACGTTCTTGGTGAGTTGATTGAGGAGTCCGTTCGGGCCCATCAACTCCACGCCCTGCTCCTTGGCCTGAGCCAGGAGCTGCTCGGCCAACTGCTTCTGATCCACCTCAGTGTTGGCGTTCGGCGATGATTTTTTGCCATGCCGCTTCGATGGTGTGGTCGGTGTGGTGGGCTCGGTTGATGCGTGGTTGTTGGTCCGGGTCGATGTATGTCGGTGGAATCCACGCGACGCGGCCGGCATCGGGGCCGTCGCGGAGCATGATGGTTTGCCATTGGTCCTCGCCAGGTCCGATCATCGCGTGGTGCGGCGGACACGCCGGGGCCAGTTCGTCGATGTCCGTGAAACCGCCGTCAGCCCAGGCAGTGGTGTGATGGATCTCGGTCCAGGAGATGGGGTTGCGGCAGCCTGGGCTGGTGCAGCCTCGGTCTTTGGCGAACAACGCCATCCGCTGGCCTTGTTGGGCGGTGCGTTTTGCCCGGGCGAAGTAGAGGACGTCGGCCGTGTGGTTGGCGAACACTGCCAGCGACCAATCTGCCCGGGCGGCCAACTTCAGCGCATCCTTCACGGGTATATCGACGCCGGAGGCGGTGTGGGCGATACCGGCGGCCTCGTCAAGCTGCTGTTTGGTCATCGTGACGATCACCTGCACCGGCAGCCCACGATGGGAGGAACCGAGCAGTTTGTACTCCAGGATGGTCTTCAAAATCGCCTTGAACGCATCGTGCTGACGCTGAGCACGCGAACGGGTGTCACGCCCCGCGGCAGCCTCGACCACCGCTGGATCCATGCTCGGGTCATCGACGGCCCCGGAGGGTGAGTTCGGGTCGTCAGGATTGTTCATTCCCGGTGCTGCCCACACATTCATCACCGTCCGAAACAGGGCGAGTGTTTGCGGGTCGAGGTTGCCAGTAATTTTGGCCATCATGTCCAAGCCCTGGGCACCGTCGGACAAACCCCGGTTGCGTTTGCGGTCAGTGTCATCGGTGAGCGTCCCGTCCGGGTCCACCCGGGCCAACACTTCCCGCCCACACACTTCCAGCTCAGTCGGAGTCAACGTGCGGGCGTTGTCGGTCATCCAGGCATCGACCACGTCGTACACTTCTGGCGCTGACTTGTGCGGAATTTTGTCACGGACTTTGAGCATCACATCCATGTGCGCCAACCCAATAACACCCTCGGCCAACGCTTGGGATGCGGCCGGACACTTAGGTGGCAACGCCTCACCCTGCATCGACAACAACTCACCGGCAGCATCGAGTGCTTTCAACCGCGAGGAAGCATCACCACGAGACACCCGCAGCTCACTCATCACAAACCGGTGCAACGTCGAATGACCAGCCTTACGAAACAAACCCCGATCATTCACCTCCTGCAACCACTTGAGACCTTGAAAGGTCAGTGCCCGAACAACTCTCTCGTTCACCCGCACCAACTCAGCAACCTGCACATCATCAACATCAGCTGATGACGCACCAGCAATCCGCTGCAACACCGCATCAAGATCGCGATACAACCCCACCAACACCGGCATTGGCGG
>QFNA01000092.1 GCA_003248395.1 Citromicrobium sp.
CGATATCGCCCGCATTGGTCGCGATATCCGTAGCGTTCTGGTCGACCGCCTGGTTGGTCGCAAACAGCTGCGAACCGTTGATCGCATCGGTGCTGGTGGACGAGACACGCCCGGCGGCGACGTTGGTAACGGTGCGTTCGGCACCCGCGGCACCGACGCTGACCGCCGCGACCGGGGCAGTGCCGGCATAATCGTAAGTCGTGCCGGCAATCGTCGCAGAAGATGTTGCAATGGCGGCATCGACCGTGCTGCCATCGCCGAGGACGACCGAACCATCGAGACCCGTCGCAACGGTCACATCGTTGCCGACGACAAAGGCGTTGTCGGCCTCGATCGTGTTGTCGTTACCCAAAGCGTAAGAGCCGCTGCCCGAAACGGTGTTCGGATCGCCGATGGCACCGGAATTGTCGCCTGAGACGACATTGCCCGTCCCGATGCTGATCGCCTGATCGCCAGTCGCCTGTGCAGCATCGCCGATGGCAATTGACCGGTCACCTGCCGCTGCGCTTTCGGGACCCATGGCTACGCTGCGTGCGCCCGAAGCGGACGCCTGATCGCCAACGGCGACCGAACTGGCACCGAGTGCCTGTGCCTTGACGCCGACTGCGGTTGCCTGGCTCGCCGCTGCAACAGCTTCCGTGCCCAGGGCCATCGCTTGGACGCTCGATGCGTTGGCGCGATTACCCAGCGCGGTTCCCTGCGCCGTACTGGCCTTTGCATTGAAGCCGACTGCGGTTGATTCTGCTCCATTGGTGCCAGCCAGATTGCCGACAGCAACACTGCTGCCGCCCTGGGCACTGGCATCCTTGCCGATGGCGGCCGAGCTGGCGCCATCGGTCGAAGCCGAATCGCCGAGGGCCACCGAATACAGCCCCGACGCGTTGGTCGACGCACCGATCGCAACGGCGTTGTTGTTCGCGAGCGTACCATCGCCCGTCTGCGCTCCCGATCCGAATGCAATGGCGTTGGATGCGTCACCCGTCGTCGCATTATATCCGATCGACGAAGAACGGGTCCCGCCGGTCAGGGCACCCGAACCAATCGCCAAGGCATTGTCGGCGTTGACATAGGCGCGGTTGCCGATCGCTATAGTATCGTCGTGCTCATACGACGGCGCAGCCGCGGGATCGATAACCGACCCATCGAAAGCTGTCAGCGCACCGGTTGTCGGATCGCGCGAGACGCCCGTTCCGGCAGAAGTACCGATGGCCACGTTGTTGTTCCCGGCCGCGTAGATTCCGGCGGTGGTGCCCTGCGAAATATTCTGGTTTCCGGCGATGGCCCGGCCCGCATGCTCGCCGCTCGCGATGTTGCGGCTCCCGGTGACGAGGGAACCGGCATTGTTACCGGCTGCGACGTTCGAGCTTCCGGTTACATTTCCACCGGCTGCGTTGCCGACTGCCGTGTTGAGGTGGCCCGTGGTGTAAGCGCCCGCGAATGAACCGGTCGCAAGGTTGCCCGAACCGTTCACCGTAAAGCCGGCGAGCTGCCCCATGGACATGTTGTTGTTGCCGGTCGTGAACGAACCGGCGCGGAAACCGACGCCGATATTCTGCGAGCCTTTAACACTGTTGGCAGCAGCCGGACCGATGGCGGTGTTGTTCGACCCGTTTCCGGCACCGCCGTAGCAATAGAAGGGAGGAAACAGACAATAGGGCGAACCGGGGCCGGTCGAGGCGTCGGTCAGCGCACTGACGTTGTTGCCGGCGCTGGTGCCGATGGCGAGGTTGCCCCCACCGTTCACATTATTGCCCGAGTTGACACCATACGCCACGTTCCCGCTCGCGCCTATGGCTGTTCCACCATTGGACGCTGCCGGGACAGGCGTGACGTTCTGGCCGCTGGTGATGCCGACCGCGACATTGCCAAAGCCCTGTCCGCCCTGCCCGGTCCCACGACCGATGGCGATGCTGTCCGTGCCATAGGCCACGGCGCCTGTGCCGATTGCGATGGCGCTTGCCGGGCGGTCGGTACCCGACGCCGTGTTCTGCGTCGTCGCGCCGTTGCCGATTGCGATCGAACTGGGGCTGGTAGCATTGGAATTGAAGCCGATGGCGACCGCGCGCTCTGCGCCATTGGCCTGGTTCACGGTTCCCGCGCGCACCGTGGCATTGGTGCCGAGCGCGACCGAATCGCCAGCCGTGGCCGTCGCGTTCGAGCCCACTGCAACGGCACCCGGGGCACTCGCCGTTGCGCCAGCGCCGCATATGACCTGGTTGCCTGCGGCTGCGGCAGCAGCGGCCTGCTGGGCGGTGAGCGGCTGGCCGGTTGCAGGGTCGACGCAGACCGCGTCCTGGGCGGCCACTGGCGATGACCAGCCGACGGCCAAAGCCATCGTTGCAGCGAAGGTGCCGGTACCGATGCTGCCAAGTGCAAGGTTGCGGCGATCGAAACCAAGAACCATGTGGCTCTTGCGTAGCGCGCGAATCAGCAGGCGGCGCTGCGAGGCATTGGCGTTGCTTCCGATCCAGCTGGCGGCAAGCGGTGTCTTGGTTGTGTTGGTCAAGCGAGGTCTCCGGCGGAAATGCGGTTTAGTTATTTGAAATGGAAAGCGGATTATGCATACGCTCTGCACATACTCGCGCTTCCCGACCGGGTTTCGGAGATTAATCATTTTTGACAATTCTTCACATTGTGGCCCGAGCTTCGATAGCGGGCGGTCGCATGCCGCATGGGGTCGTGCCGCGGTAACCTCCGCGTTAATGCTGTTCGGTCTTTCCGGTTGCGCAACCATGGGGAAGGTGCACGCAACCGGCGAAACCAAGGGGTTCGGTCAGGATTATGTGATGGAAACGGAGCCCGCGTGCGGACCCGTTGCCGATGCCCTGCAGCGACAGGCCGGCCTGACGCCGAGCAGCTCCAGCACATCAGGTGTCGTGCAAGTCACCTGCTCGACGCGCCCGAGCCGGGTCACTTTCCGGCACAATGGATCTGACGCCGAACGACGGATTGCTCGACGCGGGTGGAAATATCTCTCCGATGCAAGGGCCGTGATCTATGACGCCGATGGCCGGGTCGTCGCCGACGCATGGGCAGGGGTGGGTCATCGCGCAAAAATTTCCACTGAGGATCGAGCGGAAATTTCGCGCCAGCTCGGCAGTGCGCTCGCGACCAGGCTTGGCGGCGAAGAAGTAAACGGCGGATCATGACCCGGCTTGCCCTGGCACTCGATGACGAGCAGATCTGGCGCAATGCGGTCAAGGATGCCGCTCTGGGCCTTGGCCTGGAGGTCGAGACTTTCGACGCGTTCGACCGCTTCCGTGCGCGCTTCCAGCAAGTGTCGGCGGATCTCGTGGTGCTCGACTGGAACATGCCTGGTCGGAGCGGGCTCGAAGTGCTCAACTGGATACGGGAAGGCCGGCAGCCCGATGTGCCCGTGATCATGCTCACCTCGCGGGGATCGGACGACGACATTATCGCTGCGCTGGGTGCCGGAGCCGACGATTACGTGTCGAAACCCTGCTCGACCGCAGTGCTGGCTGCACGAATCAATACGCACCTCAACCGGATTGCCGTCACTGGCGACGACAGGAATGCCAGTCCCAGATATGGCGACGTGGTTTTCGACGATGCGACGAAGACGGCCCAGCGCAGCATCCCCACCGAACAATTGACCGACAAGGAATATGCGATCGCCAGACTGCTGTTTGCGTCGCTGAATGCGCCGGTGGCGCGCGAGACGGTCTATGCCAAGGTGTGGGGCCAATCCGAACTGGTCAATTCGCGGTCGCTTGACACGCATATCGCGTCGCTGCGCAAGAAGCTCGGGCTTCGACCCGCCAATGGTTACAAGTTGTCACCCGTGTACGGTTTCGGCTACCGGCTCGAAACGGTGACGACGGGATGAGGGGCAACATGCGATCCTGGCTAGCAGTGCTCATGCTCATTTGCCTGTCGGCGATGATGGCGCCGGACCGGCTGTCGGCAAGAGACGATATCGCTTACAAGGTGGCGTCGGGCGATACGCTTTTCGACCTGGCGGAACGGCATTTCGTGAAGCGTGGCGATTGGCGATCGGTCGCGCGCATCAACCGCATCCGGAACCCGCGTCACCTGCAACCGGGTCGTATTCTGGTCATTCCGAAACGCCTGCTGAAGTTTCGTCAGCTCAGGGCAGAACTCGTCAGCTATCGCGGCCAACTGAGCATCCGCGACGGCGATGGCTCGGCGCGCCAGATACGCGTAGGGGTCTCCGTCGGCGAAGGGGCAACGATTGCCACGGCCGAGAACAGTTTCGCCAGTTTTCGCCTTGCCGGTGCCGGCACGGTGTCGCTGCCCTCGGTGACGACCGTGCGCGTGGAGCGGTTGAGGCAATACTCGCTGGGCGAACATGTCGAGCGCCGACTCGTATTGGTCAAAGGCCGTGCCGACGTCAGCGCCTCCGGTGCCCGGAAAGACACCGACGAGGAAATCCTCGAAATCCGGACCCGGCGGGCGACAGCAGCCATCCGGGGAACGGAGTTCTCGATTTCGACCAGCCCCACGGGCGAGGCATTATCCGTCCATGAAGGGACGGTGGAATTCTCCATTCCGGAATCCGGGGAAACCTCCGACGCAAGCGCAGAATCGATCGATGTTGCGGCGGGTTTCGGTTCCGTCGCGACCGATCAGGGGCTGCGGCAAGCGGTCGAACTCTTGCCAAAGACAGACTTGCTCGAACCCGGCAGGATCCGCACGGAAAGCGCATCGCATTTTGCCGTCGCACCCGTGCCGGGAGCAGCATCCTATCGCTTTACCGTCGGCCTTGATGCCAATCTGATCGAGACCATCGCCGAAAGCGAAACCGTCGCCAGTGAAACCACCATCGCGGATTTGCCCGACGGCACTCTCTACCTCCGCGTCAGCGCGATTTCTGCCGAAGGGCTGGAAGGGGAGCGCCGCATCTACGCAATTCGGCGTCGCTTTGCCGAAGTCACCGGTTCGGCAGAGACAGGCGAGGACGATACTACCCGGTTTCGCTGGCAGGCCGACGGGATGGAGGGCCCGATCCGCTTCATACTGTCGAGAGTGGAAGACCTTTCGGCCCCGCTGGTCGACGTGCCGAATATCGTGACAGGCGAATTGCCGGTCGAGGGGCTGCCGCCTGGCACCTATTTCTGGGCGACCGAACAGCGCCTGATCGATCAGGGCGCTGTCGAGCGTGTCAGGGGACCGGTTCGGGAACTGATTATCCCGTCGCCGGAATGAAGCCATCGCGACTTGTCGCCGAATGGTCGGCGCTGGCCATCGCGACATGGCTGGTCGCGCTGATCGTCATTTACTCGCAGGCCGGCCAGCGCGCCGACGACTTTCTGTACGATGCGGCGATGGTGGCCTCGGTCGATCAGGCAAACGGGACGTCGCAGACCCTGATCGTCGCCATCGACAATCGATCGATAGACGATGTCGGCCCATGGCCGTGGCCGCGAGAGCGCATCGCCAGCCTGGTCGATGAAATCGATCGCCACGACCCCCGCGTGATCGTCGTGGATATTCTGTTCCCCGAAAGCCGGCCGGGCGACGCCAAACTCGCTGAAGCCATCCGTACCTCGGGCAAGGTCGTGCTTCCGATCGGCGTGGAAGCGCCCGGTTACAATGGCCAACCCTATGCACTGATCGAACCGACCGGCATCCTGTCAGGCGCGACGCGCGTCCAGGGTCACGCATCGGTGCTGCCCGACCGCGACGGCGTGGTCCGGTCGATCGAGCGGGTGATTGAAATCGGTGATCGCCGCGTCCTTCATGCGGCCGTCGCGGCTGCGGCGGCCCATCCCGCCCCAAACGGTGAACCCGCTCCGGCTGCACCCGGCATCGAACCTAGCGTGCGGCTCGCATTTTCGGCCATGCCGGGTGACTATCCGACGGTGTCGGCGAGCGAGGTTCTGAAAGGCAATGTGCCGCCCGAATTGTTTGCCGGGCGTGATGTGCTCGTCGGCTCCTTCGCCTCCGGCCTGGGAGACACGTATGCCACACCGCTCGGGACTGAAAATCAGAACCTGTCGGGCGTCGAGCTCATGGCCAGCGCATTGGTGGCAGAGCGGCAAGGATCATGGATTACGCTGCCGCAAAGACCCGTCATCGCGATCGGCACGCTCCTTTTTCTGACGCTGGCCGTCATCGCATTCCTGCGCCTGAACGCGACCGGCATTCTCGTAGTTTCCGTCGCATCGCTGGTCGCCATCGCAAGCCTGGCGCTGGTCTTGCTGCGCTCTGGCGTCTGGATCAGTCCGGCCGCTGCGATTTGTGGCCTGCTGTTTGCCTCGCTCGTCTGGATCTGGCGCCGTCTACGCTTCGTCGACCGTGCGATCAGTACGGAATTTCCGCTCAAGCTGAAGCCAGCCGGAAATCCGACCGGCAGCCTGTTCAGCGATCCTCTGGAAGAGAGACTGCTTGCCCTGAAGCGCAATCTTGCCGCGCTGGAGCAGAGCAACCTGTCGCTCGACACGCTGGTCCACAACCTTCCCGACCCTACCCTATGCCTCGATCTCGATGGCCGGATAACGCTGACCAATGATGCCACCAACCGCCTGTTCGAGCGGGTCGCTGCCGATCCATGGCCCGCCGACATTACCGCACTCTCGAACCTGTTTGTGCCGGTCGGCGATCCGACCGATGCTGGTGCCAGGACACGTCATCTTGGCCTGGACGTGGATGGCCACCTGATTGTGCCGCCCGAATTGCGCACGCGTAAGGGCGATTGGTTCGTCGCGGCGACGCAGGCTCTTTCGCAGCCGCCACGATGGATTGTTACTCTCAGCGACATCACGCATATCAAGCAGTCGATTGCCGCGCGTGAACGCTCGCTGCAGTTCCTGTCGCACGATATCCGTTCGCCCATTGCCGCTGCAATTGCGCTGATCGATCGCACCGAGGGTGGCGGCCAGGACGATCCTGCGAGCGCGCATCTGGACGAGGCGAAGAGTCGGCTCCACCAGGCACTGTCGATGGCCGACCAGCATGTGCTGCTGACCAAAGCCGAAGAGGCGAACTATGCCCCGGCCCGTTTCAATCTTATTTCGTGCGCACAGGAAGCGGCCGATACCTGCGCGCTGCTGGCCACGCAGAAACGGGTCGAAATCCGCGAGCATTTTCCGCACGGATCGATCGAAGTTCATGCGCACGAACCCGCAATCGCGCGCTGCATCGCCAATTTGCTCAAGAACGCGATCCTTCACGGATCAGCCGGCGATGATCCGGTCCACCTCATCGCATTTGCCGATGGCCACTGGGCTAATGTCGCCATCGAGGACGGCGATACGGCAACGGTTGCGACGATGCGGCAGGCGATCGAGCATTATGACGAAAGCGGACAGCTGCGGCATGATATCGGCCTCGGCCTCGCCTATTGCGTGACGGTTGCGCGCAAGAACAACGGCCTCCTCGAAATCGTCGAGAACGATGGTCGTAAATCGGTCATCCTTCGCCTGCCGCTGGCTACGCCGACGGCCGATTTCGCGCAGGCCTGACCACCGCCTCCTCCGCCTTCGCTGTTGCACCGCCTCCACAGGTCGGTGCAATCTTTGCATGCCTTTGGTCGTGAAAGCGGTTTAGGATGGCGACATGTTCGAGAATGCCGACGCGATCCTGCTCGCCCGCATCCAGTTTGCCTTCACGGTAAGCTTCCACTTCATCTTTCCGGCCTTCTCGATCGGACTGGCTTCAAATACTGGCTGAAAATCTTTGCCATCGCTTTCGCAATGGGCGTGGTGTCGGGCATCGTGATGAGCTACCAGTTCGGCACCAACTGGTCGGTGTTTTCCGACCGGGCCGGGCCGGTGATCGGCCCGTTGATGGCGTATGAGGTGCTGACCGCCTTCTTCCTCGAGGCCGGGTTTCTCGGCGTGATGCTGTTCGGCATGAACCGGGTCGGAAAGACACTGCATTTCGCGGCAACGCTGATGGTTGCCATCGGAACATTCGTTTCCGCCTTCTGGATCCTTTCGGTCAACAGCTGGATGCAGACGCCCGTGGGGTACGAGATCGGCGCCAACGGCCAGTTCCTGCCGGGCGAAAGCTGGTGGGACATCGTCTTCAATCCCAGCTTTCCCTACCGCCTCGTGCATACCGTCATTGCCGCCTATCTCACCACCGCCTTCGTGGTTGGCGGCGTCGGTGCATGGCACCTGCTGCGCGACGCAGCCAATCCGCATGCGCGCAAGATGTTCTCCATGGCGATGTGGATGGCCGCGCTGGTCGCGCCGGTGCAGATTTTCGCGGGCGACATGCACGGGCTCAACACGCTCGAACACCAGCCGCAAAAGGTCATGGCAATGGAGGGGCATTACGACAGCCACCCCGACGGCGCGCCGCTGATCCTGTTCGGCATTCCGAACAGCGCGGAAAAACGCGTCGACTATGCCGTCGAGATCCCCAAGGCCTCGTCGCTGATCCTCAAGCACGATCCCGACGCGCCGCTGGCGGGACTCGACACGATCCCCGACGCGGACGAACCGCCGGTCGGTATCGTTTTCTGGTCGTTT
Source organism: Citromicrobium sp. (assembly GCA_003248395.1). Lineage (GTDB taxonomy): Bacteria > Pseudomonadota > Alphaproteobacteria > Sphingomonadales > Sphingomonadaceae > Qipengyuania. The sequence continues at coordinate 8,460 of QFNA01000092.1, forward strand.
CGCATCATGGTCGGCATCGGTTTCGCGATGCTCGGCATCGGCCTGTGGAGCCTGCTCGCGCGCAGCCGGCGCAAGCTCTACGAATGGCCGCTGCTTCACCGCGCCGCGATCGTGATGGGACCGAGCGGCTTTGTGGCCGTCATCGCCGGATGGGTCACCACCGAAGTCGGGCGCCAGCCCTTCGTGATCTACAATCTGCTCCGCACCGTCGACGCGGCGAGCCCGCTCGACGCGCCGGCAGTGGGCGCATCGCTAATCGCATTCGTGCTGGTCTATTTCGCCGTTTTCGGGACGGGCACCTGGTATATCATGCGGCTGATGTCGCAGGCACCGCATGCGGGCGAAACCGGCGTCAAGCGCGGCGACAAGGGCCCGATCCGCACCGCCGGCATCACGCCCGGCCCGTCGCAGAACCCGGGGGATCCCGACGTGCTCCCCGCCAATGAAGAGGAGGCGCGCTGATGGACCTCACAGTCGTCTGGGCCTTCATCATCGCCTTCGCCGTCTTCGCCTATGTGGTGATGGACGGGTTCGATCTCGGCATCGGAATCCTGTTCCCCACCTTCGCAGTCGGGGCGGAACGCGACCGGGCGATGAATTCGATCGCGCCCGTGTGGGACGGCAACGAGACCTGGCTGGTGCTGGGCGGGGGCGGATTGTTTGCCGCCTTCCCGCTCGCCTATGCCGTGATCCTGCCCGCAACCTATCCGCTGATCATCGCCATGCTGCTGGGGCTGGTCTTTCGCGGCGTCGCCTTCGAATATCGCTGGCGCGATCCGCGGCACCGGGCGCTGTGGGATGCCGCCTTCACCGGTGGCAGCATCGTCGCCGCGCTGGCGCAGGGCATGACCCTTGGCGCATTGCTGCAGGGGATCGAGGTCGCGGATCGCGCCTATGCGGGCAGCTGGTTCGACTGGTTGACCCCCTACACGCTGCTGACGGGCGTCGGCACGCTGGCGGGCTATGCGCTGCTCGGTGCATGCTGGCTCGTGTGGAAGCTGGAAGGCGACAGCCAGATCCACGCGCGCAAGCTCGCCAAGCGGGCCGCATGGGCGACATTCGTGCTGATGGGTGCGGTCAGCCTCTACAACCTCTTCCTCAATCCCGAATATGCCGAGCGCTGGTTGAGCGCGCCCGAAATCTATCTTGCCGCGCCCGTGCCGATCCTGACCGCCGTGGTTGCCGTCGCCTTGCTGCGCGCGCTCTCGGTAGAGCGGCACAGCAAGCCCTTCTGGCTCGCGCTGGTGCTGTTCTTCCTCGGCATGGCTGGGCTTGGCGTGACCATCTGGCCCTTCGTCGCGCCGCCCGGACTGACGATCTGGGATGCCGCCGCCCCCGAAAGCAGCCAGCAGTTCATGCTGGTCGGCGTCGCGATCACGATGCCGCTGATCATCGCCTACACCGCCTGGGCCTATTGGGTGTTCCGCGGCAAGGTCGGCGACGAGGGATACCATTGACGGCGCCCGGCGAAGACCGCGAGGCCGAGGCACCGTTGTGGCAACGGCTGGGCTGGATGGCGCTGATCTGGGCGGGGAGCGTGACCGTCCTCGGCGCGGTCGCCTGGATTATTCGCCTGTGGCTGTCGCCCTGACGCAGGGGAGAGTCAGGCGGGCGTCGCCAGCAGGATGAGATCGTCGGGCGCAGTGCCACGCAGGCTGTTCGCTGCGCCGCGCGCAACCTGACCGGAACCGATTTCCACGCCATCGACGTCGAAGCATCCGGAGACCGGCACGAACAGGCGGCTCTCATCGGGCGCCAGTTCCACCGGCGCCTCACCGCGATAGCTTTCGATGCGGAAGTGCGCCGAGCGAACCACTTCAACCAATCCTTGCCGCTCGGCAATGCTGCCCGATGCGCCATCGAAACGATCGGTCATGGCGACGGCGATTCCATCGTCGAGATGCAGTTCGCGCGGCCTGCCGTAATCGTACAGGCGGTAGGTAATATCGGCATTCTGCTGGATTTCGACCAGGCGGATGCCCGCACCG
>QFNA01000170.1 GCA_003248395.1 Citromicrobium sp.
TCTCGGCTGGTTAGTATCACATGCCTCGGTATTGGCGGTTCTTCGCCGGTACGGGAATATCAACCCGTTGTCCATCGACTACGCCTGTCGGCCTCGCCTTAGGTCCCGACTTACCCAGGGCGGATTAGCCTAGCCCTGGAACCCTTGGTCATCCGGCGGACGGGTTTCTCACCCGTCTTTCGCTACTCATGCCTGCATTCTCACTCGTATAGCCTCCACCACTGGATCACTCCGCAGCTTCTCCGGCCACACGACGCTCCCCTACCCAATACCACAACTCAACCAACCGGACATGCCGGCGGCTCATCACACGTGGTATTGCCACAACTTCGGCGGTGTACTTAAGCCCCGCTACATTATCGGCGCGGAATCACTTGACCAGTGAGCTATTACGCACTCTTTCAAGGGTGGCTGCTTTTACACTTACCGGCATTCGGAGTTTGGTTGACGTCAGTAACCCGGTGGGGCCCATCAGCCATCCAGTAGCTCTACCTCCGGCAAGCAACACGCAACGCTGCACCTAAATGCATTTCGGGGAGAACCAGCTATCACAGAGTTTGATTGGCCTTTCACCCCTAACCACAGGTCATCCCCTCCATTTTCAACTGAAGTGGGTGCGGGCCTCCACACGCTCTTACACGTGCTTCACCCTGCCCATGGCTAGATCACTCCGCTTCGGGTCTAGGACACGCGACTGGGACGCCCTCTTCGGACTCGCTTTCGCTACGGCTACCCCACCAGGGTTAACCTCGCCACGCACCGCTAACTCGCAGGCTCATTCTTCAAAAGGCACGCCATCACCCCGAAAGGCTCTGACGGCTTGTAAGCGCATGGTTTCAGGTACTATTTCACTCCCCTCCCGGGGTACTTTTCACCATTCCCTCACGGTACTATCCGCTATCGGTCATCAGGGAGTATTTAGCCTTACCAGGTGGTCCTGGCAGATTCACACGGGATTACACGAGTCCCGTCCTACTCGGGAACCATCACACACAACCAGCACACGTTTCGTCTACGGGACTCTCACCCACTCCGGTCAGGCTTCCCAACCTGTTCGACTACGCACACAACAGCCATGCCCAAGGAATGCAGCCCTCAGACGGATAGCCCCACAACACCGCACATGCAACACCTGCACGCTTGACACACACACGGTTTAGGCTCTTCCGCTTTCGCTCGCCACTACTCACGGAATCATTCTTATTTTCTCTTCCTGTGGGTACTGAGATGTTTCACTTCCCCACGTTCCCCCCACACACCCTATATATTCAGATGCGGGTCACGACACATGACATGTCGCGGGGTTCCCCCATTCGGACACCCTCGGATCACCGTTCGTTTACCAACTCCCCGAGGCTTATCGCAGGTTACAACGTCCTTCATCGGCTCCTGATGCCAAGGCATCCACCATGCGCTCTTGAACACTCACACACCCCCTACACACTGACACGCAGCATGACCAGGAGCATCCGAGTCGGATAACACAAGAAACACAACAACAAAATCACACAGAACACCCCACACACACCCACGGTGCGCATGCGATGTCCAGATGCTCGCGTCCACTATACGATTCTCAAACAACCAGCAGACCCCACCCCACACACCAACCCGAACGGTTGATGCCGGCAGCAGGACCGCCATCCACAGAAAAACACCCACCCACAAACGTGGGGGCCTGTTCTCCCAGGACCCAACAGCGTGCCCATCCCCCACCA
>QFNA01000093.1 GCA_003248395.1 Citromicrobium sp.
GATGGTGACCGTTTCGAAGCCCTTGTGCGGATGCTCGCCCACGCCGCGTGGATTGCCCGTGACCGGCTCGAAATTCCATGGTCCGGCATAGTCGAACAGCAGGAACGGGCTGATCGCTTCGGTATCTCCGTGGTAACTGAACAGCGACCGGACCGGAAATCCGTCGCCAACCCAGTGACCGGCGTCGTTGCGGAGGATTTTGTCGAGTGTCTTCATCATCGTGCCTTTCGAGAGAAGGCAATGCGAGCCCGCTGTGCAGGCCATTGCCATCGTGTTGGTCACAACATATGTAGGCGGTGACAAGTGGGCAAGTACGGTCCTGAAGGATACTGAACAATGGACGGCATGGATGGAAGCACGCGGCGCCCGGACGAACCGTTCGGAACTACCGACGTGATGGCGGAGCAGGCTGCGCATGGAGCGCATTGCCCAGCCGAACGGACGCTGGATTTTCTGGCCGGCAAATGGCGCCCCATGGTGATTTACTGGCTGCAGGACGGCCCGTTGCGCTTCAACGAGCTGCAACGCAGGCTCGGCGCGATCACGCATCGGACCTTGTCGAAGACGCTCAAGGAAATGGAAGCCGACGGCCTCGTCCTGCGCAAGGATTACGGCGAGATTCCGCCGCGTGTGGATTATTCGCTAAGCGACAAAGGCCACAGCCTGCAACCCGTGCTCAAGGCGATGGAAAACTGGGCGAAGCAGCACGGCAGTCTCGGTCGATAGCATAGCGGGGCGCGCGAAATTGCATTCGCAACAATTCCCGATGCGGATCGTTGATTGATCGCGTTCCCATGACGTTTACCGAAAAGAGCCCACCGCATGGCAAATCTGGACAGCTGGCCTGAAATTCCGTTCGACGCGTGGCAGGAAACCTGCGCTGCGCTCCATCTATATACGCAGGTTGTTGGGAAATACCGGCTCGCGCAATCGCCGTGGATCAACCACTCATGGCACGCCACGCTTTATGTGACTGCCGATGGACTCACCACGGGGATGGTTCCGGATGGGCCCGGAATCACGGTATCTTTCGATCTGCGCAACGACTGTGTCATAGTCTCAACCGCCGAAGGCTCGTCCGCGCAATTCGCGCTCGAGCCGATGTCGGTCTCCCGGTTCGATCGCCAGTTCAGGGACGCAATCGAAGGGGTAGGGGGAACACCTGTCTACCACGGCCGCCCCAACGAATTGCCCGACGTCATTCCGTTCGCGCAGGATACGGCAGAGCGACCGTGGGACAGCGACGCCATGCGGCGGTTCCATGCTGCGCTCGTCCGGATCGACGCCGTCTTCGCCGAATTTCGCACCGCGTTTCTCGGCAAGGTGAGCAATGTTCACCTGTTCTGGGGGAGTTTCGACCTTGCGGTGACACGTTTTTCGGGTCGCAAAGCCCCGCCGCACCCCGGTGGAATCCCCAATTTGCCCGACGCGATCACGCGCGAAGCCTATAGCCACGAGGTCAGTTCCGCCGGCTTCTGGCCGGGTGGCGGCGGGATCGACGAACCGTGCTTCTATTCCTATGCCTATCCGGTTCCCGACGGCTTCGCCGATGCGAAAGTCTCGCCTGCTGCGGCGCGGTATCATGCCGACCTTGGGGAGTTCGTGCTGACCTATGACGAAGTCCGCCGATCCGCCGATCCGCGCGGCACGCTGCTGGAATTCCTGCAATCGACCTACGAAGCTGCCGCCTCGCTCGGCCAATGGGACCGTGAAGCACTCGAATGCGAAATGGGTCGGCCGGGCATTCCCCGTCACATTTAGCTGTCAGCAGACCCGGTGCACCCCGCATTACGACGGGACCGTGACAGCTTTCTGGCCAGATTCATGTAACCACAACATAAGTGCAATGAAGCTGACCGACAGCGCTCCTACCCGCCCTCCCGAACAGGAGGGTATACCATGCGTTTCAAGTCCAGGCTCTATGCCGGTGCAGCGATCGTCGCTGCCACAATCCCGTCTTCCGCACTTGCCGGGGAAATCATCGGATCGGTCAGCGATTCCAGCGACACCATCGCCCTGCGCGCGGCAGAGGTCCGCATCGTCGAGCTCGGGCGGATCACGTCTTCGAGCCGCGACGGTTCGTTTCTCTTCGCCGACGTCCCCGCAGGCACCTACACGATCGAAGTCCGGTATGTCGGCGCGGACACCGTCACCCGGACCGTTACGGTGCCGCGTGACGGCGTCGTCCGCAGCGACGTCGCGCTCGACGCCGGTGGCGACGGCACGATCCTCGTCGTCGGCCAGGCGGCCAACCTCGCCAGCGCGCTGTCGCGCAAGAAGGATGCCGACGGCGTCTCCGACGTCCTGACCCGCGATGCCATCGGCCAGTTCCCCGACCAGAACGTCGCCGAAAGCCTGCGCCGCCTGCCCGGCGTCAATGTCCTGAACGATCAGGGCGAGGGGCGCTTCGTTTCGGTCCGCGGTCTCGATCCGGAGCTGGTCTCGACCTCGCTCAACGGCGTGCGCCTGCCCGCGCCTGAAAGCGATGTCCGCTCGGTCGCGCTCGATGTGATTTCGAGCGACATCATCGAATCGATCGAGGTGAAGAAATCGCTGACCCCCGATATGGATGCCGACACGATCGGCGCCTCGGTCGAGATCGAAACCACCAGCGCATTCGATCGCAAGAAAGACCTCCTCTCGCTCAAGCTAGAAGGCAGCTACAACGAATACGCCGACGAACTGAGCCCCAAGGGCAGCGTCGACTTCGCCTATCGCGTAACTGACAATGTGGGCGTCTCGGGCGGCCTCAGCTATTACCGCCGCACATTCGAAACCGACAATATCGAGGCGGACGACTGGGTAGAAGCAGGTGACACGATCTTCCCCGCGACCGTGGAATATCGCGATTACGACGTGGAGCGCGAGCGGATCAGCGCCACGCTCGGCCTCGATTTCCGCGCCGGCGATGCGACCACGCTCTACATCAAGGGCATCTACAGCCAATTCGACGATCAGGAATATCGCCGTCGGACCACCTTCGACCTCGGCGATTTCGAGGATGACGGCCCGAGCACGGTCGATGGCACCAGCGTCACCTTCAGCGATGCGGATCAGGAATTCACGGTGGAGCGCGACATCAAGGACCGCTTCGAAACGCAGAAGATCCGTTCGATCAGCATTGGCGGCGAAAGTGACTGGGGCGACTGGTTCGCCGAATATTCGGGTAGCTGGGCCAAGTCGACCGAGCGCGAGGACGGCAGCATCGATCCGATCGGCTTCGATCGCGATTTCGATGACGAGGGTCTGACGATCGGCTTCGACTATTCCGACCCGCGGGTTCCGCTCTATTCGGTCATTTCCGATGCCGAAGACAGCTTCTTCGATGCCTCGACCTTCGGGTTGAACGACGTCGAGTTCGTCGCCCTGTCCGACGCGCAGGACGAGGAATATGCGGTAAATCTCGATCTCGGCCGCCGTTTCACCGCGGAGAACGGGGAATTTACCGTGCAGGGCGGCGTCAAGTCGCGCTGGCGCGAGAAGACATACGACAAGAATGTTGCCTTCTACGAACATGACGAGTTCAATCTCGCCGACGCGCTCGGCCTCGATCAGACCTATCGCCTCGCCGACATTTCGCCGGTGGCCGATTACGAGGCGGGCTCGACCTACTTCTTCGACAATCTCGGTGAGTTCGAGCTTGCTGAATCCGACAGCATCTTCGATTCCGCAGCCGAGGATTACGCGGTCTCCGAAGACGTGCTCGCCGGCTATCTGCTCGGCCGGTGGGACAGCGCGACACTACGCGTGATCGGCGGCGTCCGTGTCGAGCGGACGAACAACGACATCGTGGGCAATCTCGTCGAGTTCCTCGAGGAAATCGAGGACGAGGATACCGAAGAGGTCATTCGCGAGGAGCAGGTGCTGATCACGCCGCGCAGCTTTGCGAAAGAATACACCGACTGGCTTCCCAGCCTCAATCTCCGCTTCCAGCCGCAGCCCGACGTCGTCCTGCGCCTCGCCGGCTATCGCAGCCTGGTGCGGCCCAAGCTGTCGAAGCTGGCGCCGCGTTTCATGATCGAGGACAATGACGAAGGCGAGCGCGAAGGCGAATTCGGCAATCCCGATCTCGACCCATACCGCGCGTGGAACTTCGATGCCTCTGCCGAATGGTACATGAGCAGCAACGGCGCGCTGACCGCTGCGGTGTTCTACAAGGACATCCAGGACTACATCGTCGACACGCTGCGCGAGGACGGCACCTATAACGGCATCGCATTCGACGAGGCGGTGGTGCCGATCAATGGCGACAGCGCAGAAGTCTTCGGCGTAGAACTTGGCTTTGCCCAGGCCTTCACCATGCTGCCCGCGCCGTTCGACGGGTTCGTGGTCAATGCCAATTACACTTATACCGATGCCACCGGCACGGTCTTCACCGATGGCGACATCGGCGATCCGCGTGAAATCCCGCTGCCGTCCACCAGCAAGCACACGGCCAACCTCTCGCTCGGCTACGACAAGGGTCCGTTCGACATCCGCCTGTCGGGCACTTATCGCGACCGCTATCTCGATGAACTCGCAGACGAGGCGGAACTCGATCGCTATGTCGACGATCACTTCCAGCTCGACCTGTCGGCCAAGTTCAGCGTGACCGACAAGATCCAGCTGTTCTACGAATGGATCAACATCAACAACGCGAAGTATTTCGCGTATAACACTCTCGGCAGCCGCCGGAATCTGTATCAATTCGAGGAATACAACTGGACCATGAAAGGCGGCGTGAGGGTGACGTTCTGATGCGCGGTGGATTTCACGTTTTCGCTCTCGCCAGCCTCGGGCTTTCCGCTGCCTGTGCGACCATCCCCGCCATGGGCGATCCCGCCGTGGCCGTGCAGGCCGTGGTGGAGACCGAACCCGTTGGCACGGCCAATGAAGATGCGGCGGACGATCCGGCGATCTGGAACAATGCGGGCGATCCCGCTGCCAGCCTGATCGTTGCGACCGACAAGAAGGGCGGCCTTTACGTCTATGGACTCGACGGGCGAATCCGCAGTTTCCATGCGCAACCCGGTCTGAACAATGTCGATCTGGTCGATATGGGGCCGGGCAACGTGGTGGTCTTCGCCAGCGACCGCAGCGATCTCGCCAATGCGAAAATCGCGCTGTTCCGGCTCGACACTGCCAGCGCGAAACTTGCACCACTCGGCACGATCGCATCGGGTTCGGGCGAGGCCTACGGCATCTGCGGCTATCGCCGCGCCGACGGGGCGCTGGTGGTCTTTACCGCGCCTAAGGAAGGCAATATCGGCGAATGGCAAGTCTCGCTGGACGGAGCGCCGTCGGCTACACGGCTGCGCGCGATGCAGGTCCCCAGCCAGCCAGAAGGCTGCGCCGTCGATCCGCGTAACGGCACGCTCTACATCGGCGAGGAAGCCGGGGGGATCTGGCGTTTCGCACCGGGGCAGACCGATGGCGAACTCGCCGTGCGCGTCGACGGTCGCAAACTTGTCGCCGATCTGGAAGGCCTGGCGCTCGTACCCGAAGGCAGCGACGGCGGTTGGCTCTACGCGTCCAGCCAGGGCGACAACGCCTATATGCGCTTCCGCCTGCCCGATCTCGCCCCTGCCGGCCGCTTCCGCATTGCCGAAGGCACGCTTGGCAGTACTGAAGAGACCGACGGAATCGAAGCCATGCGCGGCGATTTCGGACCCGGTTTTCCGGGCGGCTTGTTCGTGGCGCAGGACGGTGTGAACGGCACCGCGGCGCAGAACTTCAAGATCGTTCCGCTCGGCACCATCGAATCCGCGCTCGAGAACTGAGCCTAATCACGGCGCGGGCGGAGCAGACCTGTTCCGCCCGTGCTTTTCCGCGCGTCACCTTCGCATTTCGTGACAAGCCGCGGTTTTGGATGCAAACCTCGTCGATAGCGAAAGAGATATATCACTTTCTTTTGTCGAACGAACCGTCTCGCTTTCGCAATGCTGACAGGCGTGTTCAGCGTGCACTTCGGGCGAGGGCCTTAGGACGATGTGCATGACAAGAAACTTCATTCCCGCGATCGTCGGCGCTGCCTTGCTCTGCACCGCTGCGCCTGCCGTGCCGCAAGATGCCTCGCGCTGGACTATCGGTCCGATCGATGACGGGGTCAGCTATTCGCCCGGCATGCCGCTGCACCCGCAATCGACCCGCGAGGGATGGGCGTTCGATTTTCCCGGCCCCCGCCGCAGCGATGGTCATGTCCACTATGTCACAATGCGCCCCGGCTCGCTCGAGAACAAACGCCGTATCGTGGTGCGCTATCGGGTCGAGGCCGCCCGCGGCGCGCGCTTCGTTCCGCAGGAACAGCCGGACAAGCCCGCCACGGTCTCGCTCTATTTCCAACGCGCGGGCGACACTTGGACGGGCAAGCGCCAATACGCCTTCTATCGCTGGTTCGCTCCGGCGCATACTGTCCAGCAGATTCGCCCGGGCGTTCACGAAATGGTGGTCGAATTCGACGACCCGAAATGGATTTCGGTGATGGGCGGCAAGAACCCCGGCGCCAATCCTCGCGGCTATCGCGATGCGCGGCGTCACGTCGACAACATCGGTCTGGTATTCGGCTCATCGGGCATGCGCGGTCATGGCGTCTTTGCCACCCGACCAGCCCGTTTCGAGCTGCTCGACTTCCGGATCGAATGAGCGATCGCTCGACTAATGTTGAAGGGTACCCACTGGTCGGGATGACTGGATTCGAACCAGCGACCCCCACACCCCCAGTATGGTGCGCTACCAGGCTGCGCTACATCCCGAAACCAGTGGAGCGCGGCCTATAGGCGGCGGCGTTCGGCATGGCAACACCCTGTGCGCGGCATTTCGTTGCCCTGTCACGACATTGCTGCTAACCGCCCGCCAATCCAGCGCCGGACGCGCGCCGCGACATGCTTGAAACGGCATCGCGTGCGCCCATCTCGCCGCCAACGTAGCTCATTCTGACGACAGGTTTTTGCAATCATGCTCGATGTTCTCGCTGCCGCAAGCTCCGCCGCAGCCCAACCGCCGGTGTGGCTCCAGATATTGCCCTGGCTGGGCATTTTCGCGGTCTTCTGGTTCCTCATGATCCGCCCGCAGTTGCGCCAGCAGAAACAGCATCGCGAAAAGGTCGAAGGACTCAAGCGCGGCGACGAGGTCGTCACCGCTGGCGGACTGGTCGGCAGGATCACCAAGGTCGAGGATCACTACGTCGAACTCGAACTGGCCAAGGGCATGAAGGTGCGCGCGGTCAAGCAGACCATCGGCGAAGTGCTGTCCGGCACCGCTGGCAAGCCTGCCAACGACTGACAGGCCAGGGGGACCGACTGCCGCCATGCTCGAATTTCCGCTCTGGAAAAAGATTTTCCTGTGGGCCGTTGCGCTGATCGGCGCGCTGGCCGCTCTGCCGTCGATCTTCTCGCTGACGAACACGTCCTGGCCGTCGTCGCTACCCGAGCCGACCGTCAATCTCGGTCTCGACCTTGCCGGCGGTAGCCACATCCTGCTCGAAGCCGACCAGTCGCAGGTGGCGGCCGTCCGGCTCGAGGACATGGAAGAGGCGATGCGCAATGCCATGCGCCAGGCCGAACCGCGCATC
>QFNA01000094.1 GCA_003248395.1 Citromicrobium sp.
GACCGCATTCGCGCTTACCACGCCGCGCAACTGCCCGAGGATCGCGACTACACCGATGGTATCGGCATGCGTCTGGGTGCGCGCTGGCTGCCGGTCGACGCGGCCGGACTCTACGTGCCGGGAGGACGCGCCGCATACCCTTCGTCACTGCTGATGAATGCGATCCCCGCCAAGGTGGCGGGCGTCGAGCGGCTCGTCGTGGCGACGCCGACCCCCAAGGGGGTATCCAACCCGCTGGTCCTTGCCGCCGCGCATATTGCCGGCGTGGATGAAATCTGGCGCATCGGCGGCGCGCAGGCGGTCGGCGCGCTGGCCTATGGAACGAAGCGGATCGCCAGCGTGGACGTGGTTACCGGTCCGGGCAATGCGTGGGTGGCGGAAGCCAAGCGGCAGCTTTACGGTGCGGTCGGCATAGACATGGTCGCGGGCCCGAGCGAGATCCTGGTCATTGCAGACAAGGACAACGATCCGGCATGGATTGCGGCAGACCTGCTCAGCCAGGCCGAGCATGATCCGACGAGCCAATCGATCCTGATTACCGACGATGCTCAATTGGCAGGGCGCGTTCGCGATACGATCGAGAGCATGCTGGGCTCACTCGAAACGGGCGAGACGGCACGCCAGAGCTGGGAAGCCCACGGGCTGATCGTGATTGTCGACGATCTCGAGGAGGCCCCCGCGCTGGCAGACCGGCTCGCCGCCGAACACGTCGAACTGATGGTCGCCAAGCCGCAGGCGATGTTCGGAGCCATTCGCCACGCCGGTAGCGTTTTCCTGGGGCGACACACACCCGAAGCCGTTGGTGACTACATCGCCGGGCCGAACCATGTCCTTCCGACCGGGCGTCGCGCCCGCTTCGCCAGCGGACTGTCGGTGCTCGATTTCATGAAGCGCACCAGCTTCATAGACGCGTCCGATTCCGCGCTGGCTGCCGTTGGCCCAGCCGCCGTCAAGCTGGCACAGGCCGAAGGTCTGCCCGCCCATGCCCTGTCGATTTCCGTGAGATTGAACAAGTGAACCAGACCAAAAGAAGCCAGTCCCGCAGCACCGCCCGTCTCGGCGCGGTTCAGGCGCTTTACCAGAGGCAGATGGAGGGCACGCCGCTGGCGAAATTGCTCGACGAATTCCATCAGCACCGGCTGGGACGGGTTATCGAAGACGAGCAATATGCCGAGGCCGACGTCGCTTTTTTCGACGATGTCGTGAAAGGCGTCGATGCGCGGCAGGAGGAAATCGACGCCCTGCTCAGCCAACGGCTTGCCTCGGGCTGGACGCTCGCTCGGCTCGACAAGACGATGCTGCAGATCCTGCGAGCCGGCACCTACGAGCTGCTCGCCCGCAACGATGTCCCCAAGGCCGCTGCGATTAGCGAATATGTCGATGTCGCCAAGGCATTTTTCGACGACCGCGAGGCGAAATTCGTCAACGGCATTCTCGACGCCGTCGCAAGTCAGGCCGGACGTTAGGTCAGCGCGCTAGGGATCGGCGCGATCCATGAAGGCGAGCGGTATGTCGACCCGCTGCGCCCAGGCATTCTCCTCGTGCTCGGCGCCAAAGAATGCCCGGCTCATATAGTTCGCATCGGTCCATCCTGCCTGCGCCATCATCGCGTCAAAGGCGGCGGCATAGGGCGGATAATGCGCGTCCAGAGTGCCCGTGCCGTGATCGATGTAGATCCGGTTTTTCGCTGGATCGATCGCGGTGGATGCGAAATAGCGGCGAAAGGCTTCGGCCACTTGCGCACTGCCCTCTTCGGCAGCCACGCCTTCGGGATCGGCGAGCGGCAGGTGGGTTGAAAGACCCGCTGCCTGCCCGAAAATGTCGGGGTATTCCGCAATAGCATAGAGGCTGATGAGCCCACCCATCGATGCCCCCATCACGGCGGTATCGTCCGGTCCGGCCAATGTGCGGAATTCGCGGTCCACCCTGGGCTTGAGATCACCGACGAGCATCGAGAGATACGCGTCGCCGCGCAGCGGATGCCCCGCCTCGATCCCGGCGACGCTGATGTCCTGCACGCGGGTACGATAGCTTTCAGGCAGGTGGTTCATGAGTTTCTGGGGAAACATGGTCTGATAGCGATGCGCCGGGCTGCGCAGCCCGACGACGATCCATTCGCGCAAGTCGCCTTGCCGGGCCATGCGGCTGATCGTTTCGTCGAGGCGCCATTCCTTCGAGAAATTCGACAGGCGAGGATCGAAGGCGTTTTCGGCATCGTGCATGTAGAGAACGGGGAAGCGGCGACCGGGCTGCGAATCGTAACTTTCCGGTAGCCACACCCAGATGTCTTCCACCCCGACCGCCCTGGCTGGCGCGAAATCGGCCCACCAGACAATCTGCCCAGCACTAACCTGCGGGACCGGTGGTTTCAGATTGTCTTGCGCGGTCGCGATTGTCGCGCTGAACAGGGCAAGCGCGATAGCCGGGGTTCGAAGGAATGGTGACATCATGCAGTCCTCATGCGAGGGTTTGACTATGCCCTGCCGCCAAAGGCAAAGGAAGCCATGAACCGCGAATTCGGCTTTCTTTCCATGATGCGCGCACTGGCCACGCATCCGGGCGCGCGCGGGCTCGACGACGATGCGGCCGTCTTGCAGATCGGGGGCGAGACGCTGGTCGCAAGCCACGATACGCTGGTGCAAGGCGTCCATGTGCGCGTGGACGAGAATCCGGCGGATATTGCCTGGAAACTCATCTCGGTGAACCTGTCCGATCTCGCCGCCAAAGGGGCCAAGCCGATCGGCGTGCTGGTCTCTCACATGCTCGGCGAAGGCGACGATGCGTTCGCCCGAGGATTGGGCGAGGTCTTGGCGGAATACGATGTGCCACTGATCGGCGGAGACACCGTGCGCGCCGAAGGACGGCGCGTGTGGGGCTGCACTGCGCTGGGCAGAGCCACGCACACGCCTGTGCCCGACCGGCGAGGAGCGCAGCCGGGCGATGCAGTGTATGTAACCGGCGTGCTCGGTCGGGCGATGCTCGGTTTCGAGAATCGCGGCAATGATGCGCAAAACGATCGCGCCTATCGCCGCCCTACGCCGCTGCTGAAGGAAGGTCGCGCGCTTGCTCCGCTGGTGACGGCGATGATGGATGTGTCCGACGGCCTGCTGCTCGATTGCTGGCGGCTGGCGGTCGCGAGCGAGGTGCAGATCGCCGTGGATGGCGACAGCGTGCCGGTGGCCGATCAGGATCGCCGCGACGACTGCATGCGGTGGGGTGATGATTACCAGCTGCTGTTCACCGCACCCACCGATTGCAGAATTCCCGTCGGCGCCACAAGGATTGGCGAAGTGAGAGGCGAAGCCGCCCCAGGCCTGGTGCTCGACGGAATACCGCTGTCTGTCGAGGACGGACTCGGCTACACTCACTGACGTCGCGGCGCTACGACGGGATCGTGCACATCCGGGCGCCAAGAGGCCTTGCCACGTTACGCGAGCCGCTTATACCTCTGCCCATCCGCCCTTCGCGTTTCCCGCGCGCAGAGGCGAAACCTATAAACGGGAGGGGAAATTCCAGTGGACTTAGTGCTCATTTCGATTGGGCTGGGACTGCTTGCCGTCATTTACGGCTTCGTCACCAGCCGCCAGGTGCTCAATTCGGGCGCCGGCAATGAACGAATGCAGGAAATCGCCGGTGCCATCCAGGAAGGTGCACAGGCCTATCTGAAGCGCCAATATACAACGATTGCCTTCGTCGGCGTGGTCGTCGCCGTGCTCGTTTTCGTGTTTCTCGGCGCCATTCCGGCAATCGGCTTCGTGATCGGTGCGATCCTGTCGGGCGTGGCCGGCTTCATCGGGATGAACATTTCCGTGCGTTCCAACGTGCGCACTGCCGCTGCAGCGCAGAGCGGTTTGCAGCAGGGCCTTACCCTCGCCTTCCGCGCAGGCGCCATTACCGGGATGCTGGTGGCCGGCCTGGCGCTGCTCGCGATCGCCATGTTCTTCTGGTACCTGACCAGCGCTGCCGGACATGCCGCGAACAGCCGCGAAGTGATCGACGGCCTCGTCGGTCTTGCCTTCGGTGCCTCGCTCATCTCGATCTTCGCGCGTCTCGGTGGCGGTATCTTCACCAAGGCAGCCGACGTCGGGGCCGACCTCGTCGGCAAGGTCGAGGCCGGTATCCCCGAAGACGATCCGCGCAACCCCGCCGTAATCGCCGACAACGTGGGCGACAATGTGGGCGACTGCGCCGGCATGGCGGCCGACCTGTTCGAAACCTATGTGGTCACCGTGGGTGCGACCATGGTGTTGACCGCGCTGCTGCTCAAGGGCCTCGGTGACCTGCTGATGCCGATGATGGCGCTGCCGCTGCTGATTGGCGGTGCGTGCATCCTGACCAGCATCATCGGCACCTATTTCGTCAAGCTGACCAAGGGCAAGACGAATGTCATGGGCGCGATGTACAAGGGCTTTGCGGTCACTGCGATCCTGTCGATCCCGCTGATCTGGCTGGTCATCAACATTGCGCTGGGCGGCATGGACACGATGATCGGCGGTACGGCAGCGGGCGTCGACCCGGGCGCCCCGCTGACCGAGGAAGGGACCGCCGAACAGGTTGTCAGCTTCACCGGCTGGGACCTGTTCTGGTGTTCGGTCATCGGATTGGCCATCACGTTCCTGATCATCTGGATTACGGAATACTACACCGGCACGAACTATCGTCCGGTGAAGTCGATCGCCAAGGCCTCGGAAACCGGCCATGGGACCAATGTGATCCAGGGTCTAGCGATCAGCCTGGAATCGACTGCCCTGCCCACGGTGCTGATCGTTGCGGGCATCATCGCCACTTTCCAGCTGGCAGGTCTCATGGGCATAGCCTACGCGGCGACCGCCATGCTGGCGCTGGCGGGTATGGTCGTGGCGCTGGACGCCTATGGTCCGGTCACGGACAATGCGGGCGGCATCGCCGAAATGGCCGGGCTCGACGACAGCGTTCGTGAAAAGACGGACCTGCTCGACGCGGTGGGCAACACCACCAAGGCGGTGACCAAGGGCTATGCCATCGGATCGGCGGGCCTTGCCGCGCTGGTCCTTTTCGCTGCCTATACCACCGACCTTGCCGAGTTCTTCCCGAACGCGGACGTCGATTTCAGCCTCGAGAACCCCTACGTCATCGTCGGCCTGCTGCTCGGCGCGCTGTTGCCGTACCTGTTCGGCGCGATGGGCATGACCGCCGTGGGCCGCGCTGCGGGCGATGTGGTCAAGGACGTGCGCGAACAGTTCGCCGGAGACGCGGGCATCATGGCGGGCACCAGCAAGCCCAATTATGCCCGCACGGTCGATCTCGTAACCAAGGCGGCGATCAAGGAAATGATCATTCCCTCGATGCTGCCGGTCCTCGCACCCATCGTGGTCTATTTCCTGATCACGCTAATTGCTGGTCAGGAGAACGGCTTTGCCGCATTGGGCGCGCTGCTGCTCGGCGTGATCGTCGGCGGTATCTTCGTGGCACTTTCGATGACCGCCGGTGGCGGTGCGTGGGACAACGCCAAGAAGTATATCGAGGACGGCAATCACGGCGGCAAGGGCAGCGAAGCCCACAAGGCCGCAGTGACCGGCGACACCGTGGGTGATCCCTACAAGGACACCGCGGGCCCCGCCGTGAACCCGATGATCAAGATCACCAACATCGTGGCGCTGCTGTTGCTGGCAGCGCTCGCCGCTGGCTAATCGGACACCAGCCACGCCCCGCAAGGGCAAGGCAACCCGCTCAGCTTGTTCTAAACCCCGTCCCCAGTACCTGTGGGCGGGGTTTTTATTTGCGAATAAGCTGTTGTGATGCAATGAAGAAACCGGCGGGAGACTACGACGAGCCACTGGGTCATGCAGTTGCGAGCAACCGGCGCGCCCGGGCGATGCCTTGTCAAGCCTTCCCCACCTTTTGCAACTGGGGACGCAAGACAAATGATCTATTTCAAGAATTTCTCGCTACGTGGATGCAGCGCGATCGCGCTCGGACTGGCAGGGATGTCGCTGGCCCTGCCCGTTCACATGGCAATGGCTCAAGATGGGCAGCCTCAAGTCGCTGCGACCGTCGAGGGCCGCATTCCGGTAGCGCAGTTCGTCAAGGCGCCTAACATGTCGACCGTGCGGATCTCGCCCGATGGCGGCAAGTTAGCCTATGTCTCGGGCAAGGACGGCAAGAGTGTGCTGGTAGTCCTTGACCTGAAAACCAGAACGGAGACGCCCCTTCTCGTTGCCAACGAGGCACGCGAAAGTGGCGATCGGACGATGACCGGCTATCGCTGGATCGGCAACGACCACGTTGTGGCGACCGTAATAAGCCGCGAGGATTTGGGATTTGGCCTTAACGACTTCCGCCGCCTCGTCGCAATCGATGTGAATACCCGTGAATCGATCCCGCAGGCATGGCGTGGAGCCGGATTCGACGCGAGCGCAATCCTGCACATCGATCACGACGAGGGCAGTTATCTGTTGCAGCGTTACGCCGTGTCCAATTCCACCGAGCGCTGGGGATTGCCCGAAGTGGTCGAGGTCGATGTAGAAAGTGGCAAGTTCACCACTGTGCAGCGAACCAATCCCGTCGTCCGGGGCTGGGCCGCAGACAGCGAAGGCGAGATCCGCGCCGGCTTCAACAGCGATGGCGATAGCGGAAAGGTTCGCATGCTTTACAGGGCGGAGGGCGAGCGTAACTTCAAGACAGTCTATAACGAGGCGGATGACACGTTCACCGAAAGCCTTCCCTCGCCCGCCATGTTCGTTCCTGGGTCCGATTACGTTTACACCGTGTCGAACCACGATGGCTTCGACCGGGTCTATAAGATGGACATGCGAACCATGGAGATTGTCGAGACAGTCTACGAGACCGAAGGATTCGACGTTCAGGGTTTAATCGTCAGTGACGACGAGAGCGAGCTTCTCGGCTTCCGCGTCTTCGACGGTACGATGAAGACAGTTTACGTCAATCCACAGCTCAAGGCGATCCAGCAGTTGACCGAAGAGTTGTTCGGCGTGGGAGAGGCTACCATCGTCGATTATACGGATGACCTATCCAAGGTCGTCGTCCTCGGTGGCGGCCAGTCACGCGCCGGGGGCTATTACCTTTACGATACGAAATCTGGCGACATGCAGTTACTAAACTGGTCGAATTCTGCGCTCAAGGATGCGCCGCTCAACCCAGTCAAGGCCGAATGGTACCAAGCGAGGGACGGCCAGCGCCTCCAGGCAATCGTCACCTATCCGCGCCATCGCCTGGGCAAAAAGGACCTGCCTGTGGTGATTGTTCCCCATGGTGGGCCGTTCGGCGTGCTCTCGGCCACAAATAGCGGCGAGCCGTGGGCGCAGCCGTTGGCCGAGCAGGGTTATGTCGTCATCCAGCCAAACTATCGCGGCTCGGGTGGGTACGGCAAGGAGTTCGTCAAGGTCGGTCGCGATCCAGGCGGCTACGGCAAGCAGATGCAAGACGATCTTAACGATGCGCTGACCTATTTCGCACAGCAAGGTATTGTCGATCCCAATCGCGCCTGCATCATGGGATGGTCCAGTAGCGGCTTTCAAGCCACCTCGAATGACCCCGAGGGAATTTCACCTGCGCGTTTCACCGACGGTAAGTGGGCGCCTATTTTGATCGTCGCTGCTAAACGCGATGCCCGTATCCCGATGGAGCAGGCCGAGACGCTCGTTTCGGCACTGCGCAAGTCGGGTAAAGTCGAGGGCAAGGATTTCCGTTACATCGTGCAAAATCAGGGCACCCACAATCTGCCATATGACGACGTCCATATCGAGTGGATCGAGGCGACATACGACTGGCTCCAGCGGCACAATCCGGCTTATATCCCCGGCGATGGCGATACCGCACCGCCGGTCATCTCACTCAACTAAGCCTACGCTTATCAGCCACAAGTCATGCAGGCCCCGTCCGGATAGCATTCGGGCGGGGTTAACTTTTATGAACGCCGTCGTCCGGCGCAAAGAGGGTGCCCGAAACTACCGGTTGTTAACCTGTCGGTAGCATCGCTACACTAACACCGAGTATCGGGGCGCGCTTTCGACCCTCAGGTCGAGAAGGAACAGGCATTTCATGAGTCGGTCCCTTGCCTTGCAAGAGCGACAAGCAGAGGCAGCCCGGCCGAGCGGCATGTCGGAAGACGGCTTCCGGATGCTTGCGTGGACGCGGATCGATATTGACCAGTTGCAACCCGAATGGGCGAGATTGGCCGAGAATGCCGCCGTCCCGAATTGTTTCTTCGAGCCATGGTTTCTGATGCCTTCGCTCACCGTATTCGATCCGGAGGGCGACGTCTCGCTGGCGATGCTGGTCGAGGGCGGGCGGCTGCGCGCCTTGATGCCGGTCTGCGACAGCCCGACCTATCACGGGCGCGCGCTGCGCAATACGAGCGCCTGGCTGCACGCCAACATGTTCTGCGGCCTGCCGCTGATGGAACCCGGTTTCGAACGGGCTTTCTGGCAAGCCTATCTTGCGGCTCTCGATGAGCGAGAGACATCGCAGCTCTTCGCGCACTTGCCGCAGATGCCGGAAGACTGCGCGGCTACAAAGGCCCTGCTGGACGTGTGCCATGCAGATGGCCGCCAGATCCGTGTCGTCCACCGGGAAGAGCGGGCCGCGCTGAATCGTGGGAAATCGCCCGAAGCGCATTTTGTCGACGCGATGAGCAATAAACGGCGCAAGGAATTGCGGCGGCTGCGCAAGCGGTTCGACGAATGCGGTACGCCAAGATTGACCCGCCACCGGGGCGAGGAGTGCATTTCGGAGTGGATCGATACCTTCCTTGCACTCGAGAAGTCCGGCTGGAAGGGCGAGCAAGGGTCGGCACTGGCATGCGATCCGCAAACCGAACGGCTGTTCCGTGCCGTGATCAGCGGCGCGGCGAAGGCGGGGAAACTCGAACGGCTGGCGCTGTATCTGGATGACAAGCCGATCGCGATGCTGGCGACCTTCCTGTCGCATCCGGGCGGGTTCGCCTTCAAGACGGCATTCGACGAGAACTATGCGCGCTTTTCGCCGGGCATGATGCTGCAGGTGGATAATCTGGCCTTGCTCGACGATCCGGAACTGGCGTGGTGCGACAGCTGCGCGGCGGCGGACCACCCCATGATCGAGCGGATCTGGCGCGACCGCCGCAGCATGGTGTGGCTGACGGTGAGCGCCGGGCGTGGCTGGCGACGGGCGATCGGCAGCCTGTGGGCGCGGGCCGAAGCCTGGCGGATGGAGCGGCGGACATGACGGGGCCGGCTGAGAGCGCTGCTGCTCATAACGCGGCAGAGGTATTTCCTGCCGCGGCGATTGCGGAGTTCGCCGCGAATTATCCCGAGACGCCGCATCGGCTGGTTCACAATCTCCGGCTGGAGCGGCGCCTGAAGCTGGAGGCTTTGGCGGAGCTGGCCGAGGCGCTGCCGGAGCGATGCGTCGAATACAATCGCGGCGACGTGCCGATCGGTGTCGAGGGCAAGCCCGGCGGAAACGGGATGCGCATCGGCGAGACGATCCGCCACATCGCCACGAGCGAAAGCTGGGCGGTGCTGAAAAACATCGAGCAGGTGGACGAATATCGCGCGCTGCTGATCGACCTGCTGGAAGAACTGCGCCCGGCGATCGAGGCCACGACCGGGCGGATGCTGACGCCGCAGGGCTATGTCTTCATATCGAGCCCGCATGCGGTGACGCCGTATCACTACGACCCCGAGCACAATATCCTGCTGCAACTGACGGGCAGCAAGACGATGACCCAGTTCCCGGCGGGCGATCCGCGCTTTGCGCCCGACGCGGGGCACGAGGCCTATCACCTGGGCGGGGCGCGCGAACTGCCGTGGCGCGACGAGTTGGCGACGGGCGGCACGCCGATCGCCATCGGCCGGGGCGAGGCGGTGTATGTCCCCGTGATGGCCCCGCATTTCGTGCAGAACGGACCCGAAAGCTCGATCTCGCTGTCGATCACCTGGCGCAGCGAATGGAGCTATGCCGAGGCGGATGCGCGGTGTTTCAACGGCCTGGTGCGCCGCATGGGCATGCGACCGCGCGCACCGGGGCGCTGGCCCGCATCGAACCGCGCCAAGGCCTATGCCTACCGCGCCATCCGCCGCTTGACGCAAAGGTAAGCCGCCCGCAAAGCGCAGCGGGTGACCGATACGCCCTCATCCGACCCCTCGCCGGAAGACCTCGTCGCCGGCCTCGTCCGCCTGCTGAGTGTTGCCCCCGCCGGCGAGAACGCCTTTACCGGCGGCCAGCAACCGGGCGGCGTGGGCCGCGTGTTCGGCGGGCAGGTCATCGCCCAGGCACTCCAGTCCGCACAGGCCACCGCGCCCGAGGGGATGGAGGCGCATTCGCTCCACGCCTATTTCCTGCGCGGCGGGCGCGAGGGCGTGGACATCGACTACAAAGTCGCCGCCGATTTCGACGGGCGCAGCTTTGCCAACCGGCGCGTGGTGGCGCAGCAGGACGGGTCGGCCATCCTCAACCTCACCGCCAGCTTCCAGACGCCCG
The DNA here is from genome assembly GCA_003248395.1 of Citromicrobium sp. Classification (GTDB taxonomy): domain Bacteria; phylum Pseudomonadota; class Alphaproteobacteria; order Sphingomonadales; family Sphingomonadaceae; genus Qipengyuania. Next base: position 10,462 of record QFNA01000094.1, read on the forward strand.
AGCAGGGGCTGGAGCATGACGATTGCCCCATGCCCGACGTGCCTGCCCCCGAAGACCTCCCCTCCGACATGGAGATGCGCAAGACCTTCCTCGCGGAGATGGGCGAGGTCTCCGACACGCAGCGCGCGCTGATGCTGCGCCCGCGCCCGATCGAGATGCGCACCAGCGGCAAGCTCCACTGGATGAGCTCGGGCCCGAAGCCGCCGCGCGCCTACAGCTGGTTCCGCGCCGCGGCCGCCCTGCCCCCGATCGAGCGCGACCCCGCCCTGCACCGCGCCGTGATCGCCTATGCCAGCGATTACACGCTGCTCGGCACCGCCGCCCTGCCCCACGGGCTGAGCTGGGCGCGCGGGGAGCTGAACGGCGCCAGCCTCGACCACGCGATCTGGTTCCACCGTCCAGCAAGGGCGGACGAATGGCTGCTCTACGCCACCGACAGCCCGTGGTCGGGCAGCGGCAGGGGCTTCAACCGCGGCCGCATCTTCAACCGCGAAGGGCAGCTGGTCGCCAGCGTGGCGCAGGAAGGCGTCATCCGGCGGCGCAAGACGGCCGAGTGACGCCAAAGTTCACGCAAAGTTCACCCAAAAACCGCCCTCCGCCGCAGAGAGCGTTGCCGCGCAAAAACCCGCCGCCCGCGCCCGTTTCGGAGGGGAGATGTTACACCTGTTACACGGTCCAGAGGGCAAAGTGTCTCCTTGTGCAAAAGGTGTCGCCTTGTGCGGGAAAGCTGTCGCCTTGCGCGGCAAGAATGTCGCCTTGCGCGGAACCGGTGTCGCCTTGTGGCGGGGACGGGATGCAGGGGCCATGACCACTCCTTTCGATGGACCTCGCCGCGGGTGTAGCACCGGCACCATGCTGTAGGAAAATGGCGGGTTGCCAGCCGCTTGGCGAAGCGCCAATCAGGGGCGGCAAGAGGGGACGAGCAAAGACATGGATATTGCGGGCTATCTCGACCAGATCATCGCCAAATACAAAAGCGGGCAGGCGACCGAACACAGCTATCGCGCGCCGTTGGAGGCGCTGTTCCAGTCCATCGACCCCGAGATCGAGGTCATCAACGAACCCAAGCGATCCGAAGGCGGGATGCCCGACTTCCTGTTCCAGCGCAAAGGCGTGGCGTTCGGCTGGGCGGAAGCGAAAGACATCGACAAGGATGTCATCAAGCTGAAGGGCTATAGCGTCGAGCAGCGCAAGCGGTACGAGAACGCCTATCCCAACTTGCTCTACACCAATGGCGTCGATTTTGAATTCATCCGCGACAAGGAAGTCGTGCACCACACGTCGATCGCGGATTTCGTGCTCGGCCTGCAACCGGTGCCGGAAAAGTTCGACGAGCTGGAGCGCCAACTCAAGCTGTTCGTCGAACAGAAACCGATCAGCATCCGTAGCGCGCAGAAGCTGGCGGAGCACATGGCGGGCAAGGCAGCGATCATCAAGGACGAGATCGGCATCGCGCTGGCCGACGATCCCGAATTCAAACAGGGACTGGGCCGCCAGTTCACGACCTTCAAGGAGAGCCTGCTCCCCAATCTGACGCCCGACGAGTTTGCGGACATCTATGCCGAAACGATAACCTACGGCATGTTCGCCGCGCGCCTGCACGACGATACGCTGGAGACGTTCAGCAGGCAGGAAGCGTTGGAAAAGCTGCCCAAGTCGAATCCGTTCCTGCGTGGGCTGTTCCAGTATATCGCGGGTTACGACATTCCCGACCGGCTGCGATACGTGGTGGACGACCTAGCAGAGGTTTTGCGCGCCAGCGATCCCCACGCGCTGTTCGAAGATTTCGGCAAGTTCAGCGCGCGCAACGACCCCTTCATCCATTTCTACGAAACCTTCCTGGCGGCCTATAACCCGAAGAAGCGCAAGAGCCGGGGCGTGTGGTACACGCCCGAACCGGTGGTCGATTTCATCGTGCGCGCGGTGGACGACGTGCTGAAAACCGAATTCGGCATTGCCGATGGCCTCGCCGATACCGGCAAGGTGACCGTGGACTGGGACACGGGCGAAACGAAGAACGGCAAACCGGTCACGATCAAGAAGGACGTCCACCGCGTGCAGATCCTCGATCCCGCGACGGGTACGGGCACCTTCTTGGCCAAGACGGTGCAGACCATTGCCGACCGGGTGAAGAGTCGTGCGCCGGGAATGTGGTCCGCCTATGTCGAGAACGATTTGCTGCCGCGCATGCATGGTTTCGAGCTGCTGATGGCTAGCTATGCCATGTGCCACATGAAGCTGGATATGCAGCTGACCGAGAGCGGCTATGTGCCGAGCACAAACCCGCCGCGCCTGTCAGTCTGGCTGACCAACGCACTCGAGCCTGCCGAACGCGAGGTGAAGGACCTGTTCTTCCAGCAACTCGCCGACGAAGCACGCGGCGCCAGCGAGGTTAAACGACAGACGCCAATCATGTGCGTGATCGGGAACCCGCCATATTCGGCTTCCTCACAAAATAATGGTGATTGGATCACCAACCTGATCGAGAATTACAAATACGTCGATGGGAAGCACTTCGGTGAGCGCAAGCATTGGCTACATGACGATTACGTAAAGTTCATTCGCATGTCAGAGCAGATGATCGAGAAAAATCCCTCGGGTGGGATTCTCGGGTTCATCACAAATCATGGCTATCTGGACAATCCGACCTTTCGAGGAATGCGCTGGCACCTACGAAAGACATTCGACAAAATTTGGATCGTCGATTTACATGGAAATTCCAACAAGCGAGAGAAAAGCCCTGATGGGTCGAGCGACAATAATGTTTTCGATATCCAACAAGGTGTGGTGACGTGACCCCCAGCTTTCCTCCAGCTGGGATTAGAGCCGGACCGCGTTGTTGCGCATGAGCGCGGTTGAAGCAATGGGCTGCGTAGCGGAGCC
>QFNA01000095.1 GCA_003248395.1 Citromicrobium sp.
TGATCCGGCCTTGCAGCGCGGCGGAACGGTTGTAAAAGCGCGCCTACGGCTTTCGACATGCATGGCTTTGCCAATCCCAAACGTTTCCTCGCCATCGCGCGCTGGTTGACTCCTCTGCTGTTGATCGGGGGGCTTCTGCTGTCGGCTATCGCCTTGGTGTGGGGCCTGTTTTTCGTCCCGCCCGACCGGCTGATGGGCGAGACCGTCCGGATCTTATTTCTGCACGTACCCACCGCCTGGCTGGGGATGGGCGGGTGGATCGCCATAGCGATCTCGAGCCTAGTCTTCCTGGTCTGGCGTCACCCGCTCGCGGCGATTGCCGCCCGCGGTGCCGCAGTGCCGGGACTGGTTTTCACATTGATCTGCCTTCTGACCGGTTCGATCTGGGGGCGGCCTACGTGGGGCACCTGGTGGGTATGGGATGGCAGGCTGACAAGCATGCTGGTGCTGGCATTCCTTTACGTGGCGTACATCGCCTTGGCGCAGGCTAGCCAACGGGAGGGCCTGAGCGCGAGGATCCCGGCCATCTTCGGGCTGTTGGGGGCAGTGAATATCCCGATCATCAATCGCAGTGTCGTTTGGTGGAATTCTCTCCATCAGCCGCCCAGCATCACCATGGGTAGCAGTTCGATCGACGCTGCATTCATGGTGCCGCTGATGATTTCGGTGGCGGGGTTCTCGTTGCTGTTCGGCGGGGTCGTGCTGGCGCGCATGCGTGCACTCCTTGCCGATGTTCAGACCGAGGCACGCCTGCGTCGCCGCGCGATGGAGATCGCGTGATGCGCGAAGCTCTCGACCAGTGGAACTTCGTGATCGCAGCGTACGTGATCGGCATAGCGGGGACGCTCGGCATGATGGCGTGGAGTTGGATCGCGATGCGGCGAGCCGAGCGCCGTCGGGCGGAGGCGCGGCGAAAGTGAAACCGAAACACCAGCGCCTCACACTGCTGATTTTTGCGCTTGTGGCCATTGTCGGTGCAGGTCTGCTGGCGAGCTATGCGCTGCGCAATCAGGCGAGCTATTTCTATCTCCCGGAGCAGATGCGCGATAATCCACCGGCGTTGGGGCAGGCCGTCCGTCTCGGCGGAATGGTGGAAACGGGATCGCTCGAAACCTTGCCCGATGGGGTGACCATCACGTTCACCGTCACTGGTCGGGACCAGGCGCGCGTCCCCGTCCGATTTTCCGGCATCCTTCCCGATCTTTTCGAGGAAGGATCGGGTGTGGTTGCGGAAGGCGCACTGGGTGCCGATGGCACTTTCGTCGCCGACAATCTGCTCGCCAAGCATGATGAGAATTACGTGCCGCGCGAGCTCGAGGACATGACCGAGCACCAGGCATCCAAGATGGCCGAAGAGACTACGGTCGGGCTCGAATGATCGCAGAACTCGGCCTAGCCGCGCTGTGGTTGGCAGCAGCGCTGGCAGCACTGCAGCTGACGGCCGGTGCCCTGGCTCTGCGCGGAGAGGCAGCCGTACCAATTTCGGCGCTGACGCGTCCCGCAGCAATATTGCAGGGCATGCTCGCCGCTGTCGCGTTCGTCATGCTGTTGTGCCTTTTCGCCCGGACCGACCTTTCGGTGAAATTGGTCGCGATGAATTCGCACTCGCTCAAGCCGATGATTTACAAGATCTCCGGCGCATGGGGGAACCACGAAGGTTCGATGTTGCTGTGGGTCACGGTGATGGCGCTTGCCGGGGCATTGATCGCGGCGATCGAGCGCCGTTTGCCGGAGCGGACGTTGCAAGCGACCCTGAGCGCCCAGGGTTTTGTCGCACTCGGCTTCTATGCCTTCCTGTTGCTGAGTTCGAATCCCTTCGAGCGGCTTCCGGTGCCGGTGCCCGAGGGGCAGGGGCTCAATCCTTTGCTGCAGGATGTGGGCCTCGCGTTGCATCCGCCGCGCCTTGCTGACCCGTCAGGTCACCCCCGAATTCGCCCGAACGATGCGGCCCTGGATTTTGGGCGCGTGGATTTTCCTGACCCTCGGCATCACCGCCGGGAGTTACTGGGCCTATTACGAACTTGGCTGGGGTGGCTGGTGGTTCTGGGACCCGGTCGAGAACGCTTCGCTCATGCCATGGCTGGCGGCGACAGCGCTCTTGCATTCCGCCAGCGTGCTTGCCGCCCGCGACGCGTTGCGGGTGTGGACGATCATGCTCGGCGTCGTGGCATTTTCGATGAGCATGGTGGGCACTTTCCTCGTTCGGTCGGGGATCCTGACCAGCGTACATGCCTTTGCCGTCGATCCCGAACGGGGCAGTTTTATCCTCGCGCTGCTGGGCATTTACATCGGCGGGGCACTGCTGCTTTTCGCCTTGCGCGCCGGCACGATTAGCGAAGGCAAGCAATTCGCGCTGGCAAGCAAGGAAGGCGCGCTGGTCTTCAACAACGTCATGCTGAGCGCGGTTCTGGCCGTGGTGCTGCTCGGAACATTGTATCCGCTCCTGACAGAAGCGTTCGACGTGCGCGTGTCGGTCGGCCCACCGTATTTCAATCCAGTCGGCGCGATTTTCGTCATTCCCATGCTGTTGGTCATGATGGTCGGGCCCTTGCTGCGCTGGCGTCGCGACCGATGGGAGCGCATTTCGAAGGAACTGGCGCTGGTTGCCGCGCTCATCGTCGCCGGTCTGGTCTTCTTTGGAGTGGTGGAGGGCGTTGCCATTTTGCCATTGCTGGGTCTTGCCCTTGCGATCGCGCTCGCGGCCGCCAGCCTGCTACCGCTGCGCGGGAGGCGGCTGCACAAGGTGCCGATCGCGACATGGGGCATGGTGCTCGCGCATTTCGGCCTAGCGGTCGCATTGTTCGGCATGGCGAGCGAAAGTGCGTTCTCGCAAGAGGAACTGGCAGCGCTGGAGCCAGGGTCGTCCACGGCTGTCGGGCCATGGCAAATCCAACTGGTCGGCGTGCGTCCGGTCGCCGGGCCCAACTGGACTGCGCTCGAGGGACAGCTCGAAGTCAGCTATAAAGGTGGCCCCGCTGTCGAAATCGGGCCGCAATCGCGCAGCTTTTGGGCTCCTTCGCAGCAAACGACAGAAAGTGTTCTGGTCACCCGTTGGAACGGGCAGCTTTATGCGGTGATGGGTGGCGACGCCAACGATGGGCGATGGCAATTGCGTCTGTGGTGGAAACCATTTGTGACCTTCATCTGGTATGGCGGCGTTCTCGTTGCTCTGGGTGGTGTCCTCGCCTTGATTGGCCGCGTGCAAAGCGATGTGAAACGTCGCAGCGTCAGAAAGCGAATCGATGCGCGACGCGTCGATCTCGAGTCGCTCAAATGAGCTGGAGGCTATGGATACCCCTGGCTGCATTTGCCGCGTTCCTGGGGCTGGCCGGCTATATGCTGGTCCAGCCCCGTCACGATGAAGTGCGAAGCGCCATGGTGGGCAAGGCCTTGCCGCTCTTCAGTCTCGACGCTGCGAGTGACGATCGACCTGGCGTCGCAAGCGCAGACTTCCAGGACGGCGAACCAAGGCTGCTGAACATCTGGGCCAGCTGGTGCCTTCCCTGCATTGCCGAAGCTCCACAGCTCGACGCGCTTCGTGATGGGGGGGCGACCATTGTCGGAGTTGCGGTCCGAGACAAACCGGAAGATGTTGCTGCCTTCCTCGATCGATATGGCAATCCCTACACGCGGATTGGCCGCGACGATCTGTCGGAAGTGCAGTTGGGCATCGGCTCGTCCGGAGTTCCGGAAACTTTCGTCGTCAACGGACGCGGCGTCATCACCTATCAGCATATCGGCGATGTGCGGCCGGAGCATGTGCCAATGTTGCTGGAGAAACTGCGCGAGGCCGGCAAATGAGGTTGCTTCTTGCCATGCTCCTCGCGCTGCTGGGGTTGCCGCTTCTCGCGCAGGAGACCAGTGCGCCGCCTGCTCCCTTTGCCTATCGCCAGCTCGACGATCCGGCCCAGGAAGCGGCTGCGCAGGAACTGATGCAGACGATCCGCTGCTTGCGCTGCCAGTCGCAGTCGATTGCCGATAGTGACGCGGCGATGGCTGGCGATATGCGCCATCAGGTGCGGACCCGCATTGCGGCGGGCGAGAACCCCGAAGACGTCAGGCAATGGCTGATGGATCGCTATGGCGATTACGTCAGTTACAAACCTGTGGTTTCAAACAGCACTTGGCCGCTGTTCGCCATCCCTGTCCTGATCATTCTCGCTGTGTTCGCCGTTCTTGTAAGACGCTTGAGGCGTCCGGCATGAGCTGGCTGCCGATCATCGCCCTTGCGGTCATCGCATTTGTCGCGGCAGTTTTTGTGCTGAAGCTGGACCGCGGAAGCTGGACCTTGCTCGGCGCCGCATTGATGTTCGGGCTTTCCGGATACGCCCTCCAGGGATCGCCCGGCATGGCGGGATCGCCGAGATCGGCTTCGGTGCAGGACGCCGAAAGCGGAGAAATGCTCGTCTCGGCGCGGCGAGAGTTTTACGGAACCGACCAATTGCCGTCTCGCTGGGTGCTGACCGGTGACGGTTTCCTGCGCCGGGGAGATTACGCGCGAGCGGCGGGTTTCTATAATAATGCGGTGCAGGACGACCCTCGCGATGCAGAAGCATGGAGCGCGCTCGGCATATCGCTGATCGAACATGCGGAAGGCAATCTGACCCCGGCAGCGATCGAGTCGCTGGCACGCGCCGAGTCTCTCGATGAGGAAAACGCTGCGCCACGCTATTTTCTGGGCCTGGCATGGCTGCGGGCCGGCGAGCCCGTCAGGACGCTGGAATTGTGGGACGAAGCCATCTCCAACGCGCCGCAAGACGCCGAATGGCGCGAGTCGCTGGTCATCCGGCGTCAAAACCTGGTCGAACTGCTGACACGATTGTCGGCCGATCGACAAGCCGTCGAATGACGGCCTTTTCAAGCGTGTTGCCGCTGCCATTGCGACCTGCTAATTGCCGCGGCCTTGCGGGGGCGCCGCCGCGCCAGAAAGCAGGTTTTTTCGCCATGCGGCAGGACATTTTCTTCACATGACCGAACACGAGGGTGCTCAGATCGAGCCAGCGGGCAATGGCGATGCGCCACGCCACGGACATGCCGGATCGAAAGCAGGGCTGGCGCTTGGCGCAATCGGCATCGTTTTCGGAGATATCGGCACCAGCCCTCTCTATGCGTTCAGGGAGACGTTCTCTGGCGCGAACAATTTCTCGATCGCGATCGATCGCATGCACGTACTTGGTGTCGTCAGCCTGATCTTCTGGTCGATGCTGATCGTCGTCTCGATTCAGTACGTGACCATCCTCATGCGGGCCGACAACAAGGGGCAGGGCGGAAGCCTTGCGCTAGTTGCCTTGCTCTCGCGCCATATCGGGAAATCCGCCTACGGCTGGGTCGTCGTCCTGCTCGGCGTTTTCGCGACCTCGCTGTTCTATGGCGACAGCATGATTACGCCTGCGATTTCCGTTCTCTCGGCGGTCGAGGGGCTGACGGTTGTCGATCACCGTCTGGACCGTTTCGTGATCCCGATCGCGCTCGTCCTGCTGGTGTGCCTGTTTCTCTTGCAGAAGCGCGGTACGGCCAAGGTCGGTGCGCTCTTCGCGCCTGTCATGATCGTCTATTTCGCTACGATTGCTTTGCTGGGCGCCAACCAGATCTGGCAGAACCCGGACATCCTCTGGGCCTTGAACCCTTATTACGCAGTCATGTTCTTCGTCAGCGACGGGGCGGTAGCATTTCTCGCCCTTGGAGCGGTGGTTCTGGCCGTCACGGGCTCGGAGGCGCTCTATAGCGACATGGGTCACTTCGGGCGGGGTCCGATGCGTCTGTCCTGGTTCGGTTTCGTCATGCCTTGTCTGCTGCTCAACTATTTCGGGCAGGGGGCGATGATTGCCAGCCTCCCGGCAGAGCAAGCCGCAGAAGTGGTGCGAAATCCGTTCTTCCTGCTTGCGAGCGAAGAGTATCGGCTGCCGCTCGTGATACTAGCCACCATGGCCACATTTATCGCGAGTCAGGCGGTCATTTCAGGGGCATTCTCGATTACGCATCAGGCGATGCAACTGGGCTTCATTCCGCGACTGTCGATCCGCCATACGAGCGAAACCGAAGCGGGCCAGATTTACATCCCGGTGGTCAACTGGGCCTTGTTGATCGCCGTGATCGTGCTGGTGCTGACGTTCCAGAACTCCTCGAATCTCGCCAGCGCATACGGAATTGCCGTCACCGGCGCGGTGACCATCGATACCTTGCTGATGGGCGCACTGTTCGTAGGCGTCTGGAAGTGGAAGTGGTTCGTCGCGCTGCCGATCGTGCTCTTCTTCCTGATCGTCGACGGCGCCTATTTCGCGGCAAACCTGGTCAAGATACCCGATGGCGGGTGGTTCCCGCTGGTCGTGGGTCTGGTGGCGTTCACGCTGCTCACGACATGGGCCCGTGGCCGCAAACTGATGCGCGACCGGATGAGCGAGACCGCTCTTCCGATCGAGATTTTCGCGAAATCGGCGAAAAACAGCGCGACCCGCGTGCCTGGCACGGCGATCTTCATGGCCAGCCAGGCTGCTGGTGTCCCTTCCGCATTGCTGCACAACATCAAGCACAACAAGGTTCTGCACGAGCGCGTCGTGATACTGACGGTGCTGATCGACGATGCTCCCTATGTAGATCCGGAGAAGCGTTGCGAAATCCATGATCTCGGCGACGGATTCTTCCGCGCCATACTGCATTATGGCTTCATGGAAGAAACCAACGTGCCGGAAGGGCTCAAGCAGATGGAGCGTTGCGGCGGCCATTTCGACATGATGCACACCAGCTTTTTCCTCAGCCGTCAGACCCTGCTGGCTAGCAACAATCCCGGCATGCCAGTCTGGCGAGAAAAGATCTTCGCCTGGATGCTGCGCAATGCCGCGACAGCGATGGATTTCTTCCGACTGCCGACGAACCGCGTGGTCGAGTTGGGCAGCCAGGTGGAAATCTGACCTTCGGAGGTATGGTCTAGCTGGTGGGCGGCTCGTGCTTGATGGGCTCGTCCGCATCATCGAAAGCGAGTCCGTGTCTCAGCAGCATCGGAATCTGGGTCATTGTGAAGACAAACGTGAGCGGCAGGAATACCCAGAGCTTCGCCCACAGCCATCCTTCGAAGTCCATCGTGCGAACGAGAATTTCGTTGAGCGCAGCCAGGGCGATGAAGAAGAACCCCCAATTGCGAGACAGCTTGAGCCAACCGTCCTTGTCGACTCCTTCAAACGCCGCTTCGAGCAGGATCTGGAGCCAGGCGCGCCCGCGCATCCACCCGACGATCAGCACCGCTCCGAACAGCAGGTAAATCGCAGTCGGCTTGAACTGGATGAAGCGTTCGTCGCGCAGCCAGATTGTCAAAGCACCAAATCCGACGATCAATGTGGTCGAGAGGATGAGCATGGGAGAGACCCTGCCGAACTTCCATTTGCTGAAGAGAAGCGCGGCGACCGCAGCGATCATGAACGCGATCGTGCCATAGATAACGGCGGCGATTTCTCCGAAAGTCGAATTTTCCAGCGGCTGGTAGAATTTGTAGACGCCCAGGAAGACCAGAAGCGGGCCGTAGTCGACGATCGTATTGAGCCATCCCGTCTTGGGTTTGACAGGCTTTTCGACGTCGTTTGCCGCTCGGGTGGTTGTGGCGTCCTGCTTCGCCTTATCGTCCATGACCATGTCAGGCGACTCCCGCTATCACGCGCGCGACCAGATCGGGATCGAACGGGCGCAGATCGTCGAGCGTCTCGCCGACGCCGATGGCGTGGATGGGCAGGCCGAATTGCTCGGCCGCCGCAACCAATACGCCGCCGCGAGCCGTACCGTCGAGCTTCGTCATCACGAGGCCTGTGACCCCGGCGACCTCTTTGAAGACGTCGATCTGGCTGAGTGCGTTCTGGCCGTTGGTCGCATCGAGAACGAGCACGACGTCATGCGGCGCTTCGGGATTGAGCCGGCCGAGAACCTTCCGGATCTTGGCAAGCTCGTCCATCAGTTCGCGCTTGTTCTGCAACCGGCCGGCTGTATCGACAATGAGTGCGTCGGTGCCGATTTCAGTAGCCTTTCTGACGGCATCGAAGACGATGCTGGCAGGGTCGCCGCCCTCCGGACCGCTGACGACAGGCACGCCCAGACGCTCGGCCCACGTGGCGAGTTGCCCAATCGCTGCCGCGCGAAACGTGTCGCCTGCCGCAAGCATCACGGCGTAGTCGTCTTCCTGGAAGAGATGCGCGAGCTTGGCGATCGTGGTCGTCTTGCCGCTCCCGTTCACCCCGATGACGAGGAGCACCTGCGGACGCGGAAAGGCCGTAATTTCCAGCGGCTTCGCGACCGGTCGCAGGATCGCCGCGATTTCTTCGGCGACGGCCTCCTTCAACTCGCGCTCGGTGATTTCCAGACCGAAACGTTTCTCTGCCAGCTTGCCGCGAATGCGCGCTGCAGCACTTGGCCCGAGATCGGACATGATCAGCGCATCCTCGACCTCGTCGAGTGTCGCGTCGTCGAGCCGGGCAGTGCCAAGAACATCCGTCAGGTTGCTCGACAAGCGGTCCGATGTCTTCTTGAATCCGCCAAACAGGCGGTCCGTCCAACTGGATTGGTTCATACCAGAAGGTTTCCCTCGATGGCGGTGGGGGTGATAGTCAGGATCTGGCCGGGCTCCGTGCCTTGCGGCAGTGCGACGCGCGCGAAGTTTTCGGCGTAGCCCGTTCCGTCGCGCTCGGCGAGTACTGAGATCGGCTTTCCCAGCAGCGATTGAAGCCACGGTTTGCGGACCGAGGCCACAGCATTGCGCAATTCGGCCGCGCGCTGCTTTACAATAACGCGGTCGATCTGGGGCATCCGCGCAGCCGGTGTTTCCGGTCGCGGTGAGTACGGGAATATATGTCCGTGAACGATTTCGAGCTCTTCCACGATGGCGAGATTGGCGCGATGGTGTTCTTCCGTTTCGGTGGGAAAACCGGCGATCAGATCTGCCCCGATCGCCAGTTCGGGACGAGCGTCACGAAGGCGCGTGACCAGGTCGATGGCGTCACGGCGCAGATGGCGGCGCTTCATGCGCTTGAGCATCAGATCATGACCATGTTGAAGCGAGAGGTGGAGGTGCGGCATGAGCCGCTGCTCGCTCGCGAAAAGATCGCAGAGTTCTTCGTCGATTTCGATTCCGTCCAGCGAGGACATGCGAAGTCGCTGCAGTTCGGGAAACCTGTCGAGAACGGCGTGAACGAGCCTGCCGAGCGGTGGATTGTCCGGGAGATCGTGGCCCCATGACGTCACATCGACGCCTGTCA
>QFNA01000096.1 GCA_003248395.1 Citromicrobium sp.
TACCGGCAAGGTGGGCGACCTCGCCGGCTTCGCGAGCGCGCTTGTCCTCGCCATCTTCGCAATCGGGATCGCGGTTGAATCGGCTCAAAGGTTCGTCAGCCCGCTCACGATTGCCTATACCGAGGCGATCTGGATCGCCGTGCTCGGCCTTGTGGTGAACCTCGCGAGTGCCTGGCTGCTTGGTGCCGATCATCACCATGGGCATGATCACGACCATCATCATCACCACCACCATGCGCATGCCGATAACAATCTGCGCTCCGCCTATTTCCACGTGCTTGCCGATGCCCTGACTTCGGTCCTGGCTATCGTGGCCCTTCTCGCCGGCATGTATCTCGGCTGGGCTTGGATGGACGCGGCAATGGGGCTGGTGGGTGCATTCGTGATCGGGCGCTGGTCATGGTCACTGCTGCGCGATACCGCTGCAGTGCTTGTCGACGCCGAAGCGGCCTCTGATCGGTACATAGAGGTGCGGGAGGCGCTCGAGGACCGGGACGCCGCGATCGGCGATCTGCACATCTGGCGGATCGGTCCCGGCAAGTATGCAGTCATCGCCTCGCTCATCGCCGGTGATCCGCTCGCGCCCGACCATTATGCCAGTCGACTTTCAGAGCATCCAGAATATGTGCACGTTACGATCGAGGTGCATCGCTGCGAGCATCCGCATCCCGAGCTTCGCGCGGCCTGATCGTCCCGTTCTTGCAAGGCCGAAACAGTATTCGAGGACTGTTATACTGTAACAAACGACTTATACTTCATTGTATTACGGAGCTTGCAATCTTGATCCGGTTTGCTAGGAGCCGTCGGAATCCATGACCACAAGCTATCGTCGCCTTGTCCTGCATCCTTTTGTCGTCCTGCTCATGCTGGTCGCGATGGTGTTCGTGACCGCGGCGGATGCTGCTGCTTGCGGCGCCGAAGTGGCGCCCGGAAGCACGCCCGTTCTGGCTTCGCTCGACATCGCGTCCGCGTCATCCGCAGCTACCGACGAAGTTCCGGGTGATTCGGATGCGCCGACCGAGCAACACGGCATGTGTGGGCACGGCCATTGTCATCATGGGGCAAGCTTTGCCAGCACCGTGCAGAAGGATTCGGTCCCTCATTTGGTTGTGGTTCCCGATGCGCCTCCCGCCGAAGCGCTCGCTTCCGACATTACCGACCGACTGAAGCGCCCCCCTCGCGCCTGACGACCGTCACCGCGCTGCATGCCGCAGCGCAGTTCGGATTGTCAGCAGAGGAATTTTCGGAAAATGTCAGCCATTCATTGGCGAGGAGTCCTCCTTGGAGGGCTGTTCCTCGCCGCTCATGCCACGACCGTGGCGGCGCAGGAGCGTGAGCTTCTGACGCTCGAAGACGCGCTGAGCCGCTCAGGTGTCACGGGCGAAGTCGATGAAATCTCCGCGAACCCGCGTATGGTGGGACCGCGCGCCGAAGCGGATGCCGCTCGCTCGCTCGTCGGACAGGCGCGTCTCCGACCGAACCCCGAAGTTTCGTTCGAGGTCGAGAATATCGCCGGAAGCGGCGCTTTTTCCGGACTGCGGGCTACCGAATACACGCTTGCGGTGGGGCAGCGCCTTGAACTTGGCAACAAGCGGGGGACCCGGGTCGAAGCTGCCCGGGCGCAAGCACAGCTTGCAAACCTTCGCGCCGACCTGTCCGATGTCGAACTCGGCTACCTCGTCCGCGAGCGATATGTCGCAGCGGCGGCCGCTGCATCGCGCGTGGAACTGGCCCGCGATGTGGTCGAACGGAACGAAGAGCTCGCTCGCATTGCAGGACTGCTGGTCGAAGTAGGCCGTGAGCCACCTTTGCGCGCCTTGCGTGCAGAGGCGGCTCTGGCAGAGGCGCGCGCCGAATTGCAAGCGTCTCAAGCGGCCAGTCTCGCGGCGCGCACTGCTCTCGCGTCTCTCTGGGGCGTTCAGGACGTGCCCCCTGTAGTCCCGGCGGACTTTCCGGACATCCGGCCACCTGGAGTTGCACTGGCTGCGGCGAGAGGGCTCCAGTTGCGGGTGGCGCGCGCCGAAAGCAGGGCTGCTGCGGCAGATATTGATCGTGAGCGCAGCTTGCGCGTTCCCGATCCGGTCGTCTCGGCCGGTGTGCGCCGTTTCGAAGAAAGCAACGACAACGCATTCCTTGTAGGCGTCTCGATCCCGCTTCCGTTCAGCAATCGCAATCAGGGCAATATCGCGGCTGCAGAAGCGAGGCTTCGCGCCGCAAATGCACGCGAGGCCGTGGCACTGGCGGATTTTGAACAATCGGTAACCCGGGCGCGGGCGCAGTATCTCGCTGCTGAGGCGCGCGTCGAAACGCTTTCCCGGACATCGCTGCCCCAGGCCGAAGAGGCGCTGCGGCTTGTCCGCATCGGCTACCGCAACGGCCGCTTTCCGTTGATCGAGGTGTTGAGCGCTGCCGAAGCGCGCGATGCAATTCGTGAAGCCCTGATCGCTGCCCAGCAGGACCGGGGGCAGGCTGCTGCTGAATTGATCCGGCTGGCCGCACAATGAGGAATATTCAAATGAACCGCAAGAAACTGGCGATCATCGCCGGAATCGTCATTTTCGCTACAGCTTTGCTTCTGATGCTTTGGCCTGACAGTGAAGTCGATACCGGTGGCGTCGAAGAAGCAGCCGAAACAGAATTGCCGGAGGGCCTCGTTCTGATCGGCGAAGAACAGATTCGGGCTGCCGAAATTGTAATCGGTACAGTACGTTATGGTGCATCCGTCGACCTGGTATTTCCGGCCACGGTAGCCGCTAGTCCGACCGCAAGTGCGCGTATCGATGCGCGCGCATCGGGTGTGGTACGCACTGTGGGCAAGACGCTTGGTGATTATGTCCGCCAGGGCGAGACTGTTGCACGGATTGAAAGCGCCGATGCTGCTGCGCTCGCCTCGCAGCTCAGTGCAGCTCGTGCTCGCGTGACCGAACTGTCGTCGGCATTTGATCGTGAACATCGCCTTTTCGAGGCGAATGTTACCGCACGGCAGGATCTGGAAGCCGCGCGCGCCAATCTCGATGTCGCCCGTTCCGAATTGAACCGGGCCCAGGCCGCGGTCAGCGCTGCCGGGGTAAGCGGTGACGGTCGCTCGCTCGCCGTCACCAGTCCCCTATCCGGACGCGTGACGGCTGCGCCAATCGTACTTGGCTCCTTCGTCGATGCCGGCGAGGAACTGTATCAGGTCGTCAATCCGAACGGTCTCCAGGTCGAAGTCGCGCTACCGTCGGAAGATGCCTCGCGCATCCAGCCCGGCGATGAGGCAGCACTGATTGTTGGCGATGGTCGCGAGATCGGCGCGCGCGTACGCTCTGTCACGCCTTCGCTCGATCCTGAAAGCCGAAGCGCGACAGCTGTCCTCAGCATCTCGCGCGCTGTTCCAGGTCTTCAGCCTGGCTCGTTCCTTCAGGCTCGCATCCGCCCTTCGGGAGAAGTGGATCAGACCCTTATCGCGGTTCCTGAAGATGCCGTGCAGGTGCTTGAGGGCCGCGATGTGGTGTTCGTCCGGACTCGCCGCGGGTTTCAGGCGCGCGAGGTGGAAACGGGCAGCCGATCCGCCGGGATGGTGACGATCCTGTCCGGCCTCGAAACGGGTCAGCGTATCGCGACCGCCAATGCCTTCCTGCTGAAAGCCGAGCTCGAAAAGGAGGGCGCAGAACATGGCCATTGATCAAACGTCGTCCCATTCGGACGAGAATAGCCATCACCATGGCCTGATCGGGATGATCCTCGATGTTGCCGTGCGATTCCGCTGGGCGATTATCGTCCTCACCATTTTCGCGGCAATCTATGGCGCATTCAATCTGTTGCGCCTGCCGATCGACGCGGTGCCGGATATCACCAACACACAGGTGCAGATCAATACCAGCGCGGCTGCGCTTTCGCCTTCTCAGGTGGAGACGCAGGTGACCTTTCCAATCGAAACCGGGCTTGCCGGGATCGAGGGATTGGAGATGACCCGATCGATTTCGCGCAACGGCTTCAGCCAGGTCACCGCCATCTTCGAGGAAGGCACCGACATCTACTTTGCTCGCCAACAGGTGAACGAACGTCTCGCGCCGATCGGCGCCTCGCTGCCTGAAGGGGCGGAGCCGACCATGGGGCCAATTTCCACCGGGCTTGGCGAAGTGCTCATGTATACAATCGAATACGAGCATCCCGGCGGCAAGGGAGCGACCACAGGCGGCCGGACTGGGTGGCAGAGAGATGGCAGCTTCATAACCGAGCGCGGCGACCGGCTGGAAAGCGAGGTCGCCAAGGCTGCCTATCTGCGTACTGTGCAGGACTGGGTCGTGGCACCCCTCATGCGTTCGATCGACGGCGTGGCCGGGGTCGATTCAATCGGCGGTTTCGAGAAGCAATTCCTCGTTCAGCCCGATCCGGCACGGCTTACAGGCTACGGCCTGTCTTTCGACTCCCTGATCAATGCGCTCGAGGCCGCCAATCTCGCGGCGGGCGCCAATTTCGTGGACCGGGCCGATGAAGCCCTGCTCGTTCGCGTCGATGCGCGACTGGGCGGAATCGCCGATATCGAGGAGGCTGTCGTCGCGACGCGCGAGGGTGTGCCCATCCGCATCGGCGATGTAGCGAATGTCGAAATCGGGGGCGATCTGCGCACGGGGGCTGCTTCGCTGAATGGCGACGAAGCGGTCGTCGGCACTGTGTTGATGCGCAGCGGTGAGAACAGCCGCACCGTATCGGCTCAGGCGGCAGACCGACTGGAAGAGGTGCGCGCATCGCTACCCGACGGCGTGGTGGCAGAAATTGTCTATAACCGCTCTTCGCTTGTCGATGCGACGATCGCCACGGTCGAAAAAAACCTGGTCGAGGGCGCCTTGCTGGTTATCGCGGTGCTGTTCCTCCTGCTCGGCAATATCCGGGCCGCCATTATCGCGGCCCTGGTCATCCCGATCTCGATGCTGATGGCGGCCATCGGCATGAACAGGCTGGGCGTCTCGGGCAATTTGATGAGCCTCGGCGCGCTCGACTTCGGCCTGATCGTCGATGGCGCGGTGATCATCGTCGAGAACAGTGTCGCGCGGCTTGCCACGCGCCAGCATCGCGAAGGCCGGCTGCTCAGCCTGGGCGAACGCCTTACCGAGACGCGGCTTGCCGCGCAGGAGATGATCAAGCCGACGGTCTACGGACAGGCAATCATTTTGCTGGTCTATGCGCCGCTGCTCACCTTCACCGGGGTCGAGGGCAAGACGTTTTCGCCAATGGCGATTACGGTCATGCTCGCGCTGGCTTCGGCCTTTGTGCTGTCACTCACCTTCGTGCCCGCGATGATTGCGGTCCTGCTTAACAAGAAGCTGACCGAGAAGGAGGTGAAACCGATCCGTATGGCAAAGGATCGCTACGGTCCCGCTATTCGCAAGACCATTGCGCGTCCTTGGCCGGTTATCGGTGCTGGTGCTGGCCTGTTTGCTGTCGCGGCAATAATGTTCGGCTTTCTTGGCAGTGAGTTCACTCCCCAGCTCGACGAGCGCGACATAGCGGTGCAATCGCTTCGGATTCCTTCGACCTCACTCGAACGATCCTTGGCGATGCAGCGGCGGGTCGAAGACAGGCTCGAGGAGTTTCCGCAGGTCGAGCTGGTCTTCTCGCGAACCGGTACGGCAGAAGTCGCCAGCGATCCCATGCCGCCCAACGCATCGGATGCCTATGTCATTCTGAAACCGCGTGAGGAGTGGCCAGACCCGGATTTGCCAAAGGATGAACTCGTTGGCGAGATGGAGAGTGCACTTGGCGGTCTTGTCGGGAACCTGTACGAGTTCAGTCAGCCTATCGAACTACGTTTCAACGAACTGATCGCAGGCGTACGCGGCGATGTGGCGGTCAAGCTGTACGGCGACGATCTCACCGCACTGACCGAAGCGGCGGGCGACGTTGCAGGCGTACTTCGCGGTGTCGAGGGTGCGGCCGATGTAAAGGTGCAGCAGGTGACGGGCTTTCCGACGCTCGACATCGCTTTCGATCGTCCCACCATCGCGCGGTACGGTCTCACGGTCGAGGACGTGGCGCAATCCGTTGCCATCGCCCTTGGCGGCCGACCGGCGGGCCTGGTGTTCGAAGGCGACCGCCGCTTCGATGTCGTCGTACGCTTGGCAGACGCAACGCGCGACGATTTCGACCAGCTAGGAGCCCTGCCGATCGTCCTCGAAAACGGCGTCACGGTTCCGCTGCGAACGCTGGCCGATTTTGAGGTCGTCGATGGTCTCGCCGAAGTCCGGCGCGAACAGGGTCGCCGGCTCGTCATCGTTTCCGCCAACGTCCGCGAACGCGATCTCGGTTCCTTTGTCGAAGAAGCGCAGGAAGGTGTTTCGGCCCAGGTCGATCTGCCCCCTGCCTCCTTCATCGAGTGGGGCGGGCAGTATCAGAACCTGCAGGAAGCGCAGGCTCGGCTCGCGATCGTGGTGCCCATCTGCTTCGCCGTTGTCCTGCTCCTGCTGTACATGGCGCTTGGTGGATGGGTTCCGGCCCTGGCGGTGTTCAGCGCCATCCCGATGGCCTTGGCGGGCGGTGTGTTTGCCCTCGTGTTGAGAGGCATGCCCTTCTCGGTATCGGCGGCGGTCGGCTTTATTGCCCTGTCGGGTGTGGCTGTGCTCAACGGTCTCGTCATGATGACCGCGATCCGGCAGCGTCTTGAAAGTGGTATGCCACTTGATGACGCGATCGCAGATGGCGCGCTCGCGCGCCTGCGACCGGTGTTGATGACCGCGCTGGTGGCCTCACTCGGCTTTGTACCCATGGCTCTTGCAACCGGAACAGGGGCCGAAGTGCAGCGTCCTTTGGCTACGGTCGTCATTGGCGGCCTGATCACTGCGACCGCACTCACGCTGTTCGTCCTTCCCGCGATCGCGCGGCTCGTACTGCACAGTTCCGACGACGAGCGAAGCTGGCGCGAGAAGTGGTGGGACCGTCTGCGTCGCAATGTGACGAGCGATGAAGAGCGCGAACTGAAGGACATCGCATGACCGATCGGGAAAGGAGAATACGGTGCTGGCACTGAAGGAAGAGAACGGACTGCTCTGGATACGCGCCGGAGGCAGGCTGGAGGATGAAGACTATAACCGCTTTGTTCCCCAATTCGAACGTATCGCGGAGCGCGAGGCCGGCACCGTCCCGATGGTAATCGAGCTCGCGCCTGATTTTTCGGGCTGGGACCTCGGAGGTCTCTGGCGCGATCTCAAGTTCGACGTCCGGCATAAGGATTGTTTCGGCCGGATCGCCATAATCGGTGACAGCAAATGGGAAGAGTGGGGCACGGAGATGTCATCGTCGCTCTTCCGCGCCGAAATGAAGTTCTTCCAACCATCACAGCGTAGTCATGCCGAAAGCTGGGTACGAACCGGGGAGGACGCAGCATGAGTGGCGGTCATGAGGTCGATGTCGGGTCGCCTGAAAAGCGCAAGACCCTGTGGGTTGTCCTGTGGCTTAACGTGGCCATCGCGATCGGCTTTTTCGCGGTCGGGTATTGCGCTAACCCGCTCGCGGACCTGGAAGCGCGGAGCCGCGCGCTTCTCCGGCATCATGCTGCTGATCTTCTCTGCTGGGGTCATTTTCGATGCTTACCGTCGGTTCGTGGAAGGTTCCGATCCGGGCGGCATGCTGATGATGGCGATGGCGTTCGTCGCGGGATTGGTGAATCTCTACTGCCTGCGCCTGTTGCAGAAGATGGAGAACAAGGACGTCAATATGCGGGCGGCGACAACGTTCAGCTTCAACGACTTCATCTCCAATGGCGGGATCATCATCGCCGGCATCGTTGTGCTGATTACCGGTGCCAACTGGCCCGATCTGGTGGTCGGAATAGCGGTCGCCTGCATAGCGCTCTACGGCGGAGTGCAGATCCTGCGCGATACGCATATGGATGTGCATGAGGAGGCGGGGACCGTCCACGGCGAGAAAAGGAATTGACGCTATTCGATACTTTGTTTGCCGCGCAGGACCTTTCGCGGGTCCTTGTCCTGGCGATGCTAGCAGGCATCGGGGTCATGATTGGCGGCAAATTGGCGAAAGGCAATTGGAACTTCCTGCATCCGCTCCTGCCAGGCGGCGTTTCGGGTGCCTTTACAGCCCTTGCCGTCTTGCTAACTCTTCCGCTGGGACAATCCCCTCTCACCCGCTGGGCACTCACTGGTTTGATGCTGGCGGGCGGGCTGCTACTTCTGCTTTTCAGCGAGCTTGGCCGATACGCAAGACTCAGACGGGGTGATGACGGACCCGAGCGATGTTTCGATAGGCCAACCCTGGTTCGTCGCATCTCGGTGTCGATTGCGTTCGAAATCCTGCCTTACAGCGTTCTCTTGGGTGCTGCCGCTGCGGCATCCGCGACGACAGCAGTGGCGGTGTCTGCAGCGCTTGTTTTTGCGAACCTGGAAATAGGACGCCAGGCGATCGATGAATACCGATCCGCCCAAGTGAGCAGGATGGACCAGCTTGCGCTACTTGTCCTCTTTTCCCTGCTTTTCATCGGCATCGCTCTCTTGACCTTTTGGGCGCTGCACGGATTCACCGACAGCGGGCGAGGTTGGCTAGCGGCTATTATCCCGGGCTTTCTTATAGTTGCATCGGCGCGCGCGCTGCTTCGCATGGGAACCGGATCGGTCGCCGCCAATCACATGACGCTCCCGGCATTTGTCGGAGGATTCGCCCTGCTCGGCCTCGCGATCTCGGCGCTTGGAGAACTGTCGCGCGAACTCGATGTTTCGAACAGCACGTTCCAGCATTCCCCCGCGCAGTCCGTTACGACGACCAAGAGAAGAGAAAAAGGAGGCAGGTAATGGCACAATCCGGCGGTCATGCCGGGCACAGTCACGGCGAAGAGAACATGAGCGACGGCCGCCTTGTATTGGCCGTCGCCCTCAACGTCCTGCTGACTGTTGCCCAGATCATCGGGGGGATATTGTCGGGTTCGCTCGCACTGATCGCCGATGCGCTGCACAACTTCAGCGACGCGGCATCGCTTGGACTGGCTCTGTTTGCGAGGCGGATCGGGCGCCGGCCAGCCGACAAGCTTATGACCTTCGGCTATGCTCGTGCGGAAGTCGTGGCAGCTCTCATCAATCTGACGACTTTGCTTATCATCGGCTTCTATCTGCTCGTCGAGGCGATCAACCGTTTCGCAGACCCTCAACCCGTTGAGGGGTGGACCGTAATCTGGGTCGCCGGGATAGCGTTGGTGATCGACGTGGTTACGGCGGTGATGGTCTACGCCAGCTCGAAAAACTCCCTCAACATGAAAGCCGCCTTTCTGCACAATGTGTCCGATGCGCTGGCTTCGGTCGGTGTGATCGTGGCTGGCGTACTCATTCTGCGATACGAACTTTATATCGCCGATCTGATCATCACCGTGGTCATTGCTGCCTATGTGATCTGGCAAGGCGTCACTTTGTTGCCTCGCACGGTGCGGCTCTTGATGGGTGCGGTGCCGGACGAAAGCGAGTTCGATCGCATTGTGTGCGACCTGCGTGACACAGAAGGCGTGGCCGACGTCCATCACGTCCATATCTGGAGCATCAGCGAGCATTATCGCGCGCTTGAGGCGCATATCGTTCCTGCCGAATCTTCGTTGCAGGCTTTCGAGGATGTGAAGGCGCGGGCTCGCGGTATGCTCGAGACGCAGCACGCCATCGCCCATGCAACGTTCGAAGCCTGTCTCGCTGCGGACTGTGATCCGGACATGATCCCGGACCATCAGGTCGAGAAGAACCATCACCATGACCACGACCATTGACAAGCGCGGCGATCGGGTCGGTCGCTGTGGGCAAGCAGCTTGGCAGCGCACGGCATGAACCGCCCTGCAACTCGTAAAATGAGGACCAACGAATGAAAGCATCCGATCTCATGGTCGCCGCACTCGAAGCCGAGGGAGTCGAATATGTTTTCGCCGTTCCAGGCGAAGAGAACCTGGATCTCCTGGAATCGCTGCGAACTTCCGCCATCACGCTGGTTCTGGCCCGTCACGAACAGGGCGCTGGCTTCATGGCGGCGACCTATGGCCGCCTGACCGGCAAGGCAGGTGTGTGCCTGGCAACGCTCGGGCCTGGTGCCACGAACCTGACCACACCGGCGGCCTATGCCGCGCTCGGGGCCTTTCCGCTCGTCATTATTACCGGGCAGAAACCGATCAAGACCTCGAAACAGGCCCAGTTCCAGATTGTCGACGTCGTTTCCCTGTTTACGCCGCTCTGCAAGGCTTCGACCCAGATCGTGAACGGCAATCGCATTCCCTCGCTCGTTCGCGAAGGGTTCCGTCTGGCGCAGGAAGAAAGACCCGGAGCCGTCCTCCTGGAACTGCCCGAAGATATCGCTGAAGAGGAAACGATCGAACCGGTCATACCGCCGCATGACAGGCGTTATGCGGTCGCCGGAGATGCTGCGCTCGACGAAGCGGCCCGGCGTATTCTTGCTGCGGAACGGCCCTTGCTATTGATCGGAGCTGGAGCGAACCGCCGCCGCGCTTCGAAAGCGTTGCGCAAATTCGTGTCTGATACCGGCTTTCCCTTCTTCGACACCCAGATGGGCAAGGGCGTGGTCGATGAAGATAGCGAACTCTATCTGGGCACTGCGGCGCTATCGTCGGGCGATTATGTTCACTGCGCGATCGAGAAGGCCGATCTGATCGTCAATATCGGTCACGACGTGGTGGAGAAGCCGCCCTTCTTCATGGAGCCGGACGGTCAGACCGTCATCCATATCAATTACAAGGCGGCTGAAGTCGATCAGGTCTACTTCCCGCAGCTCGAAGTCATCGGCGACATCGCCGGATCGGTCGAGCGGCTGGGAAGCCGCCTCGATGGCAAGCTGCAGTGCGACCGCAGCTATTATACCGCCCTGCATCACGAGATTGCTTCGCACATCTCCGAGACCAGCGACGACGAACGTTTTCCGATGGTCCCCCAGCGCGTGGTTGCCGACGTACGCAGCGTAATGGCGCGCGATGATATCGTTGCGCTCGACAACGGCATCTACAAGATCTGGTTCGCCAGAAACTACATCGCCCACGAGCCTGGCACCATCCTGCTCGACAATGCATTGGCGACGATGGGCGCGGGCCTTCCATCGGCCATGATGGCTGCGATGCTGGCGCCGGGGCGCAGAGTGCTCGCGGTATGCGGCGATGGCGGGTTCATGATGAACTCGCAGGAACTGGAAACGGCCGTCAGGCTTGGACTGAACCTTGTCGTTCTCGTTCTGAATGATGCAGCATACGGGATGATCCGCTGGAAGCAGGACCAGCTTGGCTTTCCGGACTACGGCCTGACCTTTTCCAATCCCGACTTTGTCACCTACGCACAAAGCTATGGAGCGACCGGCCACCGTGTCGAGCGAAGCGCG
>QFNA01000097.1 GCA_003248395.1 Citromicrobium sp.
CCAGCTTTCGATATCGTTATAGCTCTGCGCACCGAATGCGATCTTGGTCAGGTTGAGCGGCATGGGGTGAAGATAGACATTCGGGCCGCATCCTCAACCGTGGGGGAAATGGCTTTCCTACACGACCGGGTCGGGTGCAGTCTTGCCGGATGGAGCCGACCCGCACCCCCGAACCCGCGCATTTCAGCCGTTCGCACCCGCTTTTCCGGGGCACCGGGTTTTCGGCTCAGGACAGTGTAACACGTGTAACATTGCTCGCCCGCGAGCTACCCGGCAAGCCCGCTTGCCACCGCCAGGCCGAGGAAGGCGAAGAAGCCCATCGAATCGGTAATCATCGTCACGAAGACGCTGCTCGCCACCGCCGGATCCTGATCGAGCCTGTCGAACGCGACCGGCACCAGCACGCCCGCCAGCCCTGCCGTCGCGACGTTGATGACCATCGCCAGCGCGATGACTCCACCCAGCGTCGGGGTGAAGATCACGGCTGTGGCAGCACCGATGAGCAGCGCGATGGTCACACCGTTCAGCATCGCCACGCGAAATTCGCGCCACAGGATGCGCCGCGTATTGCTGCGCGTCAGCTGATTGGTGGCGATGGCGCGCACGGTCACGGCCATTGTCTGCGTCCCGGCATTCCCGCCGATGCTGGCGACGATCGGCATCAGCACCGCCAGTGCCACCAGCTTTTCGATCGCCGCACCGAATGCGGCGATGATCAGGCTCGCGACGAGCGCGGTGCCGAGGTTGGCCACCAGCCAGCGGACGCGGCTCGAATAGGCTTCGCGGATCGGCTCGTTGATGTCGCCTTCGCCGGCGCCCGACATCAGCAGGGCGTCCTCGCCCGCTTCTTCGGAGATGATGTGGACGATATCGTCGACCGTCATCTGGCCGACCAGCCTCCCGTCGCCATCGACCACGGCGGCGCTGATCAGCCCGTATTTCTGGAACATCAGCGCGACCTCTTCCTGGTCGAGCTCCGCCGGGATCAGCGTCTGGTCGCGCTTCATCACATCGCTCAGCGCGACACTGCGCGGCGTCCGCAGGATCCACGACAGATTGCAGGTGCCAACGGGATGATGGCGCTGGTCGACGACGAAAACTTCGAAGAACTCTTCGGGCAGGTCGCGCCCGTCGCGCAGGAAATCGATCAGGTCGCCGATTGTGATGTGTTCGGGGACGGCCACGAACTCGCGGCTCATCAGGCGCCCGGCGGTTTCTTCCGGATAGGACAGCGCGGACTGGATCGCGATCCGGTCTTCGGGGTCGAGCTCGGCGAGAACGGCGCGCTGGTCGTCTTCGTCGAGATCCTCGATCAGCTGGACGGCGTCGTCGGTTTCCAGCTGTTCCGCGATCTGCGCCACCGCCCCGGCGGGCAGCGCTTCCATCATTTCCTCGCGAACGTAATCGTTCAGCTCGGCAACGACGTCGGACGTCATCAGATCGGTGATCGCACCGATCAGCTGGAACCGCGCTTCCTTGTCGAGCAGCTCGAGCAGGTCGGCGATATCGGCGGGATGGAGCGGTTCGACCAGGTCGTAGACGGCTTGCGTCTCGCCTTCCTCCAGCGCGTCTTCGACCGACCGCACGAATTGGGGCTTGAGCGTGTTCTCCTCGTCCATCCGCTCGTCGTCGATGCGGTCGTCGGGCCGCCCTTCGCCGACATCTTCCCCGCCCGGCGGATCGGCCAGCATCACATCGTCGTCGGGAAGGCGCGTCTCGTCGGACATATCGCCGCTCTAGGCAGCGCTTCCCGAAAAGCAAGCCGTGACACCGGCCCCATGCCTGCTAGAGAGGCGCCAATCGCATGACAGGAGACTATACCAATGGCTGACAAGCTGACCTTCACCCTCGACACCGGCGATGGCGAGAACAAGGACGTGGTGATCAAGCTGCGCCCCGATCTCGCGCCCGGCCATGTCGAGCGTATCACCACGCTCGCCAACGAAGGCTTTTACGATGGCGTGGTGTTCCACCGCGTGATCCCCGGCTTCATGGCGCAGGGCGGCGATCCGACCGGCACCGGCATGTCGGGCAGCGACAAGCCCGACCTCAAGGCCGAATTCAACAGCGAGCCGCACACCCGCGGCACCTGCTCGATGGCCCGCACCCAGGTGCCCGACAGCGCTAACAGCCAGTTCTTCATCTGCTTCGACGACGCCGAATTCCTCGATGGCCAGTACACCGTCTGGGGCCAGGTCGAGAGCGGCATGGAACACGTCGACGCCCTGCCCAAGGGCGAACCGCCGAAGGAGCCGGGCAAGATCGTGAAGGCGACTGTTTCGTAGGGGATGGGTACTCTTTCCACATTGCAAAGAGAGTGCTTTTCGAATTTTCTCGACGATTATCCTCTCGTTATCCGATCACTTAGTCAGCAGGAATTTGATCCGGCGGATGTTTGTGAGCGGGCTATGGAACTCGCCGATCTCATGGAGGTTGGCGACGTTCCGGCTGAGGAAGAGTTTGACGCCCTGACACGAGCCATATTCAAAGCGGCAGTCGAAAAGAACGATTGGCTTTATCCATATGAAGGCCAGTCTCAAGCTGCACGAAACAGGCTGCCCGAAATGAGGTCGGCGATGCGTGAGAACGCAAAGTTTCTTGCAGATTATGATATCGAAATCGACTATCTGCCTGAGTGAAGTGAAACCGACCACTGCCCCCAAGACCTATAGGGTCAAGAGTTTCGGCAGCCAGATGACTATCTGTGATGGCGAGTGGATGTCCGTGGCGGCTAGAGTGTAGATCAGGTTGTCATGTGATGTCCGCTGGAAAGCCCACCGATCATCCGTTGACTGACATTCTGCTTCATGGCGGCTCTGAATTTGCCGATGAGGTCGACCAAAAGGTACTGGAACTGTCCGAGCATCCCCGCTTCATGGATTTCAGACATGAGGTAGCGGATCTGTTGTGGACGAACTCGCCGTTGAGTCTTTCTCAAACCGAAAACATCGAAGCCCTTAATCGAAAAACGCTGGCTGGTCTGGCAGAAATCGAAGCCCGGCTGCGACGAGGGTGAATCAGGCGCTTAATTGACACTGGCCAGTGCGAACCTACTCACCGTCGTTCGCGCATCAACGTATAGCTGCTCGGCTCCCCCAGACCCTCTGCGCTCGTATAAACCTCGGTGCGCTGCAAAGACCCATCCGGCAGAGGCGAAAACGCCAGCGAATGCGTGTTGCTTTCGCCCTCGTCCAGGCCAGTGACATCGCGAAAAACGAAGGCAACCCGCCCATCCTCGCCCGACACGCTATCGAGCCGCGGCTGGTTTCCCTGCGGGCAGTAATGCGTCGCGACAATGCTATCGCCATCGAGATGGTAGACCGTCATCGAATGCAGGCCAGCGGCCGTTTCCCAGCGTTCGATCATGGTGGTGCCGCGCGCAGTCGCTTCGAAGACGATCTCCAGCGCGTCGGTCTCGGCGACTGTCCAGCGACCTTCCCAGCCTGCAATCTGCGCAAACTGCCTTGCCGCGTCCGACGGGCTGCTATCGTCGGCCAGTGCGCCCACTGACAGGCCGACTGCGGCCAATCCGGCAATCGCTGTGATTTTCATACCGCTGATTCCCCTTCATCAGCGACCCGGTTCGACCCAACTGGATTGAAACCTCTTCCCTGTCCAGCTAAAGCGCCCCCTCCCATGAAACCGACCAATTCCCCCAAGACCTACAGGGTCAAGAGCTTCGGCTGCCAGATGAACGTCTATGACGGCGAGCGCATGGCCGAGATGCTTGGCGAGCAGGGCATCGTACCCGCACCCGAAGGCGAGGATGCCGACCTCGTCGTGCTCAACACCTGCCATATTCGGGAAAAGGCGGCGGAGAAGGTCTATTCGGATATCGGGCGACTGACCAAGGCCGGGCGCAAGGCAGGCAAGGAACCGCTGATCGCGGTCGCCGGCTGCGTGGCGCAGGCCGAGGGCGAGGAGATCATGAAACGCTCGCCCGCGGTAAGCATGGTCGTGGGCCCGCAGGCCTATCACCGACTGCCCGAAATGCTGGACAAGGCCGTGAAGGGCGAGCGTGCGACCGATACCGACATGCCGGCCATAGCCAAGTTCGCCGCGCTGCCCGAACGACGCCGCACCAATCCGGCGAGCTTCCTGACCGTGCAGGAAGGCTGCGACAAGTTCTGCACCTATTGCGTGGTGCCCTATACGCGCGGCGCGGAAATCTCGCGTCCTTACAGTGACCTGGTGACCGAAGTGCACAAACTGGTCGAAGCGGGCGCCAGGGAAATCACGCTGCTGGGCCAGAACGTGTCGGCATGGTCGGGCGAGAACGGACAGGGTCACGCGGTCGGCCTTGCGGGCCTGATCCGCGACCTTGCGAAGGTCGATGGCCTTGCGCGCATCCGCTATACCACCAGCCACCCGGCCGACATGGACGACGACCTCATCGCCGCGCATGGCGAGATCGACAAGCTGATGCCGTTCCTCCACCTGCCGGTGCAGGCGGGCAGCGACCGGGTCCTGAAAGCGATGAACCGCAGCCATACGGCGGAAAGCTATCTCAAGCTGCTCGACCGGTTCCGCGCGGCTCGGCCCGACCTCGCGCTGTCGGGTGACTTCATCGTCGGCTTCCCCGGAGAAACCGATGCCGAATTCGAAGAGACGCTCGCGCTGGTCGACGAGGTCCGATACGCGCAGGCCTTCAGTTTCAAATACTCACCGCGCCCCGGTACGCCCGCCGCCACGCTGGAAGGGCAGGTCGCCAAAGAGGTCATGGACGAGCGCCTCCAGCGCCTCCAGGCCGCGCTCAACCGCGACCAGCTTGCCTTCAACGAGGCCAGCGTGGGAAAAACCTGCGAAGTGCTGGTCGAACGCAAGGGCAAGCTGCCCGGCCAGTGGCTCGGCAAGTCGCCCTGGCTGCAGAGCGTGTGGTTCGAGGGCGATGTGCAGATCGGCGAGCTCGTCGAAGTCGAACTTCTCGAGGCTGGGCCCAACTCGCTGAGCGCCCGCCTGCGCGAGCCGGTCGCGTCATTCGCCTGAAGCCTGATCTCCGGCAAGCTCGGTGAGTTCGGGTTCGGCGCCGATGAGTTCGGTATCGAAAATGGCGGTCGTTTGTGCAGGGGCGACCGTGGGATTCGAGGGAAACTGTTTTCCGTCATAGCGCAGCAGGGCGTTGCCCGCCGCACCGCCATCCTGTTTCAGCACCAGAGTGTTGCAGCCCCTCGAACCGCACACATACGGCGAAACGAGATAAACAATCGCTTCGTCCGCTCCGTCGCCATCGAGATCGGTCCGTGCGAAGGCAAAACGAATTGGATCAGCATCCGGAAATTCTTGAGACAGCCATCGTCCAATTTCCCGTTCGGTGCCGTTGGGCGCGGTACTACCCTGAGGCTGACAAGCTCACGATTAATTAAAGGCCGCTATGGCAAGACAGGCTGTTGCAAGGATTGAGGATCGCATTTTCTCAGTCGTCAGCCGGCTGCTCGATCTCTAACTCAGGATTGGATTTACGATACGCAGACCAAGTCGCGTCATCCAGCGCAGCACCCCCGGCCGTGACGGGTAATGCATAAAGCGCGTTCAAATATGCCCGATCAAAATGAGTTAGTCCTTTGGGTGGCATGTCATCTTGCGCAAAGAGCGAAAGGATGGTTTCGATCTCGCCGCCGCCATCAACCAGCGTGTCTTCAGTCGGTGCGAAGAGTCTCATTGTGGCATAATCGGCAAGTTGCTCGACCGTCTTCCCCGGAACGTAAGCGCTGTCGAAGACAACGATCGAACCTTCGACATCTACGCGAACTTGCTCAGCGATATTGCTCGCAACGGGTTGCTTGTTGACTTGAACTTCGCGCGGAGGACTGCCCATCATAACCGTAGCAAACTCCATGCCGTTGGCCCCCTTCAACTTCGTGGATTGCCAAGATTGTGCAGCACCGTTGCCCCTCAGTATCCTGTTGTATTCGTAATCCAACAACGTTTTGAAAAGCCAGGGTTCCTCCTTGCGCAAGCGCTCGATTTCCTTTCGACTGTCCGGGGTGAATGCGATGATCGTATTGGCCTGGCATCCGCCGTCCATGACACCAATACCAAGCGCGCGCGCATTTTCTTCTATTCGGCCCATCAAAACATGAGCGAAATTCTCGGACATGCCAAATACACCGATACAGATACCATCGTATCGTCGAGCGAGCGGCTTGCCTGAACGCGGGCGACGGGTAATTGTACGCGTTAGCGTCTCCACCTGTTCTTCAGCCTCTTCAAGCTGGCCCGTAACAACAATCGTGGACTCGTCAGATGAGTTGTCCTGGGCGGACGCTGCCTGAGTAGACAGCGCCAACACCAGGGCACCCATCGCAATCAACTTGATCCGGATCATGGCCAAAAGCTTCAAGTCCGAGGGGCGAAAAGTCAATCAAACATCTGACGACGGCGGAACTGAAATTTTTCCACCGTTCTTGCGCGGTGCCCTGCCGGCTTTCCTACACGCATTCGTTCTGCCATGCAGATCGCCCGCAAGGCCCTGGCAATGTCTCGCGCCTTTGGAGCGAATGCGAATTTCGAGTGAACTTTGTGTGAACTTTGGATGACTATCCACCGCTGCGATGAGGGGCCGTTCTTGCCTCTGGTGCGTTGATGCCTAGACTCCGAGTCGCCAACGAAAGGAGCCCATGGCCCGCAAACCCGCCAAGAGGCACCCCGGACAGGCCGAACCGGCCCTTTCCAATCCGCCCAGTCCCCAGCGCGAGGTTCGCCGCGCGCAGGTGGACGTCGATTTCGACAACCAGAGCCTCTTGGGAGCGCTCTTCGGACAGTTCGACGCCAATCTTGTGCAGGTCGAGAACCGGTTGGGCGTGTTCATTTCCGCCCGCGGCAATGCGATCCACATTGAAGGGCCGGAGGATAGCGTCGCCCGCGCGCGCGATGTTCTCAACGAAATGTACGATCGGCTGGCAATGGGGCAGGATCTCGACGCCGGAGCGATCGAGGCGCTGATCGCGATGTCGAACGAACCGACCTTCGATGGCATCGTCGACGGCAAGCTGGCCGATGCCAAGGGCGGGCCGCCGATCATGATCCGCACGCGGCGCAAGACCATCGTGCCGCGCAGCGCCATGCAGGCGACCTACATGCGCAGCCTCGTGCGCGACGACATCATTTTCGCGCTTGGTCCGGCAGGCACCGGGAAAACCTATCTCGCGGTGGCGCAGGCCGTGGCGCAGCTGATTACGGGGAGCGTTCAGCGCCTGATCCTCTCGCGCCCGGCGGTCGAGGCGGGCGAGAAACTGGGCTTCCTGCCCGGCGACATGAAGGAGAAGGTCGATCCCTATCTCCGCCCGCTTTATCGACGAGGCGCAGAACACCACGCGCGAGCAGATGAAGATGTTCCTCACCCGTTTCGGGCAGAACAGCCGCATGGTAATTTGCGGTGACCCGCGACAGGTCGACATTCCCGGCGGTGACGGGATGAGCGGGCTGGCCGATGCTGTGGCGAAGCTGGAGGGGGTCGAGGGTTTCGGCACGATCCGCTTTACTGCGGCCGATGTGGTCCGGCACCCGATCGTCGGGCGCATTGTCGAGGCGTATGAGGGACCGACCGCCTAGGTGCAGCTCGACATCGACATCATCGGCTGGCCGGAGGGGAAAAACTGGGCCGATCTCTGCGATCGTGCAAGCGAAGCAACGGCAGCCGTAGAGCCGTTGCTCGCTTCGGAACGTCTGATCGCCAGCGTCCTGTTCACCGGCGACGAGCAGGTTCACGAGCTCAACAAGCAATGGCGGGGCAAGGACAAGCCGACCAACGTGCTCTCCTTTCCGATGCTGGAGCGTGAGAGTCTGGAGGCGCTGGCTGCAGATGGTCCGCCCGAAATGCTGGGCGACCTGGCGCTTGCGCTGGAGACATGCAGGCGCGAGGCGCAAGAGAAAGGCGTGAGCCTGCGGGACCATGCCGCGCATTTGCTTGTGCACGGTTTCCTGCATCTTTCCGGGCACGACCATGTCGATTCGGACGAGCAGGCGGAGGCGATGGAGAAACTCGAAATCGCGGCTCTTGCAAAATTGGGAATTGCGGACCCATATGGGGACCCAGAACACTAGGAGTGCGTTCACGGGCCATGCCCCCATCTTCACCCCCCGCGGGAGACGCGGACAGTAGCAGCGGGCTGTGGCCCGCGATCCGGAAATTGTTCGACACCGAAGGCGGCGAGCGTTCATTGCGTGCGCAGCTGGAAGAAGCCATCGACGAGCACGAGGGGGAGAACGGCGATTCTCCCGACGAGGAGAATGGCAAGGGCGACCTTTCCGGCGTCGAACGCCAGATGCTCCGCAATCTGCTGCATTTCAGCGAGCACGATGCCGACGACGTCGCCGTTCCGCGCGGCGAGATTATCGCGGTCAGCGCGGATGACAGCTGGGACGATCTGGTCGCCGCATTTTCCGAACATGGCCATTCGCGGATGCCGGTGTTCCGGGGCCAGCTCGACGATGTGATCGGCATGATCCACATCAAGGACGTCTTTCCCTATCTTGCCGACAAGCGACCGCCACCCGCAGACTGGACGGTGCTCATGCGGCAGCCGCTCTATGTGCCGCAAACGCGCAACGCTCTCGATGTGCTGGCGGACATGCGCGCGCAGCGCATGCACCTTGCCGTGGTCATCGACGAATTCTCCGGTACCGACGGGCTGATCACCATCGAAGACCTAGTCGAGGAAATCGTCGGCGATATCGAAGACGAACACGACGAGGCACCGCGCGAACTGATCGTTTCGATCGGCGAGGGCATGTGGGACTGCGACGCGCGGGCCGAGCTGGACGATGTCGCGGAAAGGGTCGATTCCCGCCTCGCCGAGGTGGAGGAATCGGTCGATACGCTGGGCGGGCTGGCCTTTGTGCTGGCCGAACAGGTGCCGCAGGTCGGCGCCGTGGTCGAACACCCGAGCGGCTGGCGCATGGAAATCCTCGACGGCGACGAAACCCATGTAAAACGGCTGCGCCTGCACGAGCCGCCCGAGCCCGCGGAGGACGAGGACTAGCTTAGTTGCACTTTAGTGCACATTGCCTCTCGACACCGTGCGTCACGGGCAATAGTCCGCACTCATGGCCGTCCGCCGCCTTCCCCCGCTACGTGCGCTCGAAGCGTTCGTACGCACCGTTCGCCTCGGCTCGGCTCGCGCTGCGGCGGACGAGCTCGGACTGAGCCCGTCGGCCCTGTCGCGGCGGATCGGCAATCTGGAAGAATTCGTCGGCAAAAAACTGTTCACCCGCGCAAGGCAGGCGATGCAGCTGACTGATGACGGCCACGCGTTTTACGAAGCGGTCAATCCGCAGCTGGAGGCGCTGGCAAGGGCAGTGGAAAGCCAGTCCGAAAACTTGTCCGTCCTGCGCCTGCATCTGGGGGTCCTGCCCCTGTTCGGCAGCCAGAGGCTGTTTCCGCGACTGGCAGAGCTGCGTCAGCGGCACCCGTTGCTGCATATCGACATCGACACCGGCCCGCACCTGGAAGACCGTGTCGGCGACACGCTCGATGCAGCGATCATCCTCTCACGCGGGCCGTCTCAGGGCGTGCACGCCGTGCGGCTCGATTTCAACATGGTGCACGCGATCGCGAGCAAGGAG
>QFNA01000171.1 GCA_003248395.1 Citromicrobium sp.
GTGATCTTCCAGCCCGCCGAAGAGGGCGGCGGCGGCGGGCTGGCGATGATCGAGGACGGGCTGGCCGAGCGCTGGGGCATCCAGGAGTTCTACGGGATGCACAACATGCCAGGCATCCCGGTCGGCACCTTCGCCATCCGCGAGGGCGGCATCATGGCCGCCGCCGACCAGTTCGAGATCACCGTGACCGGCAAGGGCGGCCACGCCGCCAAGCCCCACGAGGGGATCGACCCGGTGCTGGTCAGCGCCCACATCATCACCGCGCTGCAGTCCATCGTCTCGCGCAATGTCGATCCGCTGAAGAACGGCGTGGTGTCGGCCACGGTCGTGCAGACCGACTCGACCGCCTACAACGTGATCCCGCAGGTGGTGCGGCTGAAGGGCACGGCCCGCAGCCTTGACCCCCATGTCCGCGACCAGCTGCAGGAGGGGATCACCCGCGTGGCGACGAGCGTGGCGACGGCGTTCGGCGCGGTGGCCGAGGTCGCCTATAACCGCGGCTATCCGGTGACGGTGAACCACCCCGACGAGACCGGCCATGCCATCGAGGTGGCGCGGATGATCTCGGCCGATGTGGACACCGACGTCGCCCCGATGATGGGCGGCGAGGATTTCAGCTACATGCTCGAGGCGCGGCCGGGGGCACCACCCGGCCTATGACTTCGACGACGATGCGATCCCGTTCGGGGCGAGCTGGTTCGCGGGCATGGTCGAGGCGCGGATGCCGGCGGCCTGAGGCGGCCTCGTGCGGGGTCTCGCCTGACGGTGGCCGACCGCCTGCCCGCCGCGCTCGCCGCGGAACTCGAGGCGCTGGGCCTCGGCGCGGGCTTCGTCCCGCCCGAGGCGGTGGCCGCCGCCGCCCGCGCGGGCCTCGCCCTGCGCGCCCGGCACGGTCGCGGCGGCACCGAAGTCGGGCTGGCGCGGGCGGAGGCGTTGGCGGCCCGCCGTCCGCACTCCGCGCGCGAGATGCGGGTGATCGCCGGCTGGTTCGCCCGCTTTGCCTATCTGCGCGGCGGGCGCGGCTGGGACGATGCGGCGAGCCCCTCGACCGGCCGCATCGCGTGGGAATTGTGGGGCGGCGACGCCGGCCGCGACTGGGTCGAGCGGCTGCGCCCCGAGTGGGGCTGACCGCCGCCCCCGCCGTGCGCGTCAGGCGCTGAAGACCTCGACCGTCGGCAGGTCGGTCAGGCCGATCCCCAGCGTGGTCAGCGCGGGCAGCGAGACCTGGCTGCCGGCCGAGGCCGGACCGCCGAGCGGGATCAGGTCCACGTTCACCGACTTGCCGTTGGCCGGGTTGACGATCCGCCCCTTGCCGGCGGCCTTGACCAGCGGTGTGCGCATCCAGAACCCGCCCTGCGTCGCATCGCCGAGCGAGGCGACCGTAGTCCCCAGCCGCCCGCCTTTGGCGGCGGGCGCGGTGGCCGCGGCCTTTTCGGCGGCCGAGGCGTCCAGCTGGGCCACGCTGCGCGAGCCGGCCGGGCGCTGCAGCGTGCCCACCGTCAGCGTGTCGGGAATGGTGCCGGTGCGCGCCTCGGCGGCGGCCGCGGCGGCGGCATCGCCCGCGGTGGCGCCGACCGTCGCGCCGGGGGTGCGCGGCGCGGGCGTGGGCGTCGGGTCGGTCATGGTCGTCTGGCAGGCCGCGAGGGCCAGCGCGGGAAGGATCAGGGCAAGGCGGGCGATGGTCATGGTCGGACGTCCCTCGGTGTCGGGGCCGCGCCCGTCGCGCGACCCTCGCTATTGCGACAGCGTGGCCGCGGGGCGCGCGCCTGTCCACGCACCAGCGCGTGTGCTGGGCGTTTTTCCGCCGTTCTTGTGTGGCTGGCGCCACGGCCCTATGTTGGCGGCATGGCCGAAACCACCCCGCTGATCGACCCCTTCGCCCGGCCCATCACCTATCTGCGGGTGTCGGTCACCGACCGCTGCGATTTCCGCTGCACCTACTGCATGGCCGAGCACATGCAGTTCCTGCCCAAGGCCGAGCTGCTGAGCGTCTCTGCGGCGCGTTCGTCGACCTGGGCGTCCGCAAGCTGCGGATCACCGGCGGCGAGCCGCTGGTGCGGCGCAACATCCTGTCCTTCTTCGAGGCGATGGCCGGGCGGCTGGGCAGCGGGCCGGGGCAGGGACTCGACGAGCTCACCCTGACCACCAACGGCAGCCAGCTGGCCCGCTTCGCCCGGCAGCCAGCTCGCCCGCTTCGCCGCGCCGCTGGCGGCGCTGGGGGTGCGGCGGGTGAACGTCTCGCTCGACACGCTCGACCCCGACCGCTTCGCCGCGATCACCCGCTGGGGGCGGCTGCCGCAGGTCCTCGACGGCATCCGCGCCGCACAGGACGCCGGGCTGCGGGTCAAGATCAACACGGTGGCGCTCAAGGGCTTCAACGAGGACGAGCTGTTCACGCTGGTGGACTGGTGCGCCGCCGAGGGCCATGACCTGACCTTCATTGAGGTCATGCCGATGGGCGAGATGGGCGACGAGCTGCGGCTCGACCAGTACTGGGCGTTGTCGGACCTGCGCGCCCGGCTGGCCGAGCGGCTGACGCTGACGCCTTTGGCCGAGCGAACCGGCGGCCCGGCCCGCTATGTCCGGGTCGAGGAGACGGGGGCGAAGATCGGCTTCATCACCCCGCTCACGCATAACTTCTGCGAAAGCTGCAACCGGGTGCGGGTGACCTGCACGGGTGAGCTGTTCATGTGCCTCGGGCAAGAG
>QFNA01000098.1 GCA_003248395.1 Citromicrobium sp.
CCCTCTGACCCGCCGATCGGTACAATCGGCGTCCCCTGCGTCGCCATGCAATCCTTTGATATGAAAGATGATACGATGGCAAGCGAAACTGGGAAACAGGTCGTAACCCGCTTCGCCCCCTCCCCTACCGGCTTCCTCCATATCGGCGGAGCCCGGACGGCATTGTTTAACTGGCTGTTCGCACGCCATCATGGCGGGCGGGTTTTGCTGCGCATAGAGGACACGGACCGGAAACGCAGCACGCAGGACGCGATTGACAAGATTCTCGACGGTCTCGACTGGCTTGGCCTCGATTTCGACGATCCGCCGGTATTTCAGTCCGACCGCGCTGCGCGGCATGCCGAAGTCGCGCACCAGCTCCTCGAGGCCGGACACGCCTACAAGTGTTTCGCCACGACCGAGGAACTCGAGGAAATGCGTGCGGCGCAACGGGCGAACAAGCAGCCGATGCGTTACGATCGCCGGTGGCGGGATCGCGATCCGTCAGAGGCTCCTGCGGATGCGCCCTTCGTCATTCGACTGAAAGTGCCAACCGAAGGCGAGACCGTCATCGATGATCGCGTCCAGGGGAAGGTGACGGTCAGCAATGCAGAAATCGACGACTACGTATTGCTCCGGGCGGACGGCACGCCAACCTACATGCTGGCGGTGGTGGTCGACGACCATGACATGGGCATAACCCACATCATTCGAGGGGACGATCATCTCAACAACGCGTTCCGCCAGCTGCCGATCATTCGGGCGATGGACCAGATCGAGGGCGGATGGCCGGATCCTGTTTATGCCCATGTCCCGCTCATTCATGGCTCGGACGGGGCCAAGATGTCCAAGCGTCACGGGGCGATCGGGGTCGAAGCATATCGCGATGATGAAGGGATTCTGCCGGAGGCTCTCTTCAACTATCTCTTGCGGCTCGGTTGGGGTCACGGCGACCGTGAAGAGATTGCACGCGACGAAGCAATCGAACTCTTCGATCTCGACGGCGTCGGCAAAAGCCCGTCGCGGTTCGACATCAAGAAATTGCAAAGTCTGAATGGCCACTACATCCGTCTGGCAGAAGACGAGAGACTTGCGGCTCTGGTCGCGGCCATGCTCGGGAAAGAAGACAGTATCGGCCTTCTTACCGCCGCCATGCCCGCCCTCAAGGCACGGGCTAAGAACATGAACGAGCTTGCCGAAGGGGCGGCATTCCTGTTCGCCACCCGTCCGCTGGAAATGAGCGAAAAAGCCGAAGCTTTGCTGGATGGAGAAGCGCGATCCCGTCTGGCGGGCCTAGCCGACGAGTTGCGCTCGGAAAATGACTGGACAATCGGGGCTCTCGAAGCCACTACCAAAGCATATGCCGAAAAGCTCGAACTGGGCCTCGGCAAGCTCGCGCAACCCATGCGTGCGGCACTTACGGGCAGCACCACCTCGCCCGGAATTTTCGATGTACTCGTCCTGTTGGGCAAGGAAGAATCGCTGGCTCGCATCGACGAGCAAGCTTTGCCAATAGGTCAGGGATAAACTGAGGAGACAGGCGTGGCCGACAAGCAGGCAACACTCGATCTGGGCGGTCAGACCCAGAATTTTCCCGTCCTTGAAGGTAGCTGCGGACCGGATGTCATCGACATTCGCAAGCTTTACGGCAGCACCGGCAAATTCACCTACGACCCGGGGTATAAATCAACCGCCAGCTGTGAAAGTGCGCTGACCTTTATCGATGGCGAAGAGGGGGTTCTTCTCCATCGCGGATATCCCATCGGCGAACTTGCCGAGCATTCGAGCTTCATGGAAGTCGCCTACCTCCTCTTGAACGGCGAACTCCCCAGCCAGGACGAGCTGGACGATTTCGACTATACGATCACGCGCCACACCATGGTGCACGACCAGTTGCGCCAGTTCTATCAGGGTTTCCGTCGCGACGCGCACCCGATGGCAATCATGTGCGGGGTCGTCGGTGCATTGTCCGCTTTTTATCATGACAGCACCGACATTTCCGATCCCGAGCAGCGCAAGATCGCGAGCCACCGCCTCATCGCGAAAATGCCAACGATCGCGGCGATGGCTTATAAATATTCGGTCGGCCAGCCTTTCATGCAGCCGAAGAACGATGTCAGTTACACGGGCAATTTCCTGCGCATGACGTTCGGAGTGCCAGCAGAAGAATACGACCTCCATCCCGCCGTGGAAAAGGCGATGGACCGGATCTTCATCCTGCACGCCGACCACGAACAGAACGCTTCGACTTCGACTGTTCGACTGGCGGGATCTTCGGGGGCCAACCCCTTTGCATGTATCGCGGCGGGGATCGCCTGCCTATGGGGCCCGGCCCACGGCGGCGCCAACGAAGCGGCGCTCAACATGCTTCAGGAAATCGGCACACCGGACCGCATTCCCGAATATATCGAGCGCGCGAAGGACAAGAGCGATCCGTTCCGGCTTATGGGCTTCGGACATCGCGTCTATAAGAACTACGATCCGCGCGCGACCGTCATGCAAAAGACGGTTCGCGAAGTATTCGAAGCGCTCAACGTCAAAGACCCGGTCTTCGAAACCGCTCTGCAGCTTGAAGAGATCGCCTTGAACGACGACTACTTCAAGGAAAAGAAGCTCTTCCCCAACGTGGATTTCTACTCAGGCATTATACTGTCGGCGATCGGCTTCCCCACCACCATGTTTACCGCGCTGTTCGCTCTGGCGCGCACCGTCGGTTGGGTTGCACAGTGGAACGAGATGATCTCCGATCCCGGCCAGGTCATCGGCCGTCCGCGTCAGCTTTATACCGGCCCGACTGAACGACCTTATATTCCGATGGCCAAGCGCTGATGCCGTTCGTCCTCAAGGTCCTCGGGGTGGCGCTCATGCTGTCCGGGGGCCTGTGGACGCTGCAGGGGCTCGGCCTCGTCATGTGGCCCGCCGAAAGCTTCATGCTCGCGGAAAGCCAATGGGCCATTTACGGTGCGCTGACCTTCCTGGTCGGCGCATTCCTGTTCTGGCGTGGCAACAGGGGACGATAATACGCTTCTTCAGCCTTTCGCCGGCACACTGAGAGTGAACCGCGCGCCCAGTCCTGGGGCGCTTTCAACCGTCAGATCCCCGCCCATGGCGCGCGCAATGCGACGCGAGATGTAGAGACCGAGCCCCGAACCGCCATCATCACTTCGGCCCAGACGCTCGAACTTCTCGAAAACCCGCGATTGCTGGTCCGAATCAAGACCATGACCCTGGTCCGCTACCGTCACGAGCGCGTGGTCGCCGATCCGGTCCAGTCGAACCCAGATTTGGCTGTCCTCGGGGGAATACCGGATCGCATTACCCACCAGGTTCAGCAGGATTTGCAGGACCCTGCGAAACTCTGCGGTAGCATGCTGACCTTCACCTTCGGCAGGCGGAACTAGCGCAATTCTCTTTTCCTTGGCGCGTACGCCCAGGATGCCGCAAGCCTGCCGCGCCACTTCTGCCAGATCGATGACATCCGGCGCGGTCGAGAAATCATCGGCTTCGACGACCTCCAGATCGCCCAGATCATCGATCAGCGCGAGCAAATGCTGCCCCGCCCCAGCAATATCTCCCGCGTAATCGCTGTATTCCGGCGCGAGCGGACCGGCCAGTTTGGTGCGGATTGTTTCCGCATTGGCAATGATGCGGTTGATGGGCTGCCGCAACACCGGGATCAGATCATTGCCCAAGGACGGCAGCAGGTTGCCGTCAGTCTCGTGGGCATCGTCGGCTCCGGTATCCGACACTAGGTGGAGCGAGAAACCTTTATCTCCGAACCCATCAGCGCCGAGCGGACTGATGTGTGCAGTCCAGGTTCTGGTCGATCCGGCCACCGAGCAGCGCGCGCCATCGAGCATTCGCCAATGCAGCGATCTTGCGTTCTGGTGCCCATCAAATTCGCACAGGACCGTCCAGTGCTCACCGACCGAATCCAGTGCCTGACGTTCGAGCGACATCAGATCCGACGCACTCGC
This sequence comes from Citromicrobium sp., assembly GCA_003248395.1. GTDB lineage: Bacteria > Pseudomonadota > Alphaproteobacteria > Sphingomonadales > Sphingomonadaceae > Qipengyuania. The sequence continues at coordinate 3,957 of QFNA01000098.1, forward strand.
TTCGGCCGAAAGAAGACATTGCTCCGCGTCCAGTCTCGCCGAAAACTCGGCGAAATTTCGGTATAGCTCGTCATCCGAAATTCCGAGGCCATTGCTCTCGACGTCCGGCAGCGGCGCCATGCGCCAACTGGTGATGGCAATGTCGCATCCACCTTCCTGGTCTTCCGGCAGCGGTGTGACCTCTGCCCAGGCAAGAATGCGGTTCTCACCATCGCTGGCTTCGAATTGCCTCGAGAGTTTCAATCCATAATCGCGCGATTTTTTGACCAGCTCCAGGAGTTGCGGAATCGCGAGCGTCGAACCGACAGCGCCTCCGCAGGTCATGTTGAGTGCGCGCAACGGACCGTCGATTTCGCGCACCTCGTCGGCTGGTCCGGTAATGGCGTGCGCGAGTGGATCACGTTTGCTCATGCCGGCGGCCCGCCTTTCTGTGATGTGACGGAGAGCATCTCCCGCGCTTGACGGGTCGACAGGTCCGCAATGCCTGCCGGCGGCGACGCGTCAGGATTCAGGCGCCACATAATTGATGTCACGTCACGCTCGGAAAGTCCGCCGGATTTCAACGCGAGCGCGAGACACGATCCATCGCGCAACAAACTATAAACGGTTACCATCTCGCGAGACTGACCGGAGACCGCAGCCAATCCAGACAGGAACAGCGCGACCCCAGCATGCTCAATCCTGAGTACGCCTTGTTCCTGCTGCTCGTCCGACAGGATGATTCTCTCCAACAAGGAAAGGCGGCCCGCGGCTTCATCGAATTCGCTCCTGAGCTTTTTCTCGGCCTGAGCAAAACTGTCGGAGGCCGCCGCGCGGCTGAAGGTCTTCCAGTCGGTCAGAGCCTGATGAAAGAGATCTGCGGGCAGCTGGCTGACATCGTATTCCATCCGTCGCATCTGCTGCGTGTAGCGCGCCTGTGCCGCCATGGCAGACATTGCGGCACTGGCCTGATCGGGGTTCTCGCTACCGATCAGCTCTTGTAGGAGTGGCGAGAGCACAGGATCCAGCCCGGTCTCGGCGTCCAATCGTTCAGTCAGATGCCATTCCTGCGCCAGCGCGTGACAATGCCGAACCAGATCGTCGCGTTCCAGCAATCGTCCTGCAAGCGTCTCGACGCGATCCTCGACAAAGGCATCGCGCGCGACCGGCCCCATTGTCTCTGCCTGGCGGGTGAGCAACTGCGCAGCAACGCCCTCGATCATGCCGCGCGTTCTGGCAACGATGGCGTCGCTGAATACTGCAGGTTCGGGCATGTCGATGAGCGAACGCATGACGGACGTCGCATTGGCAACCACGGCATTCCCGCGGGCAAGCGACTGGCGCAAGCGGTCCTGCTGGCCCTCACCCTTTCCGGTCTGCTCAGGAACATGCGTCATCGTCATGATCTCGCGTCTAGTGAAACGCGGTTAATAGCCCCTTAGTCGTCACGAAAGGTCGGCACGAAACGACTGAACAGGACAAGCAGTGATATCGCCGCGGCCATCTCGATCGCATACCCGAAGAAGGCTGCTGGCACGAGCAAGAGGGCAAGGAGGATCCTGTCGGAATAGGTTCGCTGCCATCGCTCGTTGCCGTGTAGCGCACCCAATCGCAAAAGCCCGATCAGAACCAGCGGCACGAAAATGCTGAACCAACCGATACCGTTGGGGGCCGCGATGACGAGACACAGGACAAAAATCGGATCCAGCATGATATCGAGCACATTGACGACGCGGCCAGAGCGTGACCCCGCGCGCCCCTTGCGGGATACCCGGAAAACCACCCGAGTAACATGCAATGCCATCGCCATCAGGGCGAGCAGGGCAAACCCGATTACCGGAACGCCGAAATAACACGCTATCGGAGCGAAAATTCCCGAGAGGACCGCCACTCCGGCAGGGATTTTTTCCGAACGCTTTCCGACGACATCGCGGGCCAACCTCGCCCCGGTACGCTCGGCAATCGCCAAGCCGGGAGAGAGAAACGAAACCTGCTCGCGCTGGCTGGCAATCCACCGCCGCTCGCGTTCTACGAGCTTGGAATGATCCGCTTCGAGATGCCATAATCCATCATCGAGCAATCGCCTTTCGAGCGGCATCAGCTTCACGCCGGACTGCAAGGACAATCGCATCAGGGCGGAACTGGCATCGCTATCGATCGGGAGCTCGGCAAGTTTTTCCACGATCGCCCCATGCGTCAGCAGCATGCCACTCCACGCAAACTCCGGGTCGATCCTTTCGTAGCCCTGCTCGACTGCCGATTCTGCCGGAAAAGCGAGAACCGCCGGTTTGGCCAAGTTTCGCTCGGTCACGGATTCGTCCGGCAGAACCGCGCTCGCCATGACCAGCAGCTCGTCCGATGCTGTGACCAGGCCCGACAATCTGACCGTGTCGCGCATTGCGACAAATTTGGCTCCGGCATGTTCGGCACGATGCTGGAGCGCAATGACTTCGGGACCGATCCCCTCGCTCAGGCACGCAATGCGTTCGCATCCCAACGCAAGAGCGAGGTCGAGTTGCCTCTGGATCACGGGAACACCGGCGAACTTGGTGAAAGCAGGATTCTGCCGGCCGCGCATCGGGTCTCGTTCAATCGTGGAAAGCAATGCGATGCGCACGGCGTCGCTATACTCCTGCTGCTTCTGTTCGACCATCCATAGGAAGGGAATCGCCCGGCTGCCAAGCGCACATTCGATTTGCACTCGTCGCAAATACGGCACGCATGGGTGCTTCGACCCACGATTGCCGCGGGATAGCTGGGTTAAAGAGGCTTTAAGCTTTACCGAAACCTGATAGATTTCGGTCATGAGGAAAAAATCGCACATCTCCGTGGTCGAAGGCGAACACGCCGACCAAGATCAAATGCACGATGAGACTCTTGGCGAGATGCCGGAGCCTCAGGACGGATCGGGCGAGATGGATGCCGAGCCATTAGAGTTTTATGATGACGATGTCGTTGCGGATAGCCACCGTGGCTGGATCGTGCCAGCAATCGCGGCTGTGTCTATTGCTGTCTGGACCGCATTCCATTTCTGGGCTGTCCGCGGATCGCTCTTTTCCTCATCTACACCAGCAGCATGGGCCGAGGCGATCATCGGGTGGTCCGGGCCAGTCATCCTGATCGTGGCTCTGTGGATCCTCGCGACCCGCAATTCGACACACGAGGCCAAACGGTTCGCGGTCATCTCTCGAAGCCTTGCCGAGGAATCGGCCAACCTCGAAACTCGTCTGTCTGCCACGAACCGTGAATTGAGCCTGGCCCGTGAATTCCTGGGCAGTCAACATGCGGAACGGTTGCAGTCCTTGGTCCGAGACAACGGCGCGCAGGTCGATGCGATTGCCAGCGTCAGTTCGGCTGCCCTCGAGAACATGAACCGCCTCCGCGATAATCTTCCGGTGATCGCGAACTCCGCGCGCGACGTGTCGAACCAGATCGGTGGCGTCGGGCGCAATGCGCAGGAGCAACTCGACCGTTTGAACGAAGGTTTCGACAGGCTCGAGGCGTTTGGAAAAGCGAGCGAAGAGCAGATTTCGCTTCTGCGCGATCGTATCGACGATACCATTGCCGAATTCAGGCTTGAAGCAGACAAGTTCGCTGAGATTTCCGACCTGCGTTTTTCAGCCTTGCGTCGTGGAGGCGAAGAATTCCGGTCAGAACTCGATGCGCGCGAGGTCGATGCACTCGCGCAAATGCGTTTGCGGTGGGATGCCTTGCGTGCCGAGCTCGACGAGGCCCGCTCGCAAAGCGAAGTCGCAGAACAGCTCGCCCTCGCTTCGCTGGGTGGACGTATCGCGACCTTGCGGAAGGACTTTGGCGAGGCCGCGGACGAGATGCGCAAGGGCGAGGAGGAAGCGCTCGGCGTTTGGGACAAGCAGGCGGCGGCGTTGCAGAGCCGTCTCAGGCAGGCCGTGGAGGAAATCATCACCGTCGACCGCCGGGCGATGGAAAATGCCAATGCCGCTCTGGCAAAGCTACAGCAGGACGCGATCACATTCGACGAAGCGACCGCCGAGCGCGGTCGGCATTTCGAAGCTGAATCCCTTGGCCGGATGGAGAGATTGAAGGCAGGGCAGGACGAGTTGTCAGCTCTCCTCGACGAAAGGATGGCTGCGATCGATGCAAGTATCTCCGAGCGGCATGAAGTACAGCGGGCGCAAATTGCGAGTATCGACCAACAGGGCGCTGATCTCGTCGAGCGCATGGCGCAAGCCGGCTCGACCTTCGATACGATCGCCGGTCAGGGCCGCGAGGCGAATGAAACGCTCTCGGCCGGAATTGGCGAGCTCAACCGTGTGCTCGTCGATAGCCGCGAATCGCTCGATGGCACGGACATGGCGGTTGCGGCTCTCACTGATGCGAGCGTCCGCCTGCTCGAGCTGATCCAGGCAAGCGAACGGCACAGCCGCGAAGACCTGCCGCACGCGATGGAAACATCGGAAAACCGCCTGGCGGACGTCGAACGGCGCGCGGGAGAAATTCATGCGCTTCTCGAACAGGCGCGGGGGTCCGGCGACTCGATCGGAGAGCGGATGGGCAGCATCGAGGATCGAACCCGCGAAGTGCTTGCGGGCTTTGGCGGTTTCCATTCGGAATTCGAGGATCGCAACTCGGCACAGCTCGAGGCGGTCGAACGCCTGCGTGCGGAAGTCGCCGCGCTCGGCGAAGAGAGCGAAGCGGTCGCGGCGCGTGTCCAGTCTGAACTCAAGGCGGCGATCGATGCTCTCGATAGCAGCGCACGCGAGGCCCTGGGCACGTTCGAGACGGACCGTGCAGAACAGATCAATGCGCTGGCGGGCCAGGTCGGCGAACGCAGTGCCCAAGCCATCGAAGCGGCGTTGGCCGAACATACCGACAGCGCGCTTGCCAGCCTCGACGAGGCTCGTGAGAAATCTGTCGCGGCCGCTCGCGCGTCGATGCAACAGATGCGAGATCAGCTGGTGCGGGTCAACGAACTGACCAGCAACCTCGAATCGCGCATCGCGCACGCCCGTGAACGCGCCGAACAGAATGTCGATGCCGACTTCGCCCGCCGCGTTTCGCTCATTCTGCGCGGCGACCGCGGCATTTTTACGCGCCGCGCCGTGCGGCTCGTCGACAACACCGAAGCGCGCGAGATTGCCGAAATCTACGACAACGATCCGGACCTGCGCCAGCACGTCAATCGCTACATTCACGATTTCGAATCGATGCTGCGCACAGTGCTGGCAACGCGCGACGGTCACGCGGTCAGCGTCACCTTGCTGTCGAGCGATATGGGCAAGCTTTATGTCGTGCTGGCGCAGGCGCTCGAACGTCTGCGCACCTGACCTGCTCAATCAGTCGCGGGTCGGGCCCCACAGGATGATGTCTTCGGGCTCGATCCAGCCAAAGGCGTAATTGGCCACGTAAAGCGCGGTCAGGACGGCAGCAACGATCGTCGCGCGCTTCGCTACGCGCCCCGGCTGGAAATTGGCCGGCGCGCTGTCTGCCTGACCCGGTATCTTCTCCAACCCCGCCTCGTCATGCGTCTTGATACCGAAAGGCAGCAGAACGAAGGCGCTGATCACCCAGAACAGGGCATAGATCGCCAGTATCGATGTCCATTGCATGACCGGTTCCATGCGTCATTCGATCCCGTCGGGCAGCACTACGCGGACTTGCGGTCGCTTGCCCGACCATCGCTGCGCGGCACGCCGCGTTGCCAGACGGGCCGCTTCATGGATCGCGCTGCGGCTTCGCCGGTCGGCACCCTTCAGGCGGGCGATGGCGCGTACGGTGTCTTCCTTGGCTTCCGCGAGGAAATCGGCATAATCCTCGTCCAGCGGCAGCCCCAGGCTGTCGATTTGCGGATCGAGATTGCGGTCGAGCGCCACGAAGACGACGCCCTCATGCATGATCCGTCGCCGCATCACGATGGCATCGCCATCCGCGGGCACGATGATATCGCCGTCCAGGACAAGCCGCCCTGCCCGCACCTCGCCAATTTTTCCGGGTGATCCGGGTGCGAGGCGCACGACATCACCGTTCTGCTGGACGACCGCATCGGGAATTCCGCTCCCTAGCCCCAAGCGCGCCTGCTCCTGCATGTGGCGCATTTCGCCATGCACCGGCAGCAGGATGTCCGGCCTCAGCCAGCCATAGAGCGCTTCGAGTTCGGGTCGCCCGGGATGACCAGACACGTGGATCAGGCTCTGACGGTCGGTCACCATCTCCACACCCTTGGCGGCAAGCCGGTTCTGGACCGCCCCGATCGCCAGCTCGTTGCCGGGTATCTGCCTGCTCGAGAAAAGCACCACGTCGCCCGGCACCAGCTCAAGCGGATGATTGTCCTCCGATATGCGCGACAGGGCGGCGCGCGGTTCGCCCTGCCCGCCCGTCGCGACGATCAGCAACTCGCCCCGCGGCAGGCCCATGGCCGTGTCGAAATCGACCGTCTCGGCGAAATCGCCAAGATAATTGTTGGCTTGCGCGACCTCGATGATCCGGTCGAGAGATCGCCCCGCAATGCACAGCCGGCGTCCGGTTTCCTTGGCGACGTCGCTCAGGGTCTGAAGCCGCGCGACATTGCTGGCAAAGGTCGTGACGAGCACGCGCTTTCCCGAATGCCTCTGAACTTCCTCGAGCAAGCCCTTGTAAACCGCGCCTTCCGATCCACTCGGCGCCGGATTGAAAACATTGGTGCTATCGCAAACAAGAGCCAATACGCCCTCGTCGCCGATGCTCACGAGTTCCTCTTCCGTCGTCGGCTCGCCGATGATGGGATCCTCGTCGAGCTTCCAGTCGCCCGTATGGAAGATCCGCCCGTGCGGTGTTTCGATCAGCAGGGCGTTCCCCTCGGCGATCGAGTGCGCCAGCGGGATATAGGTGATCCCGAACGGCCCGATCTCGAAACTCCCGTGATCCTCTTCGATTACATGCAGCTCGACCTGGTCGGCAATCCCGGCCTCTTCCAGTTTCCGGAGCACAAGATCGGCGGTGAACGGTGTGGCATAGATCGGCACACCAAGGTCTGCGGCAAAATACGGCACCGCACCGATGTGATCCTCATGCGCATGGGTCAGGACAATCGCGTCGAGCTGCTGCGCGCGTTCCTCGATAAATTCGAGATCGGCGAAAACCAGATCGACGCCCGGATACTCGCCACCCGAGAACGTCATGCCGAGATCGACCATCAGCCAGCGCTCCTGGCAACCATAGAGATTGACGTTCATGCCGATCTCCCCCGAACCGCCGAGCGCGAGAAACAGCAATTCGTCTTCGGGCGTGAAGTCCTTTTTCATCGCGCGCAGCGCTCGGCAAGGATGGCCAGGCCAAGAATGGTCATATCCGCGTTCACGTGGTCGAAAATCTCCGTCTTTTCATCGAACAGGATTGCCAATCCTCCGGTGGCGACGACCTTGGCGGGCCGCCCGATCTCCGCGCGCATCCGGGCAATCAGCCCCTCCATCATCGCGACATGCGCCCAGAATACGCCGATCAGCATCTGGTCTTCGGTGTTGCGACCGATCACGCTTTCGCTGTCGGGCGCGCGGATGCCGATGCGGGGCAATTTCGCCGTCTTGCCGACCAGCGCATCGAGCGACAGGTTGATGCCCGGCGCGATGATCCCGCCCTTGTAGGTTCCGTTGAAATCGACAGCTTCGAACTTCGTCGCGGTGCCGAAATCGACCACGATCAGGTCGCCGCCATAAAGTTCGTGCGCCGCGAGAATATTGAGTGCCCGATCCGCCCCCAGCGAACTGGGTTGATCGACGTCGATGGCGAACGGCCAGGCAGCTGCGCCCTCGCCGGCCATGATCGGCGTGATCCCGAAATATTTCTCCGACAGGACGGTCAGATTATGATCGGCCCGGGGGACGACCGAGGCGACGATGATCTGCGTGATGTCCTCGCGCGCATAGCCTTCTATCTCGAGCAGTTGCAGCAGCCATACCGCATATTCGTCTCCGGTCCGTCGCGGGTCGGTCGCGATGCGCCAGCGTGCAAGAATTTCCCGCCCGCCCTTGGCGTCGAGATCGAACAGGGCGAATACCACATTGGTGTTCCCGACATCGGCAGCCAGCAGCATCGCCTATCTCTCCTTCTGCGCCAGAACGACGTCGCCCGCGTGAATGGCACGGAGCGCGCCATTCTCCAAGCGAAGGAGCAAGGCGCCGTCATCGCTCAATCCGCCGAAGGATCCGTTCACCGCATCTTCTCCGGGCGGAGTGATGGTCAGTGCCGTTCCGGCCGGATAGGCAATCGCTTCCCAGCGGCGCAGGATCGGAGCCAGGCCGAAGGTCCGCCACCGGTCGACCTCCTGATCGAACGCCTTGGCCAGCGCCCGGGCGAAATGGTCGCGGTCGGGGGATGGACCGAATTGCGACAGGGCGACGGTCGGATAGGCTTCGATCTCCGGCGCGCTCGCCAGGTTCACACCGATCCCGATGATGATCGCGGCGCCTTCGCGCTCCAGGAGGATACCTGCCAGCTTCGCTCCGCCGACCAGCAGGTCGTTCGGCCATTTCAACCTCAGATCCCCGGGATTGGGAATCAGCGGAACGACGGTCTCGTAGAGGGCAAGCGCCGCGACAAACGTCAGCGTGTGCGGCGCCGGATCGCGCTCATGCGGGCGCACCGTCGTCGATCCCATGAAGTTGCCCTTGCCGTCGGACCATGGCCTCCCTTGCCGACCGCGCCCGGCGGTTTGCCTGTCGGCAATCAGCCAGTGGCCTTCGACCACCCGCTCGTCGGCGCGAAGACGCGCCGACAGGTCGGCGTTCGTCGAACCGGTCTGGGGGACGATCTCTATCAAATCGGCATGAACAGCGACCGGGCGGCCGCGTCCGCGACGCTATCGAGCCACGGTGTCAGCAGGTATCCCAGCGGCGAGATGATCAGCACGCTCAGGCCAAGGATGACCCAGTGGGATACGGACGCACGGTCCGGACCCTCGCGCACCGGCTCGTCGAAGAACATCACCTTGACGAACTTAATGTAATAGAATGCGCCGATGACGCTGGCCGCGATACCGATCGCCGCCAATGCGATCATGTCCGCCTCGACGGCCGCCTGGAATACCACGAACTTGCCCCAGAAACCGAACAGCGGCGGAATTCCTGCAAGGCTGAACATCAGTGCGAGCAGGCACCAGGCAAGGACCGGACTGGTGGATGAAAGGCCGGATATATCGGCGAAGGTGCTCAGCGGTTCGCCGTCGCGATCGCGCAACATCAGGATGGCGACGAAACTTCCGATGGTCATCGCCACATAAATCGCGAGGTATACGAGCACGCCGGAAACACCATCCGGCGTCGCAGCAGCCAGCCCGATCAGGACGAAGCCGACATTGTTGATCGAGGAATAGGCCAGCAGGCGTTTGAGGTTTTGCTGTCCGATCGCACCGAGCGCGCCGACGACGATCGATGCGATCGCAGCGAAGATGACGATCTGCTGCCACGCACCGACTTGCTCGCCGAACGGAACGATGGCCATCCGCACCAGCAACGCGACCGCGGCAACCTTGGGGGCACTGGCGAAAAACGCCGTGACCGGTGTCGGGGCGCCTTCATAAACGTCGGGCGTCCACATGTGGAAGGGAACGGCAGCCACCTTGAAGGCGAGACCGGCAAGCACGAAAACGACTCCGAACATCGCGCCGGTAGAGAAATTCGTCCCGAACGCGGCCCGGATGCCGTCGTAATCGGTCGTCCCGGAAAACCCGTAGACCAGGCTTATGCCGTAGAGGATGATGCCGGAGGCCAGTGCGCCGAGGATGAAGTATTTCAGGCCCGCCTCGTTCGACTTGCCATCGCGGCGGGCGAAGCTTGCCAGGACATAGGACGACAGGCTCGACATCTCGAGCCCGATGTAGAGCGTCATCAGGTCGACGGCGGATACCATCATCCCCATGCCGACCGCATTGAAAAGCATCAGCACCGGGTACTCGCCGCGATATTCGCCCCGGTTTGCGAAATAGCGCGGGGCGACGATCAGACAGGCGATTGCGGCAATGTAAATGAGCGATTTGGCAAAGGTGGCGAAGCCGTCGACACGGAACAGGCCGCCAAAGGCTTCCCGCGAAGCGCCGCTATCGAACAGCGAAAGATTGAAAGCCAGTGCTCCGAAAAGCGCGGCGACAGCCGCAATCGTGATCGCGCGCGTTGCCTTTTCGCCGGCCCATGCCGTTGCCAGCAAGAGCACCAGGCCCGCGATCGACAGGCCGATTTCGGCACCCGTCAGATAGAGAGAGGTGGAGTAGGACATCAGTGCTCTCCTCCCTCCGTATGCTCGGCCTCGACATAATTCGCCGCATGGTCGCGCGGCGCGCCGATGTTCAGGTCGCTATCGTAATTCGGCTGAACCCGCGCAAGGCGAGCCTCGAGCGCGGCTATGTCCTGTCGCATGGGCGCAAGAAAACTCTCGGGATAAACGCCCATCCACAGCACGGCTGCGGCGATGGGCACGAACATGGCCCATTCGCGGGCAGTGAGGTCGGGCATCGCGGCGGCATCGCCGTTCTTCTGTTCGCCGAATGCGATCCGGCGATACAGATAGAGCATGTATCCGGCGCCGAGGATAATCCCGGTGGTGCAGACAAGCGCGACGAAGGTCGAGACTTCGTACATTCCTGCCAGCGCGAGGAATTCGCCGATGAAGTTGCTCGTCCCCGGCAATCCGATGCTTGCCATGGTGAACAGCAGGAAGAACAGCGCATATTTGGGCATGTTGATGCTCAGCCCGCCGTACCGCGCAATCTCACGCGTGTGCAGTCGGTCATAGATCACCCCGACACAGAGGAAGAGCGCGCCCGAAACGAGGCCGTGGCCCAGCATGACCATCATGGCCCCTTCCAGACCCTGGACATTGAATGCGAACAGGCCCGCCGTCACGATCGCCATGTGGGCGACCGACGAATAGGCGATCAGCTTCTTCATGTCGCTTTGCACCAGTGCGACCAGCGAGGTGTAGATCACCGCGATCATCGACAGCGCGAATACCAGCCAGGCGAACTGGCCGCTGGCGTCGGGAAACATCGGCAGGCTGAACCGGATGAAGCCGTATCCGCCCAATTTCAGCAGCACGCCGGCCAGAATGACCGAACCCGCAGTTGGTGCCTGAACGTGCGCGTCGGGCAGCCAGGTGTGCACTGGCCACATCGGCATCTTGACAGCGAAACTGGCAAAGAACGCCAGCCACAGCCACGTCTGCGCACCAGGTGCAAAATCGAACTGCATCAGTGTCGGAATGTCCGACGTCCCCGCCGCATTGACCATCCACAGCATCGCGATCAGCATCAGCACCGATCCGAGCAGGGTGTAGAGGAAGAACTTGTAACTCGCGTAAATGCGGTTGTCCCCGCCCCACACGCCGATGATCAAATACATCGGGATCAGGCCGGCTTCGAAGAAAATGTAGAACAGGAACAGGTCCTGTGCCGCAAACACGCCGATCATCAGCACTTCCATGAACAGGAAGGCCGACATGAACTCTCCGACACGCTTGCCGATCGAATCCCAGCTTGCGAGAATGCAGATCGGCATTAGGAAAACGCTGAGCATGATCAGCATCAATGCGATGCCGTCGATACCCAGCGCATAGCTGAATACGGCAAAGACTTCGGCCCGTTCGGTGAATTGCCATTGCGCTCCGCCGATATCGTAGTTCAGCCACAGCACGACGCCCAGCACAAGGTTGGCCAGGGTGGCGGCAAGCGCCAGCAGGCGCGCGCTCTGTGCCCCCAGGAACAGGCAGGCGATGGCGGCGACCAGCGGAACCGCCAGCATCAGCGAGAGGATGGGAACCTGCGCGCGGCGACCGAGCCCTTCTCGACCACCCACGCCACGCCGTTGGGGCCGAACCGGTCGATTGTGCCGACATCGCCCAGCTTCCAGAGCTGTCGTCCCAGCCAGAAGGCGGGGACCACGAAGAGATAGTGGTAGAGCTCGTCGAAATACCACTTGTTGTAGAAGAACCGGTAGATCGGTCCGAGCTGCTCGGCAGCCTTGGCGGGCAGCGAGGTATTCCTGATATAGGCCAGCCAGGCGACGAACAGGCCGATGATCATCACGATAAAAGCGGCATATTTCACGAGATAGGGCACGTTGTGCATCGCGTGGATCAGCGGCTCGTTGTAGAAAATCGCCCCGTTCCAGAAACCCTCGCTGTCGAGGAAAGTCTCGGCAAAGAGTTGTCCGGCCAGAACCGCCCCGATCGACAGCAGGCCCAGCGGGATGAGCATGGTCAGCGGGCTCTCGTGCGGGTGATAGCCGCCCGTCCTGTCCGCCCCTGCCTCTTCAGGTGTCTTGTGTACCGAATGCTGGATGTGCTCGCTCTCGATCCAGCGCGGCTTGCCCCAGAAGGTGAGGAACATCAGCCGCCAGCTGTAGAAGCTGGTCAGCAATGCCGCGAAAACGCCCATCCAGAACGCGAAACTCGCCACTTCGGTGCCGCGGGCGAAGGCGACTTCGATGATCGCGTCCTTGGACCAGAAGCCGGCAAATCCGAGGCCGAGATTATAAATGCCCACGCCGGTTATCGCGAGCGTGCCGGCCATCATCGCCCAGAAGGTCAGCGGAATGTGCTTACGCAGTTCGCCGTAATAGCGCATGTCCTGCTCGTGGTGCATCGCGTGGATGACCGAACCTGCACCGAGGAACAGCAGCGCCTTGAAAAACGCATGCGTGAACAGGTGGAACATCGCCGCGCCATAGGCGCCCACACCTGCGGCGAAGAACATGTAGCCGAGCTGCGAACAGGTCGAATAGGCGATGACCCGCTTGATGTCCCACTGCGTCGTGCCGACCGTCGCGGCGAAAATGCAGGTCGCCGCTCCGATAAACGTGACCACGCCCAGCGCGACCGGCGCCGTCTCGAACATCGGGCTCAGGCGGCAGACCATGAACACGCCCGCGGTCACCATGGTTGCGGCGTGGATCAGCGCGGAGACCGGCGTCGGGCCTTCCATCGCGTCGGGCAACCAGGTGTGCAGGCCCAGCTGCGCCGATTTGCCCATCGCGCCGATGAACAGCAGGATGCACAGCACGTCCATCGTCTGCACGCGGTATCCGAGGAAGCCGATGCTTGCCCCGCTCATGCCCGGCGCCGCCTCCAGGATTTCAGGGATCGATACCGTACCGAACACCCAGAACGTGCCGAAAATGCCGAGCATGAAGCCCAGATCGCCCACGCGGTTGACGACAAAGGCCTTGATCGCCGCCGCATTGGCGCTTGGCTTGCGGAACCAGAACCCGATCAGCAGGTAACTGGCCAGCCCGACCCCTTCCCAGCCGAAGAACATCTGCACGAGGTTGTCGGCGGTCACCAGCATCAGCATGGCGAAGGTGAACAGGCTCAGATAGGCGAAGAACCGCGGCTGATCCGGATCCTCCTCCATATAGCCCCAGCTATAGAGGTGGACGAGCGCCGACACCGACGTGATCACCACCAGCATCACTGCCGTCAGCGTATCGACCCGCAGCGCCCAGTCGAACGTCAGGTCACCCGATTGTACCCATTGCAGTACGGGCACGACAAAGGCCTCGGCCGTTCCGTTGACGAAGCCGAGAAAGATCGGCCAGCTCAGCCCGCAGGCGATGAACAGCGCGGCCGTGGTGATCGCTTTGGCGAAGATCGCCGGGGCGGCCTTGTTCACCAGCCCGGCGACTATGGCCGCCAGCAGCGGCAGGAACACGATGACCAGAATCGACGTCTGCACCGGCCTATCCCTTCATCCGGTTGGCGTCGTCGACCGCGATGGTCCCGCGGCCACGGAAATAGATCACGAGGATGGCGAGCCCGATCGCCGCCTCGCCCGAGGCGACGGTCAGCACGAACATCGCGAACACCTGCCCGACCAGGTCGCCCAGGAAAGCGCTGAATGCCACCAGCTGGATATTCACCGCCAGCAGGATCAGCTCGATCGCCATCAGGATAATGATGAGGTTCTTGCGATTGAGGAAAATGCCGAGCACGCCAAGCACGAACAGGATCGCGCTGACGACGACATAATGTTCGACACCGATCATGATCGCGCCGCTCCCTGCAAACCGTCAGCCAGAGATTGAATTGGGTTCACAGTTCAACTCCCTTGCCGATGTCCGGCCGCTTCATCACGGTCGCCTCGTTCGGATTGCGCCGCACCTGCTTGCCGATGTCCTGGTTGCGCCGCGCCTTGAGCGGCCGGTGCGTCAGGACGATGGCGCCGACCATCGCGACGAGCAGCACCAGCCCCGCCGCCTCGAACAGGAACAGGTACCGGGTATACAGCAGCCCGCCCAGCGCCTCGGTATTGCTCCGCGCCAGCACTGCCGTCTCGTTGGCGACGGGCGTGCCGAGGTCGATCGCGCCGACCTGGTACGCGCCGATGCCCAGCACCAGCTCGGCCAGCAGGATCAGCGCGATCACGATCCCCAGCGGGAAATTGCGGATGAATCCCGCACGCAGCTCGGCAATATCGATGTCGAGCATCATCACCACGAACAGGAACAACACCGCGACCGCGCCGACATAGACGATCACCAGCAGCATCGCGATGAACTCGGCCCCGACCAGCACCATCAATCCGGCCGCGTTGAAGAACGCCAGGATCAACCACAGCACCGAATGCACCGGATTGCGCGCCGTGATCACCATCACGGCGGATGCGATCACGAACACCGCGAACAGGTAAAAGGCGATAGTCTGAATCATGTGGCCCCGGTTTCGGTTGCGGCGCGGTTAGCGGTAGGGTGCGTCGGCTTCAAGGTTTGCGGCGATGGCGCGCTCCCACTTGTCACCATTGGCGAGCAGCTTGGCCTTGTCGTACAACAGCTCCTCGCGCGTTTCGGTTGCGTATTCGAAGTTCGGCCCTTCGACGATGGCATCGACCGGGCAGGCTTCCTGGCAGAACCCGCAATAGATACATTTGGTCATGTCGATGTCATAGCGCGTGGTGCGGCGGCTGCCGTCCTCGCGCGGTTCGGCCTCGATCGTGATCGCCTGCGCCGGGCAGATCGCCTCGCACAGCTTGCAGGCGATGCAGCGTTCCTCGCCATTGGGATAGCGGCGCAGCGCGTGCTCGCCGCGAAACCGCGGGCTGATCGGGTTCTTCTCGAACGGATAGTTGATCGTCACCTTGGGCTTGAAGAAATACTTCAGCGTCAGCGCATGCGCC
>QFNA01000099.1 GCA_003248395.1 Citromicrobium sp.
GGTCGCCGGGTTGGAGCGCGGGGTGCGGCCGATGGGCGACTGGTCGATCTCGATCACCTTGTCGCAATATTCGAGGCCGGTGACCTTGTCGTGCGCGCCGGCGACCACGCGTGCGCCGTTGAGCTGGCGCGCGGCGGAGGCGTAGAGTGTGTCGATGGTGAAGGACGACTTGCCGCTGCCCGAAACGCCGGTGACGCAGGTGAAGGTGCCGAGCGGGAGGGAGGCGGTGACGTCGCGCAGATTGTTCGCCCGCGCGCCGTGGACGGTGAGCTCGTGCCCGTTGCCCTTGCGGCGGGTGGCGGGGACGGCGATTTCGCGCCGCCCGGTGAGGTAATCGGCGGTGAGCGACTTCTTCGACTTGAGCACCTGTTTCAGCGTGCCCTGCGCCACCACCTCGCCCCCGTGGACGCCGGCGCCGGGGCCGAGGTCGACCACATGGTCGGCGGCGCGGATCGCATCCTCGTCATGCTCGACGACGATCACCGTATTGCCGAGATCGCGCAGGCGCTTGAGCGTTTCCAGCAGGCGGTCGTTGTCGCGCTGGTGGAGGCCGATGCTGGGCTCGTCGAGGACGTAGAGCACGCCCGACAGCCCGCTGCCGATCTGGCTGGCGAGGCGGATGCGCTGGCTCTCCCCGCCGGAGAGCGTGCCGCTAGTGCGGTCGAGATTGAGGTAGTCGAGCCCGACATTGTCGAGGAAGCCAAGCCGCTCGTTGATTTCCTTGAGGATGGCGCGAGCGATCTGCTGCTGCGTGTCGGTGAGCTGGTCGGGCAGGTTGAGGAACCAGTCCTTGGCATCGGCCACGCTCATCTTGGTCGGCGTGGCAATGTCCGTCCCGGCAATCTTCACCGCCAGCGCCTTCTCGTTGAGGCGTTTGCCATGGCAGGTCTCGCACGGTTGCGCGGTCTGGAACTTGGCGAGCTCCTCGCGCATCCAGGTGCTTTCGGTCTGGAGCATGCGGCGGTTGAGATTGCCGATGACGCCCTCGAACGGCTTCTTCACCGTGTACTGCTTGCGCCCGTCCTTGAAGGTAAGCGGGATGGCGCGGCCCTTGGTGCCGTAGAGGATGATGTCGCGGATTTCCTTGTCGAACTCCTCCCACGGGGTAGTGAGATCGAACTCGTATTCCTTCGCGAGGGATGCCAGCACCTGCATGTAATAGGGCGACGGCGGGTTGGACTTGGCCCACGGGACCACGGCGCCCTTCTTGAGGCTCAGCGCCTCGTTCGGCACGACGAGCTGCGGGTCGAACAGCTGTTTCTCGCCCAGCCCGTCACAGGTGGCGCAGGCCCCCTGCGGCGCGTTGAAGGAGAACAGGCGCGGCTCGATTTCCTCGATAGTGAAGCCGGAGACGGGGCAGGAGAAACGCTCGGAAAAGACGATACGGTTTGCTGGGAGGCCGGCGCCTTTCATCTTGCCGCCTGCCGCACCGCCCACTCGCCCTTCGACAGGCTCACGGTGAGCGGGCTCGGTTGCGCCAACATCCGCTCGTCCTGAGCCTGTCGAAGGACCGCCACCCAGTTCCGCCACTGTGCCATCGGCCAGATCGACGTACGCCAGCCCATCGGCCAGCTTGAGCGCGGTTTCGAAGCTGTCGGCGAGGCGCGTGGCGATGCCCTCCTTCACCGCGAGGCGATCGACGACCACCTCGATATCGTGCTTGAATTTCTTGTCGAGCGCGGGCGCTTCCTCGATGCCGTACATCTCGCCATCGATGCGGACGCGGGTGAAGCCCGCCTTCTGCCATTCGGCCAGTTCCTTGCGGTATTCGCCCTTGCGACCGCGCACCACCGGGGCGAGCAAATAGAGCCGCGTCCCTTCGGGCAATTCCATCACCCGGTCGACCATGTTGGAGACCGTCTGCGCCTCGATCGGCAGGCCGGTGGCGGGCGAATAGGGCACCCCCACCCTCGCCCACAGCAGGCGCATGTAGTCGTAGATCTCGGTCACAGTCGCGACGGTCGAGCGCGGATTGCGGCTGGTGGTCTTCTGCTCGATCGAAATGGCGGGGGAAAGCCCGTCGATATGCTCGACATCGGGCTTCTGCATCATCTCGAGGAACTGGCGCGCATAGGCGCTGAGGCTCTCGACATAGCGCCGCTGCCCCTCGGCATAGATCGTGTCGAACGCCAGGCTCGACTTGCCCGAGCCAGACAGGCCGGTGATGACGATCAGCGCATCGCGCGGCAGGTCGATATCGACGCCCTTGAGATTATGCTCGCGCGCGCCGCGGACGGAAATTTTGGTAAGAGCCATGAAGGAAGCGTGTTCCCGAATTGTTCGATGTGGTCAAGCGTGCGGTCCGAAATTGCCGTGCGGTATCCGGATTGCGGTTTCGGCTGCCGTTCGGCTGTCGATGTGGGCGGCAGGCAGGAATTATCAATGCGTCGCAAAAGGTGCCGAGGGAATTCGAATATCCATCGACCCCGGGCACAGCCGGCACTTTGCGACGCCTGAAGACAGCGCCGCACGTCGGGATGGAACGTGAGACATGAAAAACCCGGCCTCTCGTGAGAGAGGCCGGGCGTTTTCAGGTCAGCCTAGGCCGACTTGCTGATCTAGCCGATCAGAAGTTCTGGCGGCCGAGCCAAGCGTCGGTCTGGCGACGCGCTTCGGCTTTTTCGATGCCATAGCGTTCCTGGATACGGCCCTCGAGCTTTTCGCGATTGCCGTTGGCTTCGGTGATTTCGTCGTCAGTGAGATCGCCCCACTCTTCCTTCACCTTGCCGGTGAACTGCTTCCAGTTACCTTCTGCACGGTCCCAAGCCATCTTTTATCTCCTTGTTATTGCGGCGTAATCGCCATGCCCTACCAACGGAGCGCGCGGCGATGGTTTCCGGACCGAGCGGCTGTTTGCGACGGGCCGCACCGCAGCAGCGCCCAAGCGTGTCGACTTGCGAAACCGACGCCGCCTGTGCTTCTTGCGACCACTCATGACCCACCGCCTGTTCATCGCGATCCGACCACCCGAGGCCATCCGCAGCGGCCTGATCGACCTGATGGAAGGCATCGACAACGCGCGCTGGCAGGATGACGACCAACTGCACCTCACCCTCCGGTTTGTCGGCGATGTCGATGCACATTTGGCCGACGATCTGGCCGAGGCGCTGGCGCGGGTCCGCTTCGCACCGTTCGATGTCGCGATCGAGGGATTTTCCTGCTTTGCCAGACGCGGCCGCGTGCACACGCTGTTCGCGCAGATCGGCCCGAACGCGGAACTCGCCCATCTGCAGCGCAGGGTCGAACGCGTCTGTGTCGAAACCGGCCTCGCCCCCGAACAGCGCAAATATCACCCGCACATCACGATCGCGCGGCTGAACCAGTCAAGCGGTCCGGTCGAGCCGTTCCTTGCGTCGAGCCAAATCCCCGTCGAACGCCGATGGCGCGTCGGCGATTTTGCCCTGTACGAAAGCCACTTGCGCGCGCATGGCGCATTCTATGAGACGGTGGTGCGATACCCTGCGAGCGAATGATCGCGGCAATCGCGCACAGACCATTGCAATCCGGAGCAAAGTCCGGTTCATGCAACGCCTGTTACACCTGCAACCAACTGGCGCGGGAACGCTTTGCCCGCAGCAACACTGACCGATGGAGAGACTATGAAGGCCCAGATACTGGCCACCACCGCCGCAGCAGCCCTGCTGGGCGCGTGCACCACGATGCCCGGAGGAGAGACCGACACGATGGCCGACGCAGCCGCAACCACGCCGATGCCGCAGGCGACCGGTTATTTCGCGAGCGAGAGCACGCTGCCGTTCCATGCGCCGGACTTCACCAAGATTTCCGAGGACCAGTACATCCCGTCCTATGAGCAGGCGATGGCGATCCACAGCGCCGAAATCGCCGCAATCAAGAACAATTCCGAAGCGCCGACGTTCGAGAACACCATCGTCGCGCTGGAAAAGTCGGGCCAGATGCTCGGCCGGATCAACGCCGTATTCTATGCGCTGACCGGATCGAACACGACCGACCGGCTCGACGAAATCGACACCGAAATCGGGCCCAAGCTGACGGCGCATTACGATGCGATCACGCTGGATCCCGAACTGTTCGCACGGGTCAAGGCGGTGTACGACAACCGCGCATCGATGACGATGACGCCCGAAGACGCGAAGCTGCTGGATGAGACCTACGAAGGCATGGTCCATGCCGGCGCACTGCTGACCGAAACGCAGCGCGAGCAAGTCAAGGCGATCAATGCCAAGCTGACCACGCTGACCACCGATTTCAGCCAGAAGGCGCGCTCTGCCATGAGCGACCAGCCGGTGTTTTTCGACACGCGCGCCGAACTGGCCGGGCTGAGCGATGCCGACATCAAGGCGGCTGCCGATCTCGCGACCGAAAAGGGGCAGCCGGGCAAGTTCGCCATCGCGCTGCAGAATACGACGCAGCAGCCGCTGCTGCCGAGCATGGAAAACCGTGCGGCGCGCGAGAAGCTGTTCAAGGCCAGTTTCCACCGCGCCGACGGTCGCATGGCAGTCGATACACGGATGCTGATCGCCGACATCGCCGAATTGCGTGCGGAGAAGGCGGCGCTGTTCGGTGAGCCCGACTGGGCGACCTATGCGATGTGGGACCGGATGGCGGAAAAGCCGCAGACGGCGCTCGATTTTATGCAGCAGATGGTCCCGCCGCTTGCCGCGACGCAGCGCCGCGAGGCCGCGATGCTGAACGAGGCGATCCGCGCCGACGGCGGCAATTTCGAAGTCCAGCCGTGGGACTGGTATCGTTATGCCAACAAGATCAAGGCCGAACGCTACGATCTCGACGAAGATGCGATGATGGAATATTTCCAGCTCGACAAGGTGCTGGAAGACGGCGTGTTCTTCGCCGCCAACAAGCTCTACGGACTGAGCTTCAAGAAGCGCACCGACCTGCCAGTCTATCACCCCGACGTGAGCACCTACACCGTGCTCGATCGCGACGGATCCGAGCTCGGCGTCTTCTATTTCGATCCGTTCCAGCGCCCGTCGAAGCGCGGCGGCGCCTGGATGAGCAACTTCGTCGACCAGAGTTTCCTGTTCGGCAACAAGCCCGTCATCTACAATGTGCTCAACATCCCGAAGGCCCCTGCCGGCGAACCGCAGCTGGTCAGCTTCGACAATGTGAACACGCTGTTCCATGAATTCGGCCATGCGCTGCACGGGTTCTTTGCCGACCAGCAATATCCGAGCCTGTCGGGCACGGCGACCGCGCGCGATTTCGTGGAATATCCGAGCCAGGTCAACGAGCTGTGGGCGACCTATCCGGAAGTGCTGGCGAACTATGCCGTGCATTACCAGACGGGCGAACGGATCCCGACGGCGATGATCGACAAGCTGAAGGAAGCGTCGAAGTTCAACCAGGGCTATGATTTCGGCGAAACGCTGGAGGCGGCGCTGCTGGACATGCAGTGGGCGGCGCTGTCGAAGGAGGAAGCCGCGGCGCTCGACACGCCGGAGAAGGTCGACGCGTTCGAGCGTGATGCGCTCAAGCGGCTCGGGCTCGAAATCGACCTCGTGCCGCCGCGCTATCGCAGCACCTATTTCAACCACATCTTCAGCGGCCCGGCGGGGTATTCCTCAGGGTATTACAGCTATCTGTGGACCGAAATGCTCGACCGCGACAGCCGCAAGTGGTTCCTCGAGAACGGCGGCCTGACGCGCGCCAATGGTGATCATTATCGCAAAACGGTGCTCAGCCGTGGCGGGACGATGGACTATTACGAGATGTTCCAGAACTTCATGGGACGCGCGCCCGAAGTCGGTCCGATGCTCGAAGCGCGCGGGCTCGTGCCGGGCGACGAGGCGGCCGACAGCACCGTGTCCGACGACGGAGCGGCTTCGGTCGGCGACGCTGGCCAGTAAGGCGCGTCACGAAACCAGGCAGGAAAGGCCGGGCCCCGAGGGTCCGGCTTTTTTTGTCAGAACAGCGTTTGCTGCAGCGGAAGCGGCAAGCCGGATTGCTTGGCGCTAGCGCGATTCGGTCACCAATGCACGCGCTCCGGCATCGCCAATCCACCGGCATCCGATGCCCCAAACTGTTGATATGGTGGAAACATCGAGCGCCTTGGCAGGCGCGGAATCGGCGACACAGCGCCCCCGGTCGAGCACGACGACGCGGTCGGCATGATTCATCGCGTGGGCGAGATCGTGGAGCACGAGCACGACGCCCGCGCCCGCCTCGGCCGCGCTGCGCAAATGACGCAACAAGGTGTCCTGGTGGCCGATATCGAGCGCGGCCAGCGGCTCGTCGGCAAGGAGCCATTGCGGTTGACCGGCGAGCACGCGGGCGAGCAGGACGCGAGCCGTTTCGCCGCCCGACAGCGATTGCGCCCGGCGATCGGCCAGATGCGCGATATCGAGCGCTGCCAGTGCCGCATCGACGGGTGCGGCATCGTTGTCGCCATGCGGCAGGCGGCCAAGCTGGACGAGGCTGCGAACGGGTACGTCCCACGCGATTTCATGCGCCTGCGGAAGATAGCCGAGCCGCATCGCACGCTCGCGCGGGTGAAGCGTTGCAATGTCGTCATCGCCCAGCCTGACGGTCCCGCGGTCCGGGGCGAGCAGCCCCGCCAGCGATTCGAGCAGGGTCGACTTGCCTGCGCCGTTGGGTCCGCAGATGGCGGTAATCGTACCGGGTTCGAGCGCCAGCGTGAGCGCCTCGATGCGCGATGCGATCGCAAGGTCTTCTGCCGCGAGCCTCACGCCAGGCCCCTCCGCATCCTGAGCAGCAGCCACAGGAAGAAGGGCGCGCCGAGCAGGCTGAGCGCGATGCCGAGCCGCAATTCGGTGACCAGCGGGAGGATGCGCACCAGACTGTCTGCCACCAGCACGAGCAGTCCGCCGGCGAGCGCGCTCGGCACGATCAGCTGCGACGGGCGGCGGTCGGTCAGTGGGCGGACGAGGTGCGGGACGATGAGCCCGACGAAGCCGATGATACCGGCCACTGCCACGCCTGCACCGACGGTAAGCGCGATGCCGACAATGAGCGTCCAGAGCAGCCGCGACGTGCTGATGCCCAGCGATCGCGCGACCGGCTCGCCCAAGGTGAGCGCATCGAGCGCCGTTCCCGCACGTGACAGCAGGACGACACCCACAGCGACCAGCGGCGCGGCGATCCAGACCTCGCGCCAGCTGCGGTCGGTGAGCGCGCCGTTGAGCCACATGACGATCTCGCTCATGGCGAAGGCATTCGGCGCCATCGAGATGGCGGAGCAGCCAGGGGCTGGCATTATAGCCGAACCACAGCGCGACCACCGCACCCAACGCTGCGCCCGGCGCAATGCCGAAAAGGCCGGGGTCGGCCAGCGGATTGCGGAGGTATCCCTGCATTGCCGCGCCTGCAGACCCCAGCCCGGCACCGACGACCAGCGCCAGAACGGCGCGGGGCGCACGGATCTCTGCGAGGATCGGGATCGCATTGGGCGTGCTTGCCGGATCGATCCAGACCCGGCCCGCGAGCAGGGACAGCGGAAGCGCCAGAGTGACGAGGATCGCGAGAATGATCGTTGCGCGTGTCATGACGCCGCCCGCCCCGCATCCTGCCCTTGCCTGCTGCGCGACGCGCGCGCGCGAATTTCGCCGAGCCTTGCGGCAGCGCGGATGATCGTCGGGCCGCCGCAATAGAGGAGAGCGGTGTCGAAACTTTCGCGTCGCATGCCGGGCAGGCTGTCGAGCACCGGGTGTTTCTGTGCCGCCTCGCTGCCTGCGACAAGGAGGACATCGGGGGGATCGGCGACGACCTGCTCGAGCGCCAGATAGTCCGCCTGTTGCATGCCGCGACGGCCCGAATAGAGCGCAAAACCGGTGCGCCCGAGCAAATCAGCGACGAGCGCCTGCTCGCCCGGCACGATGCCGCCCGGTTGCCAGAGTGCCGCTTCGATGAGGTCGCCCCCGTCGCGCACGCGCTCGACTGCTGCGGCCATTTTCGAGGCCAGCACCTCGCCCTGCCTCTCGCCATGCGACAGCGCGGCCAGCGCATGCACCTGTGCGACACTGTCCTCGACAGTCGAGGCGCTGCCGAAGGTTTCGACCCTGATCCCGAAATCCTCGAGTGCGGCGCGCGTGGCCGAAGCGATGAATGTGCTCGCCACGACGATATCGGGATCGAGGACCACCACTTCTTCCACCGTCCCGCCGGTCGCGCGATACCGTGCCGCCGTCGCGGCTTCCATCGAACTGGAGCCTGGCTCCTTGCTGTAATGTGAAATCGCCAGCAATTGGCCAGGTGCGGTCACCTCTGCCAGGATCGCATCGGTGCAGGGGTTGAGGCTGACGATCGTGGGCCGCGCCGTGTCGGGTGCCCGCTCCGGCCCTGCCGCGCTGCAGGCAGCAAGCAGAAGGGCCGGGGCGAGCGTTAGCGGCTTCACATCCTTGCCCTGATCCCGCCGAAGTACCCGCGGCCGGCCGTGCCGTATCCGGTGACGGTTTCGTATTGCTTGTCGAACACGTTCTCGACCCGTCCGAACAGTTCGAGATGGTCGCCGATGCCGAAGGTGGCGCGCAGGTCGAGCAATTCGTAACCGTCGATCCGCGTGGTGTTGCCGGCATCGTTCCAGCTCGCGCCGACAAGCCTCAGATCGGCGCCGAGGCCGAGGCCGAAGTCGCTTTGCCAATCGCCGTAGATCGTCCCGAAATGGCGGGCGCGCCGTGCGAGGTCGAGGCCGGTGTCGCGATCTTCGGTATCGACGAACGAATAGATGCCGCCGATGCGCAGGTTATCGCCCAGGGCATAGCTCGCTTCGGCCTCGACGCCCTGTGCGCGCGCGCGCGCCGTGTTGACGTAGGTGCCATACGGCCGATCGGTGCAGAGCGGGTCGGTGACACCCCAGCAGGAGAAATAGGCGATCAGATTCTCGCTGTCGCGGCGGAAGCCGGTAACCGTGACATGCAGTCCGTTTTCGCGCGATCCCTTTTCGATACCGAGATCGAAGCTGGTGCTCTTTTCGGGTTCGAGGGCAGCATTGCCGTAATCTGAGTATAGCTGGAACAGCGTGGGCGCCTTGAAGCCTTCGCCGATGCTGGCGCGCAGGCGCCAGTCGCTGCCGAAGCCATAGCTGAGATCGCCGCCGAAGCTGGTTTCGGAGCCGAACTGGTCGTGATCGTCGATGCGCGCGCCTGCATGTGCCGCGAGGCGACCCATGACCCAGCCGAGCTGGACGTAGCCGCCCGTGATCGTCGCCTCTTTCGCTTCGCTGTCCGACGAGGTGATGTAATCGACCCATTC
>QFNA01000100.1 GCA_003248395.1 Citromicrobium sp.
CCAGGCAGGCGCGAGAGCGATTCAGCGATCGATTGATCAGGGAGTTTGCCGATATCTTCAGCGCTGACGACTTCTACGATCGAGGTGTTTTCGCGCTTCTGCGCTACGGAATTATCGATTGCAGCGCGAATACCGCTGACCACGATAACATTCTCTTCGTCGTCGACGTTCGTCGTTGTTGCATTGGCGTCATCGCCGGTGTTCTGTTCCTGTGCCGATACTGGCGAGGCAACGAGCGACACGGCAAAGGCCGACATGCTTACGGTAGCAGTTAGCGTGCTGCGAATAGCCATTTCAAAAGCTCTCCCTGATCGACCGCTGCGCGCCTTTGCGCTGTGCTGGCCGGACATTCCAAAATGAAGACAGACAGCGACCCCTCGTGTCTGCAAGCCTCGCGATTATGTGGAGGATTGGCCCGAGCGATAGATAGCATACGTATGTGGTGCGAGAGCGATGCGCCCCAACGCCGGTCAAATGCCCGAAATGGCTGCGGTAATCTGAGGCGATTGCCTAGGTGGTCCGGCTTTTCTATGGTCCGGTGCGAAGGGATTTTGCGATTTCGCAGTCCCCGCGGGGAGAGTGATGGGACGCAAGCCGACCGGAAGGCCGACCAGCTTCGATATAGCCTACGCTGCGGGTGTGTCGCAGCCCACCGTCAGCCGTGCTCTGAGGGGTGACAGGTCGGTCAGCGCCAAGACCCGCGAACGGATCGAACTAATCGCGCGTGAACTTAACTACACAGTCGACAAGAACGCATCGTCGCTCCGTTCGCAGCGTTCAAACACTATTGCCTTGCTCTTCTTCGAAGATCCGACACCGGATGAGAGTCAGATCAATCCTTTCTTCCTGGCGATGCTCGGTTCGATCACGCGCGCCTGCGCAGATCGTGGTCTGGATCTGCTGATTTCCTTTCAGCGGATGCAGGACGACTGGCACGTCCGCTATCAGGACAGCCACCGTGCCGACGGACTGATCCTGCTCGGTTACGGCGATTACACTGTTTATCGCAAACGGCTGGACCAGCTGGAACAGCAGGGAACGCATTTCGCGCGTTGGGGCTCAGTATCGAGCGACACGAGCGGAGCGACAGTGGGAACCGACAATGTGGGGGCTGGATTGCTGGCCGGTCGGCATTTGCTTCAAGGCGGTCGGCGAGCGATCGCATTCCTCGGCCATGCCGATGGCCACTATCCGGAATTCGCAGGTCGTTATCATGGACTGGGCAATGCGCAGAAGGAGGCTGGGATCTCATCGGACCCATCACTGCAGGTCGACGCCATCACTACCGAGCGAGCCGGATATGACGCTGCCCACGACCTGATAAGTCGTCGGATCCATTTCGACGCCATTTTTGCCGGCAGCGACCTTATTGCCATCGGCGCGATGCGGGCGTTGAGCGAGGCCGGCCTAAGCGTGCCAGACGACGTCGCTGTCGTGGGTTTCGACGATATTCCTGCTGCCAGCCTGACGACGCCTCCACTTACCACTGTGATGCAGGACATCGGCGGGGCGGGGCAGGCACTGGTCGAAACCCTGCTCGCGCAGATAGAAGGTCGCGAACTTCCTGCTCGCAAGCTGGCTGGCAAACTCGTTGTGCGCAGATCGAGCGGAGTGGGATAAGGCCCCCGCGTATTCGTATACGCCCTTGTCGCCATCATGGCTTCGTGCGAGCGACATGGGATTGATCAGTAGCGGGCAGCAAGACCCGCGCGGGATGAGGGATATCCATGGAACAAACGCTCCGAGAAAAACCGCGTCTGGGGTTTGCCGGACTGTGGAACATCAGTTTCGGTTTTTTCGGAATACAGATCGGGTTCGCGTTGCAGAACGCGAACATGAGCCGTGTTTTCCAGACACTCGGCGCGAGCATGGATGATTTGACTGCGCTGTGGGTGGCTGCACCGCTGACGGGATTGATCGTTCAGCCGATCATAGGCCATCTTTCCGACAAAACGTGGAATCGATTGGGACGCCGTCGACCCTATTTCCTCACTGGTGCAATCTTTGCTGCGCTGTCCCTCGCTTTGATGCCGCTGGCACCTGGTTTCGCTGCGCCCCTCCTGTTCGCAGCAGCGATGCTGTGGGTCCTCGACGCTTCTCTCAATATTTCCATGGAGCCATTTCGCGCATTTGTGGGCGATATGCTGCGAACCGATCAGCATAGCGCAGGTTACGCCGTGCAAACGGCCTTCATCGGCGCCGGCGCCGTCGTGGGTTCGATATTTCCCTACCTGCTCGAGATGCTCGGTGTCAGCAATGTGGCACCGCAGGGCGTGCTGCCAGACACGGTAAGATGGAGTTTCTATTTCGGGGCCATCGCATTGTTTGCAGCTGTCCTTTGGACAATTTTGACCACGCGAGAATTCAGTCCGGAGCAGATGGCCGCCTTCGATTCAGCCGCTGCCATCGAGGCCGAGGATCCGGTCAGGCTCTTGGCATCGAAAACTTACCTGTCATCTCTCGGGTGGCTTATTGCCGGGATCGCGATTGCCCTTTCGGTCGATTTCGCGAACTTGCAGAAGGAAATCTACCTCCTCGGTGCATTACTGGCTCTCTACGGTGTACTGAGCGCCATTGCGATTTCCATGGCGAAGCGCGGACGTGCGTCCAACATGCTGTCGAGCATTGTTGGCGATTTCTCCGGTATGCCATTGGTCATGAAGCGCCTGGCGCTGGTCCAGTTCTTCAGTTGGTCCGCTCTGTTTATCATGTGGATCAATACGACCCCGGTCGTCACCCAATACGTGTTCGGTAGCACCGACACCGCGAGCGCTGCCTACAATGAGGGCGCCAATTGGGTGAACGTACTGTTCACCGTCTACAATGGCGTCGCCGCGATTGCCGCGCTGGCTCTACTGCCATTGCTCGCCCGCAAGGTCGGTCAGGTTATGACACATTCGATTTGCCTTTTGCTGGGTGCGACCGGGTTCTTGATGTTTTTCTTTGTGCGGGACGCCGAATTCTTGATTTTGGCAGAGGTCGGCATAGGCGTCGCGTGGGCTAGCATACTGGCGATGCCATACGCGATACTCGCCAGTAATCTGCCGCAACAAAAGCTTGGTATCTACATGGGCTTGTTCAACATTTTTGTCGTCATTCCGCAACTATTGGTGGCAACCGTGATGGGTCAGATAATGGTGTGGCTTTTCCCAGGCCAACCGATCTGGACGATGCTCTTCGCTGCAGCTTCGTGGATTATCGCCGCATTGGCGATGCAGCGGGTGAAAGAAGCAATCTGATGACTCGGTTAGTCGGTGCAATCGAAGCGGGAGGGACCAAATTCGTTCTCGCGCTTACGACCATGGAAGGTTCGATTGTCGATCGAACCCGCATTGAGACAGGAAAACCCGTCGAGACGCTCAAAGCGGTTGGGGATTGGTTTCACTCTTCGCAAGACCGCCACGGAAACATCAAGGCATTTGGCGTTGCGAGCTTCGGTCCTATCGGAATCGATGCGAGGTCGGGCGATTACGGCACATTCCTCACGGATGTAAAACCAGGGTGGAAGGGTTCACGTTTTCAGGATGTGCTCGGCAGCTTTGGCGTGCCGATTGCCATCGATACCGACGTCAATGGTGCTGCACTGGGCGAAGCCATATCGGGTGCGGGGCGTGGCAAGAGCGTCGTGGCATACACCACGGTCGGAACAGGCATCGGTAGTGGCGTGGTCAAGAATGGCGTGCCCGTTTCAGGTCTTTCACACTACGAAGCAGGGCACTTACGTGTGCCGCACGATCACGAAATCGATCCTTTCGAAGGGGTATGTGCATATCACGGCGACTGCTGTGAAGGCCTTGCAAGCGGCCCGGCGATCAAGGCACGCTGGGGTGGAGATTTGTCGACGCTGGACGATCCCGACAAAACCGCTCTTATAGGAGAGTATCTCGGCAATCTCGCCGCGACATTGGCGGCTTTCCATATGCCCGAAATCCTGGTGTTCGGCGGCGGCGTGCTGAAGACACCTGGGCTGCTGGGCTCGATAAGACATGCGATGCATCGCAGCCTGGCGGGTTATCTAGCCTACTACGATCGGGATCTCAGCGAGATCGTCGTCGCACCCCAACTTGGCGATGATGCTGGCATCACGGGCGCAGCCGCGCTTGGGCGTATAGTTTTGGAGAAGCAAGCGTGATAAGAAGATCTTTGCTCGGTACAGCTGCGGCGATTTCGCTTATTGCTGCAAGTGCGCTCGCAATGACCGGACCCGCAAAGGAGCCTGTTGCAGCGGCGACAGGTGAATCCGGAGAGTGGGGGTCTCGAAGCAAGGTTACGATAATCCATCCGGACTGGTCTCGTGATGCGATCCTCTATCAGATCAACACCCGCCAGTTCACCGAAGAGGGCACATTCAAAGCCGCCCAGGCGGAACTGCCACGTCTCAGGAAGCTGGGTGTCGACATTCTCTGGCTCATGCCGATCCATCCCATCGGGAAGGTAAGCCGGAAAGGCACGTTGGGCAGTCCCTATTCGGTGCAGGACTATTACGCGGTGAATCCGGAGTTCGGCACGGCGGAGGAATTCCGCGCCTTCGTCGATGCTGCGCATGCGCAGGGTTTCAAGGTTATCCTTGACCTCGTCGCCAATCATACCGCCTGGGACAACGATCTCGCGCAGGAACATCCCGACTGGTACGAGAAGAACTGGAGAGGCGATTTCCGTCCGACGCCCTGGTGGGACTGGTCTGATATCATCGACCTAGACTGGTCCAAACCGGGCGTGCGTGAACACGTCGGTGGAGCGATGGAATATTGGGTACGGGAGTACGATGTAGACGGATATCGTGCCGATGTGGCGGGCTACGTTCCGCTCGATTTCTGGGAAACCGCGCGCCAGCGGCTCGAAGCGATCAAGCCCGTGTTTCTGCTCGGTGAAGTGCAGCAGAGCGGCTTTCACCATGCTGCTTTCGATGCGACCTACGCATGGGATTGGCACAACACGTCCAAGAATGTGGCCCAGGGCAAGGGCAATGCGACGAGCTTCTATGGCTATTACGCCGAGAACGAGAGCCTTTGGCCGCGCGAAGCCATGCGCATGACCTACATCGAGAACCACGACAGCAATGCGTGGGAAGGGACGATGGCGGAAAATTACGGCCACGCCCTCGAGGCGATGACCTGATTCACAACGGAATGGAGGCCTGCAACGCAAAGCGGCTCGAATTTTTCGAGCGCGGCCCCATCGATTGGGGCCAGGGACAGGACTGCGCAAATGGCAGCTTGCTTGCCCCGCCCGATCGAATTGCGGAAAACCAATCCTGCGCTGGAAAACGGTCAATGGGATGCGATCATGCACAAGGTGGAGAACTCTGCACCCGATCAGCTGTTCGCATAGGTGCGACAAGAAGATGAAAACAAGGTGCTGGCGCTGTTCAACATGAGTGGCAGTGCTCTGAACGCCACGTTCGAAGACGCATTGCCGCACGGCATTTATGGCGATTTCGCCACCGGCGAACGTGTGACGATTGCGGCTGGCCACGAGGTGGAACTTCCCGCCTAGGGGTATCGCTTGTTAAGTGGCGGATCGCAGTAGCCTTTTCCCGCTTTTTAATGAAAATCGAGGAGTTCGGCGCACCCATTGTGCGCCGAGACAAATTCTCCTATCGGGCGCGCGACCATTCGCTGCTTGTAGGTGAGTGGCGCGCCATCCACATGGTCGCCTTCCCGGCACGCCTGATAGAATCAAACAGACGAGACCCAATGACACTTACCCACCTGCAGCGGCTCGAGGCCGAAAGCATCCATATCATGCGCGAAGTGGTGTCCGAGGCTGAAAAGCCCGTGATGCTCTATTCGATCGGCAAGGACAGCGCGGTTATGCTGCATCTGGCCAAGAAAGCATTTTATCCTTCGCCACCGCCTTTTCCTCTGCTGCACGTAGATACTACGTGGAAGTTCAAGGACATGTATGCCCTGCGTGAAAAGAGTGCGCGGGACGCCGGCATGGAATTGCTCGTCCACCAGAACCCGGAAGCAGAAGAGATGGGAATCAATCCCTTCGACCATGGCCCTCTCCACACGGACATGTGGAAGACGCAAGGACTAAAGCAGGCGCTCGACAAATACGGATTCGATGCGGCCTTCGGCGGCGCTCGCCGTGACGAGGAAAAGAGTCGCGCAAAAGAGCGGATATTCTCGTTCCGCACAGCCAGCCACGGCTGGGATCCGAAGAGCCAGCGTCCAGAGCTGTGGAACCTCTACAACGCCAAGAAGAGAAAGGGCGAGAGCATCCGCGTCTTCCCTCTATCGAACTGGACCGAACTCGACATCTGGCAGTACATCCATCTCGAGAA
The DNA here is from genome assembly GCA_003248395.1 of Citromicrobium sp. Taxonomy (GTDB): domain Bacteria; phylum Pseudomonadota; class Alphaproteobacteria; order Sphingomonadales; family Sphingomonadaceae; genus Qipengyuania. The sequence goes on from QFNA01000100.1 coordinate 6,290, forward strand.
CATCGAGATCGTCCCACTGTATTATTCGGCCAAGCGCCCGACGTTCGAATATGAAGGTGGCCTGTTCATGGCGGACGATATCGAACGCCTCAAAAAGGTCATGGGCAAGCGTCCCGAGATCACCGAACGCTCGATCCGATTTCGCACTCTTGGCTGTTTCCCACTGACGGGCGCTGTAGAAAGCGAGGCGGCGACGCTGCCCGAGATCATCCAGGAAATGCTCCTCACGACGACGTCGGAGCGCCAAGGTCGCGTGATCGACAAGGATTCGGGTGACGCTTCGATGGAGAAGAAGAAGCAGGAGGGCTACTTCTGATGACTGATCCTATCTATAAGACCGACGCGCTGATCGCCGAGGATATCGATGCCTACCTCGAAAAGCACCAGCACAAAACCATGCTGCGCTTCATTACCTGCGGCAGCGTGGATGATGGCAAGTCGACCCTGATCGGGCGGCTGCTCTATGATTCAAAGATGATCTTCGAAGACCAGCTTGCCGCACTTGAAAGCGATTCCAAACGTGTTGGCACGCAAGGCCAGCAAATCGATTTTGCATTGCTGGTCGATGGCCTCGCCGCCGAGCGCGAACAAGGCATCACCATAGATGTCGCCTATCGCTTTTTCGCAACCGAGAGACGCAAATTTATCGTCGCCGACTGTCCGGGCCACGAACAGTACACGCGCAACATGGTCACTGGCGCTTCGACCGCCGACCTCGCCTGTATCCTGATCGATGCGCGAAAGGGTGTGCTGGTCCAGACCAAGCGCCACAGTTTCCTGTGCCATCAACTCGGCATCACAAACCTCGTGCTTGCCGTGAACAAGATGGATCTCATCGATTACGACCAGGAAAAATACGACGCGATCATCGCCGACTACAAGGCGATCGCTGAAAGTATCGGGATCGAAAGCTTCACCGTCATTCCGATTTCGGGCCTTGCGGGGGACAACATCACCACAAAGTCGGAAAACACGGGGTGGTATGACGGCCCTACGCTGATGGAGCATCTCGAAGCGGTCGAAGTGCGCTCCGACGCAAATCTGGGCAAACCGTTCCGTATGCCGGTGCAGTGGGTCAACCGCCCGAACCTCGACTTCCGGGGCTTCTCCGGCCTGATCTCCACCGGCAGTGTCAAACCGGGCGACAAGGTCCGCTCGCTTCCGTCGGGCAAGACGAGCACGGTGAAATCAGTTGTCACTATGGATGGTGAGCTTGAAAAGGGCATCGCCGGCCAGTCGGTTACCATCACACTCGATGATGAAATCGACTGCTCGCGCGGCGAAGTGCTCGCAGCCTCGGACAGCCCGCCCGAAGTGGCCGACCAGTTCGAAAGCACCATCGTCTGGATGCACGAAGAGCCGCTCGTCGTTGGTCGCGCCTACTGGATGAAACTGGGCACGCGGATGGTGAGCGTTACCGTCGCAGAGCCGAAATACGAGATCAACGTCAACACGATGGAGCATCTGGCGGCGAAGACGCTCCAGCTCAACTCGATCGGTGTGTCGGAGATCACCACTGACAGGCAGGTCGTGTTCGATCCATACGGCGAGAACCGCGCGCTCGGTGGATTTATTCTGATCGACAAGATCAGCAACCGGACGGTTGGTGCCGGTATGCTGCATTTCAGTCTTCGCCGTGCACAGAACGTGCACTGGCAGGCCGTCGATATCACTCGGGACGATCATGCGGCGATGAAGAACCAGCGCCCCCATGTGCTGTGGTTCACTGGCCTTTCCGGTTCGGGCAAGTCGACCATCGCCAACGAGGTCGAAAAGAAGTTGGCGATCATGAACCGCCACACCTTCCTGCTCGACGGCGACAACGTCCGCCACGGTCTCAATAAGGACTTGGGCTTCACAGAAAGCGACCGGATCGAGAATATCCGCCGTATCGGTGAAGTCGCCAAGTTGATGACCGATGCCGGCCTGATCGTGTTGACCGCCTTCATCAGCCCTTTCCGGGCCGACCGCCAGCTTGTCCGCGATATGATGGGCGAGGGCGAGTTCATCGAGATCCACGTCGACACCCCGCTCGAAGTGGCGGAACAGCGCGACGTAAAGGGCCTCTACAAAAAGGCGCGTGCAGGCGAGCTCAAGAACTTCACCGGCATCGACAGTCCTTACGAGGAGCCGGAGGAACCGGAAATCCGGGTCAATACGGTGGCGATGAGCCCCGAGGAAGCCGCGGACTACATCATCAAGCAGATCCTGCCGCTCAAATAAGGCGGATCGGAGGCATAATTATGATTCTGTTCCGTGGACGCGAGGCCCATTCGCGCAGCATTGCAAAAGCCGTTAGCTGGCGCATCCTAGGCAGTCTCGATACCTTCCTGCTCAGCTGGTTCTTTACCGGCAGTCCCAAGGCGGCAGGGGCGATTGCGATAACCGAAGTCCTGACTAAGATGGTGCTGTACTATTTTCACGAACGCGCGTGGGCCCGTGTGGAATGGGGCTTCGCCAGCGATGATGAGCAATAGCAGCCGAGTGATCGCCCGGCCTGATCGCGCTTTTCTAATCCACGAAGTCGCCGAAGCGCACAATCACTATGGCAGCGACCATACCGCCCGCCGCGCATATTGTGACCCGTCCATACCATTTTTCTGCCGCTCGAGTTCGTCGACCATCGTCCCTATCAGGATCGAGCCAGTCGCACCGATGGGATGCCCGAGAGCGATCGAGCCGCCATTCACATTGACCTTGTCCCAATCGAGATCGAGATCGCGGACGAACTTGGCGGCGACCACGGCGAAGGCTTCGTTGATCTCGTAAAGGTCGATGTCGTCCTTGGTCAGCCCGGCCTTGTCCAGCACTTTCCTCGCGGCCGGGGCCGGAGCGTTCAGCATCAGTGTCGGATCGTCGCCCATGTTCGCGGTCGCGACGATGCGGGCGCGCGGCGTTAGACCGTGTTTCTGTGCATAGGCCTTGCTGGTCACGAGGACTGCGGCCGCGCCATCGACGACGCCCGAGCTGTTGCCGGCATGGTGGAAGTGCTGGATGTCGAGATCGGGATATTTGGCGTTGACCAGTCCGGCAAAGGTCGTTCCGGCTTGATCCAGCGGGACATGGGCGATCTTCGCGAAGGCAGGCTCCAGTTCGGCCAGACCGTCGCGTGTCGTTTGCGGGCGCGGATATTCTTCCCTGTCGAGAACGACGTTGCCGTCGTCGTCGGTTACCGGGATTATCGACTTGTCGAACCGGCCTTCCGCTATGGCCTGCGCTGCGCGCTGCTGGCTGCGGTAACCGATCTCATCCAGTTCCTCGCGAGTGAATCCTTCGATGGTGGCTATGGCATCACCGCACACGCCCTGATGGCTCTGGGGGTGGCTGGCCTGCAACCGTTCGTTGTAGCTGCCCATCATCGGAGGCTTGAGCCCCGCGGCCATCTTGTCCTTCGCCATTTGCGCGGTGAGGCTCATCATCTCGGTTCCGCCGGCGACGACGCAATCCTCCATGCCGCTCATCACCTGCGCCGCGGCGAGTGCAACCGAGGTGATTCCCCCGCCGCAGAAGCGATCCAGCGTCGTGCCCGAAGACGTGATGTCGTAGCCCGCGTCGAGCGCAGCCATGCGACCCAGATCGCCAGCCTGCATGCCGTCTTGCGTGCTGACAGACCATATCACATCGTCCACCGTGGCCGTGTCGAGATTGTTGCGGTCCTTGATCGCCTTGAGCACTGTGGCCGCAAGATGCTGCGGATGCATCGCAGCCAGAGCGCCTTTTCCCTGCTTGCCGATCCCGCGCGGAGTGCGGACGGCGTCGATGATATAGGCTTCGGACATGACGGACTCCTCTAGGGCCTGATAGCGGTTGACGTTTTCGTAAAGCTGGCCCAGCAAGAGCGCAATAAAAGTTTCGTTTTGCAATGGAGAGAGCCCAGTGTCTGATAACGTCCTGACCGAGGTCGATGACGGTATCCTGATCGTCACCATCAATCGTCCGGAAGCCAAGAATGCGATGAACAAGGCGGCGGCCGAAGGCATCGCGGCGGCAATGGACCGGCTCGACCGGGAGGACGATCTGCGCGTCGGCATTCTCACCGGTGCGGGCGGCACGTTCTGCTCGGGCATGGACCTCAAGGGGTTTCTGCGCGGCGAAAGCCCCGTCGTCGAGGGCCGCGGGTTCGGAGGCGTGGTACAAGCACCTCCGCGCAAACCGCTGATCGCTGCAGTCGACGGTTATGCGCTAGCCGGCGGACTCGAACTGATGATTGCATGCGATCTGGTGGTGGCGAACAAGGATGCCCAGTTCGGCATTCCCGAAGCCAAGCGCGGCCTCGTCGCGGCGGCGGGCGGGGTGATGATGCTGCCCGACCAAATACCGGAACGGATCGCGATGGAACTTGCGTTGACCGGCGAGTTTATCGGTGCGGACCGTGCCTACGAGCTGGGACTGATCAACCGCATCGCGGATGGATCCGCGCTTGACGGGGCGAAGCAACTGGCGGCCAGCATCGCGGCCAATGGCCCGCTGGCGGTGCGCGTTTCGAAGCAGATCCTGAAGGAATCGCGCGGCTGGGCGATGGAGGAGCGCTATGACAGGCAGGCCCAGCTCATCGGGCCGGTCTTCATGTCGGAAGATGCCCGCGAAGGCGCGGCTGCCTTTGCCGAGAAGCGCAAGCCCAACTGGAAGGGGAAGTAAAGATGGCCGTGATCGACGTGCCCCAGCCCGAATTCATGGACGACGAGGAAATTGCGATCTTCGCCGATGCCGTGGGCAAGTTCTATGAAAAGCACGCCCCCGAAAAGCGCGTGCTCAAATGGCGCGAGGATGGCCAGGTCGAGCGCGATTTCTGGCGCGAGGCGGGTGAGGCCGGGCTTCTCGGTGCGTCGGTGCCCGAGGAATACGGCGGCCACGGCGGCGATTTCCGGCACGAGATGGTCGTCATCGACCAGCAGGGCAAGCACGGGGTCGAAGGCTTTTCTGCCAGCCTGCACAACACGATTATCCTGCCATACCTGGTGCGTCACGGGACCGAGGAGCAGAAGAAGAAATACCTGCCCAGGCTGGTGACGGGCGAACTGGTGAGCGCCATTGCCATGACCGAACCGGGCGTGGGATCCGACCTCCAGTCGATCACGACGACTGCGCTGAAGGACGGCAATGGCTACCGCATCAATGGGGCCAAGACCTATATTTCGAACGGGCAGACGGCCGATTTCATCATCGTCGTCGCCAAGACCGACCCCGCGGAACGCGCCAAGGGCATCTCGCTCATGCTGCTCGAGACAGAGGGCGCGGAAGGATTCCAGCGCGGCAAGAAGCTCGACAAGATCGGCCTCGATGCGCAGGACACGTCCGAATTGTTCTTCGACGATGTCTTCGTGCCCGCCGAAAATGTGCTGGGCGGCGAAGAGGGCAAGGGCTTCTACCAGCTGATGGGCGAGCTGCCGCAGGAACGGCTGATCATCGCCATGGGCGGGATGAACGTGATCGAAAGCGCGCTGGAAGAGACAGTCAAATACGTCAAGGAGCGCAAGGCCTTCGGCAAGACGATCTGGGATTTCCAGAATACGCAATTCACGCTCGCCGACCTGAAGGCGCGGGGCACGGCGGCACGGATTTTCGTCAACGACTGCATCGCCAAGCATCTCAAGGGCGAACTGGACGTGCCGACTGCCTGCATGGCCAAATACTGGGTGACCGAACTGCAGGGCGAGGTGGTCGACAAGTGCCTGCAACTGCATGGCGGGGCAGGGTATATCAACGATTATCCCATCGCCCGCATGTATCGCGACAGCCGGATCAGCCGGATCTTCGGCGGCTCGAACGAGATCATGAAGATGGTCATCGCGCGCAGCATCTGACC
>QFNA01000101.1 GCA_003248395.1 Citromicrobium sp.
CGGGTTCTTCTCGAACGGATAGTTGATCGTCACCTTGGGCTTGAAGAAATACTTCAGCGTCAGCGCATGCGCCTTCACGATTTCCCACAGGGTGAACGATTTGATGTAATGAGCGACGCTCATGTGGCGGCTCCGAAATGTCCGGTCGCCATCAGGTAACCCGAAATGACGACGATAAAGATCAGGCTCAGCGGCAGGAACACTTTCCAGCCCAGGCGCATCAGCTGGTCATAGCGATAGCGCGGCACCGTCGCCATGACCCAGCTGAACATGAAGAAGAAGAAGAACGTCTTCAGCAGGAACCACACGATCCCGGGGATGTCGAACCACGGGATCAGGTCCACGTTCAGCGGCGGCAGCCATCCGCCGAAGAACAGCAGCGTGTTGAGGCTGCACATCAGCAGGATGTTGGCATACTCGCCCAGCCAGAACAGCGCGAAGCTCATGCTCGAATATTCGGTCTGGTATCCGGCGACCAGCTCGCTTTCCGCCTCAGTCAGGTCGAACGGCACGCGCTGCGTTTCCGCCAGGCAGGAAATGAAGAACACCACCCAGATCGGGAACAGCAGGATGTTGAAGAAAAAGCCGTTCACCACGCCCAGGCCATGGCCGAGCTGCGCATAGACGATCTCGGTCAGGTTGAAGCTGCCCGCCCACAGCACGATGCACACCAGGATGAACCCGATGGAGACTTCGTAACTGATCATCTGCGCGGCGGCGCGCATCGCGGAAAAGAACGGATATTTGGAATTGCTGGCCCACCCGCTCATCACCACGCCGTAAACGGACAGGCTGCTGATCGCGAGGATGTAGAGCAGGCCAACATTGATGTTTGCCAGCACCACGCCCGCGTCGAACGGGATCACCGCCCATGCGGCGAGCGCCACGGTAAAGGTGACGATCGGCGCAAGGATGAAAATCCCCTTGTTCGCCGCGCTCGGCACGATGGTTTCCTGCAGGAACACCTTGAGCCCGTCGGCAAAGCTCTGCAGCAGGCCGAAGGGGCCGACCACATTGGGGCCGCGGCGCATGTTGATCGCCGCCCACACCTTGCGGTCGACATAGATGATCATCGCCACCGCCAGCATCAGCGGCAGGGCAATCAACAATACGCCTGCCAATGTCGCGAGACCCCACGCCCATTCGTAAGACATGCCGAGCGATTGGAAGAAATCGGTCATTCCGCCGCCTCCAGCATCTCGTCACCGTGGAGCAATTCCGCCGAACAGCGCTGCATCACTTCGCTCGCACGCGCGATGGGATTGGTCAGGTAGAAATCCTTGATCGGATAGGCGCTGATCGTGCCTTCTGCCTTGGCTGTCTTCGCCTTCGGCAAGGCACCGAAATCGGCCAGCCCTTCTTCGCCCAGCGCGGGCACTTCGGCGATCATTGCGGCCTGCAATTGCGCGAATGTGTCGAACCCGACGTCCACCTTCAGTGCGTCGGCCAGCGCGCGCAGGATCGTCCAATCCTCGCGCGCATCGCCCGGCGCGAAGACCGCCTTCTCGGCAAACTGCACCCGCCCTTCGGTATTGACGTAGGTGCCGTCCTTCTCGGCATAGCTCGCAGCGGGCAGGACGATATCTGCCGCATGCGCGCCTTTGTCGCCGTGATGGCCGATATAGACCTTCAGCGCATCGCCGAACGCCCCGAAATCCATCTCGTCCGCACCCAGGCTCAGCACGACCCTGGGCTTGGCAGCGGCGATATCCGCCATGCCGCCCTTCTGCGCATAGCCGAGCATCAGCCCGCCCATCCGGGCAGCGCTGAAATGCAGCACGTTGAACCCGTTCCAGGCCTCTTGATCGCCGCTCGCCGGACGCACCAGCTTGAAGGTGTCGGCAAAGCCCAGTCCCGCCGCCAGCGCGCCTTGCGCCAGAGCGGCCCCACCCATGATGATCGCGGGACGGTCGGCATTCTTGAACGTATCCTCGACATGGCCTTCCAGCCTGCCGAGCACGGACAGATCCTCGCCGAGGAATTCTGCCGCATAGGTCGTGTCCCAATGCGTGCCCACGACGAATACTTTCGCTCCGCGCTTCACCGCCTTGCGAATGCGGACATTGACCAGCGGTGCTTCCCAGCGGACATGGCTGCCCACGATCAGGATGGCGTCGGCCATCTCGATGCCTTCGAAGGTCGAATTGAAATTGACGGCGGCCAGGTTGGACACGTCGTAGGCCATGCCGGTCTGGCGGCCTTCGATCAGGGTGGAACCACAGGCCTTGAGCAAGGCCTTGGCCGCAAACATCGTCTCGCAGTCGAGCATGTCGCCGGCAATCGCGGCAATGGCGGATGTGTCGGATTTCAGCGGTTTCGCAATCGCCTTGAATGCTTCGTCCCAGCTGGCCGGCTGCAACTTGCCGCCCTTGCGCACGAACACCTTGTCCAACCGGCGCCGCGAAAGGCCGTCGACCTGGTAGCGCGCCTTGTCGGAAATCCATTCCTCGTTCACCGCATCGTTGATCCGCGGCAGGGCGCGCATCACCTCGCGACCGCGGCTGTCGAGGCGGATATTCGCCCCCACCGCGTCGGACACGTCGATGCTCAGCGTTTTCTTCAGTTCCCACGGCCGCGCCTCAAAGGCGTAGGGCCTGCTGGTCAGCGCGCCGACCGGGCACAGGTCGATCACATTGGCGCTCAGCTCGTGTTCGGCCGCCTGCTCCAGATAGGTGGTGATCTGCATGTCTTCGCCGCGATAGAGCGCGCCGATCTCGTCCACCCCGGCCACTTCCTCGCTGAAGCGGACGCAGCGCGTGCAATGGATGCAGCGGGTCATCACCGTCTTGATCAGCGGACCCATGTACTTCTCGGTCACCGCGCGCTTGTTTTCCTCGTAACGCGTCGCGCCGCGACCATAGGTCATCGACTGGTCCTGCAGATCGCATTCGCCGCCCTGGTCGCAGATCGGGCAATCGAGCGGGTGGTTGATCAGCAGGAACTCCATCACCCCTTCGCGCGCGGTCTTCACCATTTCGCTGTCGGTGCGGATTTCCTGCCCGTCGGTCGCGGGCAGCGCGCAGCTCGCCTGCGGCTTGGGCGGCCCGGGCTTCACTTCGACCAGGCACATGCGGCAATTGCCGGCAATGCTCAGCCGCTCGTGATAGCAGAAGCGCGGAATTTCCTTCCCCGCCAGCTCGCAAGCCTGCAGGACAGTCGCGCCGTCCGGAACCTCGATTTCCTGTCCGTCTACGGTGACTTTAGGCATTATCTATTCTCGTTCGGGATTCGGTAAAAGCGATGATCGTCGCAAAAATAACCACGCATCGTAGGCCAAGATCGAACGTGGATAGGTCGCCCAGAGCCAGTTCACGCATGGTCATAAGCGCTATGGCGACGGCCGAAAAAGCAGCAACATATCCGAAGAATTCCCTCGTTCTCGAAGTCATTCCGCCGCCTCCGCGAATTGGAAGTACTGCTCTTCGACCTGGCGCGGCTCGCGGTCGGTTATACGCTCGGCTGTCATCAATTTCACAGCTTGTGAAATAGAATCGGCATGCACCCAGCGATGTTGCGTGACCTCCTCGCCCAGACGGAATGCTTTCCCGGTGATCTGACGCTGGGCTGCTGCCGGCTGCTCACCGAGTGGATAAATGGCAAAAATGGTCAGTGCAGACAGCGTGAGACGAATTATGGCTCGGGGATTTCTGCTGGCTGAATGGTGGTGCAGCGGTTGAAGGCTATTCGCCATGCATCGATCCTCCCTCCGCTACGGTTATACTACCGTAGTAACTCCGCGCCCAAAGCCCTTCTGCCGCGAAGGATCGAACCGAGCGCGGCGTCAATTCGACTTTTTCCCCTTCGGGAATACATTTCGAAATCGTTGGAACCAGACGCTGTATCGCACGCATTTCCTCTGCGCTGGTTGGGCGAGTTCGCAGGATGGCATCCGTGGAGACTGCGTCAGTAAAAACGAGACAATCCGCGAAATGGCTTATGGCCAAAGCGCGGGAGTTAGGATCGACGATCAATCTGTTCGCGAGAATTTCCGGATCAGAATCGCGAACCGGTAAAGGACGATCGTGCAAGGCGAGATACGCCTCCTCGGCTAGCAACGGGCGTAACATATGCTGGGCGAAAGTGATCGAGACTTTTCTCTGCTCAACCGTCATTGCTTTCTCAATGCATGGTTCGAGCGACATCGCGCGAAAAATATCATCCATTTCGAAGGGAAGTCGATCTGTGGCTACGGTTGTGAAATCACTATTCCGCAGCCACGCGTCCGCCGCCTCTTGCTTCCTTGAATAAATACATCGGGCAAAGTCCTTGTGCATTCGACGCAAGGTGTCGGATGCAATGGCTTCTGGGCTCTGCCTGATCCTTGATCCAGTTCCGGCTTCAGGCTCTAGCTGCGCTTCGGCCGGATTTGACATCCCGAAAAGCAAAAGCGCCGCAATCAGACAGGATACGACGCGGATCATTCCGCCGCCTCCGCAAATTGCGCATTATGCTCTTCGATCCGCCGTTCGAGTTCGGGACGGAAATGGCGGATCAGCCCCTGGATCGGCCATGCCGCCGCATCGCCCAGCGCGCAGATGGTGTGGCCTTCGACCTGCTTGGTTACTTGCTGCAGCATGCCGATTTCCTCGATCGCCGCATCGCCGGTGCGCAGGCGCTCCATCATGCGCCACATCCAGCCCGTGCCTTCGCGGCAGGGGGTGCACTGGCCGCAGCTCTCATGCTTGTAGAAATAGCTGATGCGGCTGATCGCGCGGACGATGTCGGTCGATTTGTCCATCACGATCACGCCCGCCGTGCCGAGGCCCGAACCGAGCTCCTTCAGCCCGTCGAAATCCATCGGCGCGTCCATGATCTGCGCGGCCGGAACCAGCGGCACCGACGATCCACCGGGTATTACCGCCAGCAGATTGTCCCATCCGCCGATAATTCCGCCGCAATGCGTGTCGATCAGCTCCTTGAAGGTGATGCCCAGCGATTCCTCGACCACGCAGGGCTTGTTCACGTGCCCGCTGATCTGGAACAGCTTGGTCCCCTTGTTGTTCTCGCGCCCGAAGCTGGCGAACCAGCTCGCGCCGCGCCGCAGGATCGTCGGCACCACGGCAATGCTCTCGACATTGTTGACCGTGGTCGGACAGCCGTACAGGCCCGCGCCGGCCGGGAACGGCGGCTTGAGCCGTGGTTGGCCCTTCTTGCCTTCCAGGCTCTCGATCATCGCGGTTTCTTCGCCGCAGATGTAAGCGCCCGCGCCGCGGTGGACGAAGACGTCGAAATCATAACCAGAGCCCGAGGCATTCTTGCCGATCAGGCCGCGGTCATACGCCTGTGCGACAGCCATCTCGAGCACTTCGGCCTCGCGGATATACTCGCCGCGGATGTAGATGTAGGCCGCCCGCGCGCGCATCGCGAAGCCCGCGATCAACGCGCCCTCGATCAGCTTGTGCGGATCGTGGCGGATGATTTCCCTGTCCTTGCAGGAGCCTGGCTCCGATTCATCGGCATTGATGACAAGAAAGCTCGGGCGTCCGTCCTTGCTCTCCTTGGGCATGAACGACCACTTGAGCCCGGTGGGGAAGCCTGCCCCGCCCCGCCCGCGCAGGCCCGAGGCCTTGATCTCCTCGATGATGGCGTCCTGCCCACGCGCGATCAGCGCCTTGGTATCGTCCCAGTCGCCGCGCTTTTCCGCAGCCTCGATCCCCCAGTCCTGGAACCCGTAGAGATTGGTGAAGATACGATCCTTGTCGGCGAGCATCAGAAGCTACCTCCGAACACCACGAGCGCCGCGATGGCGAGGATGGCGACGAGCGCGATGGTCTTGGCGATGCCCTTGAGCACCTTCCAGGCGATCACGATGGCGACGAGGCCGATGACGAGCGGGAGCCAGCTTTCCATCACCACTCGCCCCGGTAATCGTGATTGGCGTCGACCATCTCTTTCAGCGAACTCAAGGCATTGGCCGGCTCGCTCGTATGCCGGCCGGGCTCCTGCGTGCCCGCCTTCGGCCGCTCGCCCGCCGCCAGCGCGTCGAGGATCGCATCGAGCCGCTCTGGCGTCAGGTCCTCGTAATTGTCGTCGTTGATCTGCACCATCGGCGCGGTGGCGCAATTGCCCATGCACTCGACCTCGGTCAGCGTCCACAACCCGTCGTCCGAGACGTGCCCCTTTGCCATGCCGCGCGCCTTGCAGGTCTCCATCAGGCCGTCCGAACCGCGCAGCATGCAGGGCGTCGTGCCGCACACCTGCACGTGGTATTTGCCCACCGGCCTGAGATTGTACATGAAGTAGAAAGTCGCCACCTCGAGCACGCGGATCACCGGCATGTCGAGATAGGTGGCGACATATTCGATCACCGGCAGCGGCAGCCAGCCCTGCGTATCGGTTTCCTCGCCCACCTGGCGCTGCGCCAGATCGAGCAGCGGCATCACCGCCGAACGCTGGCGGCCTTCGGGATATTTCGCAATCGCCCGGTCCGCACGCTCGCGGTAGCTCTCGGTGAACGCGAAAGCACCCCAGCGCTCGCGCAGTTCGGGTGTGTCGGGTGCGGGGGAACGGTCAGCCATTATTTGACCCTCAACTTTCCAGCGTCATTGGCGATTTGACGCGCGCGAAGATAACAGTGAGCGCACAGGATCGATAAGCCCGCTGGCGGTTCCACGTCATCGGTCCATTCACCACCATTTGCTTGCAAAAACTCTTCACAAGCGAAGCACCACGCGTCCGTGAGACCATCGTCATCAGGTCCCGGATAACAAACAAAGCCGCAATCGACATTAGAGTCGATGCGAGGCGGAATATGCTTGCAAACGAACGTTGTTTGCTGCGGTCCGTGTTCGGCACATTCACAGATGCTTCGTGCCCCGCTCACCGGTCACACTCCCCGAACACCACGTCGATCGCGCCGAGGATGGCCGTCGCGTCGGGCAGCATGTGGCCCTTGCACATGAAATCCATCGCCTGCAGGTGGCTGAACGCCGTCGGGCGGATCTTGCAGCGATAGGGTTTGTTGCTGCCGTCGCTGACCAGGTAGACGCCGAATTCGCCCTTCGGGCTTTCGGTCGCCACGTACACTTCGCCCGCAGGCACGTGGAAGCCCTCGGTGTACAGCTTGAAGTGGTGGATCAGCGCTTCCATCGACTGCTTCATCTCGGCG
>QFNA01000102.1 GCA_003248395.1 Citromicrobium sp.
CGTCGGCGCCAAGGTCGAACTGGTGGACTACGTCCGCTTCCAGCTCGGCGAAGGCATCGAGAAGGAAGAAAGCGACTTTGCCGCGGAAGTGGCAGCCGCCGTCAACGGCTGACAAAAGACCGTTTCCTACAAAAACAGGGCCGCCGGGGTATGCTCCGGCGGCCTTTTTCATGGCCGCCAGGGTGATTCGGACGAGTTAGTTGATGAAATGCATGCGGCGACCCGCCTTTTTACAGAGGGGATCGCGGGACTGAACCTGAATTACGATTTGAAAGAGCCGATGAGAAGCTATCGCGCTGTATCGGTGTAGGAAAGTCCCAATCCTGACGACCGATCCTGGCTGTCAGCAGGTGCTGCGGTCGGCCACGACCGCGGCCTCGCTGCTGCCGTCGAAGCTGTTGTCGGGCGTTATCATGTAGACGTCGGTGCTGGGGACGCCGGTGCCGTAGTTGAGAAACTTGTGCATCACAATCGAGCGCCCCGCTGCGGTCAGGCGCACATAGCCGAAGCCGGTCGGGCTGTGGCAGCCGATATTGCGCGATTCGAGGCCGGCTGCCGGCATCGCGGCCTCGATCGCGCTCCACTGGAGGTTGTCGTTGCCCGGACCCGAGATCGCGTATTCGTTGACGCGATCGGCCACCCCACTCAGCGAGACCGTATAAACCGCATCGCGGAGGGAAATCTCGCCCGAGCGGGTGAGCGTCGAGCCGTACCAGTTCGCCTTGTGGCGTTCTTCCCCGGTCCAGACGGTGCCGGGGAACGCAGCCATCGCGCTGTCCCATCCGCGATCGGCAGTCGCAACGACGAGGTTGCGGAACAGCCGCGCCAGCTGTTCGGTGCGGCTCCCGGACAGGGGTGGCGGTGCGGGAATTGCCGAGACGGTCGGCCGAGGGTCGGGCGACGAGGCGCAGGGCTGGGGGTTGCGATAAAGCGTGCCATCGAAGTGCCGACGCCCCGGACAGGCCGAATCGCGCGGCTCCAGCGAGAGATCGTTCCAGCCGCCGCGCCGCGATTTTTCGAAACCGACGATCCCGTCTTCTGCGATAAGCCGGCGCCAGTTCCTGTCGGCGGTTTGCGCGAGGATCGCGAAATAGGCGCCCGGCTTGCCGTAGCATTGGGGATCGACATCGGCGAGGTGGAGCTCGGCGGCACCATCTGCATTGAGATCGATGAAGGCCATTTTCGGCTGTGCGGGGCGATTGCAGCGGTTGCGCAGCTGGCCGTCGACCAGGAGAAACCCGGCCTCTTCCATCATCTGGATTGCTTCGGCCCGTTCGAGCCGGGGTGCCGGGGCGGGGCCTTGCGCGTGGCCGGGCGCGGCGAGCAGGATTGCGGGGAGGGCGGCGACGGTCAGGCAACGGACGGGAAACGGCATGCACGAACCTCGACACAGAGGATGCGCGACCCGGACGCCTGCATACCATGGCGTCGGGTCATTCTCCAACCACGGTCACGCTCCAGATTTCGGGCTGTGTGAACAGGCGGACGGGAATGAGGCTGGTGCCCAGACCCGATCCGACGATGACCGTGCGCGGCCCCTCGTCGATCCGCCCGCATGCGAAGCGGTCTCCATAGTCCGACAGATGGGCCGGAGCGCCCCCCCACGGATAGGCAATCTGGCCGCAATGCGTGTGGCCCGCGAGCACGAGGCGGATCGAGTCCGGCACGCGGGCCGCCGGATCGGGACTATGGCTGAGCATGATCGAACCGCCGCCATTTGCCCGATGGGCGATGCCGTGCCGGTCCAGTTGCTGTCGAAGGCCCGGCAAATCGAACCAGTGGTCGTGATTCCCGGGAACCACGATCGTGCCGTAGGTCGCCTCGAGCCTTGCAAGCGGAGCGACGATTTCTTCGGGCGTGTAGATATGCGTGGCCGTACGCTTGTCGCTGACGAGGTCGCCCGCAATGGCGACCACATCCGGATCGAGAGCATTGACCCGGTCGACGATGGTTTCGAGCCGTTCGGGGGGCATATCGGGACCGGCAACGTGGATGTCGCTGATCAGCACGATCCTCAGGCTCTCGCCGTGCGGCAGGTCGGGTATCGCAACGGTGGTACGATGCACGATCGGCTCGCACATCGTGTCGCTCCACGCCTTGGCGCCCAGCAGCAGGGCCAGCACGGCCAGCGCGGCAGCGATCGTCCACCGCACTTGCATTCCGGGCTTTCCCTTTGCGCGCACCATGGTTCATGGCTAAGGAGCCGCAACCTCCACTGCAATATGGATTCCTTGCGCCGATGACCTTGCCGAAGTTGAACCGCGTCCTCCTGAAGCTGTCGGGCGAGGTACTGATGGGCGACCAGCAGTTCGGTATCGATCCCGCCTTCGTGCTGGAACTGGCCAAGGAAATAAAGGCGGCAAAGGAAACCGGGCTCGAGGTTTGCCTGGTCATCGGGGGCGGCAATATCTTTCGCGGCATGGCCGGTGCGGCGCAGGGCATGGATCGCGCGCAGGCCGATTACATGGGCATGCTGGCGACGGTGATGAACGCGCTGGCGATGCAGAGTGCGCTGGAGCAGATCGGTGTCCAGACCCGTGTGCAGAGCGCTGTGCAGATGGACCAGGTGTGCGAGCCTGTCATCCGCAGGCGGGCGGAGCGTCATCTTGAAAAGGGGCGCGTGGTGATCTTCGCCGCTGGCGTCGGGGCACCCTATTTCACTACCGATAGCGGCGCGGCGTTGCGCGCGGCGGAAATGAATTGCGACGCCTTGCTGAAAGGCACCAGCGTCGATGGTGTCTACGACAGCGATCCGAAGCAGAATGCAGGGGCAAAGCGTTACGACACGGTGAGCTATGGCAAGGTCCTGGCCGACAATCTGCGCGTGATGGATGCCAGCGCCGTCGCCCTGTGCCGCGACAATCACATTCCGATCGTCGTCTTCTCGATCCGCGAGAAGGGCAACCTCGCCCGCGTCTTGTCGGGCGAGGGCGTGCAGACCATAGTGACCGATCATACCGAATAATGCAGACCGAGTGAGGAAGCCTGACATGGCCAAATATGACAAAGCCGATATCGAACGCCGGATGAAGGGCGCGATCGAAAGCCTGAAGGGCGACCTTTCGGGTCTTCGCACGGGCCGGGCGAACACCAGCCTGCTCGATCCCGTGATGGTCGAGGTCTACGGGTCCATGATGCCGCTGAACCAGGTGGCCACGGTGTCCGCGCCAGAGCCGCGCATGTTGAGCGTGCAGGTGTGGGACAAGGCCAATGTCACCGCGGTGGAAAAGGGCATCGCCAAGGCCAATCTGGGCCTCAACCCGATGATCGACGGACAGAACGTGCGCCTGCCCATGCCCGATCTGACCGAGGAACGGCGCAAGGATCTCGCCAAGGTGGCGGGCGATTACGGCGAGAAGGCGAAAATCGCGATCCGCAACGTGAGGCGCGACGGGATGGAAGCGCTCAAGGACGACGAGAAGAAAAAGGAAATCTCGGAAGACGAGCAGAAGCGCAGCGAAGGCGAGGTCCAGAAGCTGACCGATCAGTACGTGGCCGAAACCGACGAGGCGGTCGAGAAGAAGACGCAGGAAATCCTCACGCAGTGATTACCGTGCCGGTCTCTTTGCGATTTCGGACCCCGTCTGCCGGAATGCTCTGTCCCCGGCTCTGCACCGGACGATAAGTGCGGTCCGGCGACGTGATGGGGGAGCGAATCTGGCATGGAGCCTGACAGCAAATTGGCACGCCACGTCGCCATCATCATGGATGGCAATGGTCGGTGGGCAAAGCGCAAGCATCTCCCACGCGCGATGGGGCATCGCAAGGGGGTAGAGGCCGTGCGCGAACTGGTCCGCGGCCTCAAGGATACGAGCATCGAGTGCCTCACGCTCTATGCCTTCAGCAGCGAAAACTGGAAGCGGCCCGATGAAGAGGTCGACGATCTGATGAATCTGATGCGCAAGTTCATCAAGTCGGACCTGCCCGAATTCATCGCCAACGATGTCCGGTTGAAGATTATCGGGAACTGGCAAGCGCTTGCGCCCGATATCGTCGCCATGCTGGAAGATGCGCTCGCCAAGACCGCACACGGCTCGCGAACGCTTGCGGTCGCCCTCAATTACGGTGCGCAGGCAGAGATTGCGCAGGCGGCGCAGAAAGCCGCCGAAAAAGGCGAGGTGACCGAGCGCAGCATCGCGGCCCATCTCTACACCGCCGACCTTCCGCCGCTCGACCTGCTCATCCGCACGAGCGGAGAAGTGCGACTGTCGAATTTCCTGCTGTGGCAGGCGGCCTATGCCGAAATGCTGTTTACCGACGTGCTCTGGCCCGATTTCACCTTGCAGCATCTGCAACAGGCGCTCGACCAGTTTTCCGGGCGGGAGCGTCGTTTTGGCGGACGTTGAGACCCCTGGACCGATCCGCAAACGCGATCGCCTGAAAGCGCGAGCGAAACGCTATGTCCCGGTGCCGCTGTCGGTCCGCACGTCTGACCTCCCGGTGCGCGTGGCATCTGCGCTCGTGATGCTGACAATTGCCGGGGTCGCGATGTGGCTGGGCGGTGTGTGGTTCGACCTGTTTATCGCTCTGGTCGCGCTAGCGAGCCTGTTCGAATTCGGGCGCCTTGTCTTGCGGGCCGCGGACAAGGCCGGATGGCGGCTGGCGGGATGGGCTTTCGGCCTGCTCTATATCGCAGCGGCTACCGCGACGCTGATCGTCCTGCCGGTGTCGGTCGTGCTGGGTGTGCTGGCCGTGGTCATCGCCACCGACACGGGCGCCTATTTCAGCGGCCGCAGCATCGGCGGCCCCAAGATCGCGCCGCGTATCAGTCCGTCGAAAACCTGGGCAGGCCTGATCGGCGGCATGATAGCGGCGGGCCTCGTGTCGTTCGGGTTCTTTTATTCGAATGTCGGCGATCGCGCGTTTTCGATCATGGGGCTGGGAGCACTCGCGATTGGCGCGGGCCTTGCGATCCTGGCCCAGTGCGGCGACTTTTTCGAAAGCTGGCTGAAACGGCGTGCCCGGATGAAAGACAGCTCGAACCTCATCCCCGGCCATGGCGGTATCCTCGACAGGGTGGACGGATTGCTCCCCGTCGCTATCGCTGCGGGAATACTGTGGTATCAGGTACACCCTTGATGACTCGCAAGATTTCCATCCTTGGCGCGACCGGCTCGGTCGGCCGGTCGACGCTCGATCTGGTGCGCCGCAATCGCGACCATTGGGACGTCGAGGCGCTGACCGCGCATTCGAGCGTCGACGACCTCGCCGCACTGGCCCGCGAGTTCGGCGCGAAGCTTGCCGTGATCGGCGACGAGACGAAGCTCGGGGCCTTGCGCGATTCGCTTGCGGGTTCGCAGGTCGAGGTCGCGGCGGGTCCCGCGGCGCTCTGCGAAGCGGCTGCCCGCCCGGTCGACCTCGTGATGGCGGCCATCGTCGGCTGTGCCGGCCTGGCCCCCGTCATGGCGGCCATCGCTCGCGGCGCGACCGTCGCACTCGCCAACAAGGAAGCGCTGGTCTCCGCGGGCGAGGTCATGACGGCTGCCGTCGCTGCCAGCGGTGCGCGCCTGCTGCCCGTCGACAGCGAACATAACGCCATCTTCCAGTGCCTGGCCGGCGGCAGGATCGACGAGGTTCGCAGTATCACGCTGACGGCCAGCGGAGGCCCGCTGCGCACGGTCGACGACCTGTCCGCCGTGACTCCCGAGCAGGCGGTCGCGCATCCCAATTGGGACATGGGCGCCAAGATCAGCGTCGATTCCGCGACCATGTTCAACAAGGGCCTCGAGCTGATCGAGGCGCATCACCTCTTTCCCGTCGGGCTCGACCGGATCCGCATTGTGGTTCACCCGCAGAGCGTGATCCATTCGATGGTCGAATTCCGCGATCATTCGACCCTCGCGCAGCTCGGGCCGAGCGACATGCGCGTGCCGATCGCCTCGTGCCTCGCCTGGCCCGACCGGATGGATGTCCCGCTCGAACCGCTCGATCTCGCCGCCCTGGGCGAGCTGACCTTCCATGCGCCCGACGAGGTGCGGTTCCCCGCCACCCGCCTCGCCCGCGAAGCCGCCGAGGAGGGGGGAGCGGCCCCGGCGGTGCTGAATGCCGCGAATGAAATTGCGGTCGAAGCTTTCCTCAATCGACACATCCCGTTCACACGCATTGCGGCAAGCGTCGAAAATGTGCTCAATCGCGGGAACAGGCCGTCGGCGCCGCATTCTCTCGACGATGTGCTGATGGTCGATGACGCCGCGCGCGCGCTGGCGCGTGAAGAACTGGAGCTTGCCTGAGTTGGACGGATCGATACCCTTCTGGCTTTATCTCGTCGGCTTCCCGCTGCTGCTGGGGCCGCTCGTCACGCTGCACGAGCTGGGCCATTACATGGTCGGCCGGTGGTTCGGGGTGAAGGCCGATGCCTTTTCGGTCGGATTCGGCAAGGAACTGGCGGGTTTCACGGACCGGCGCGGCACGCGGTGGAAGCTTTCGGCGCTGCCGCTGGGCGGTTACGTCCAGTTCAAGGGCGACATGAACCCGGCCAGCGTGCCCGATCCCGCAGCCGCCGCCGCGGCCAGTTCTGCCGAGCGCGAGGGCAGCTTTCACCACGCCGCCCTGCGGAAGCGCGCGCTCATCGTTTTCGCCGGGCCGGCCATGAATATCATCGTCGCTCTCGCCATTTACGCCAGTTTCTTCATGCTGATCGGCAAGCCCGTCGCGCCCGATGCCGAGGCGCAGCTGACGATTGCAGGTTTTGCCGAGGAATCGACCGCCCGCGAAGCCGGCCTCGCGGTCGGCGACCGGATCGTCGCGGTCGATGGCGAGCCGATGGCGAATTTCCGCGAACTGCAGGACGCGGTGTTCCTGTTTCCCGGTCGGACGCTCGATTTCACTGTGCTGCGCGACGGGCGCGAGCAGGATTTTGCCGTGCCGGTCCGCTGGGTCGAGGCCGAAGACCGCTTCGGCAACAAGAGCAAGATCGGCATGGTCGGCGTCCAGAGCGGTGGCCAGGCGATGACCTTCGTTGCGGCAGGTCCGCTCGAAAGCGTGGGCCTGGCGGGCACGCATCTGGTGAATATCACCCGCATGATGGTGACGGGCATCGCGCAGCTTTTCACGGGCGAACGGTCGGTCAAGGAACTCGGCGGACCGGTCACCATCGGCAAGTATGCAGGCGAGCAATTGAGCCTCGGTCCGCTCGCCTTTGCCAATTTCGCAGCGCTGATTTCGCTTAACTTGGCATTCATCAATCTGCTGCCAATTCCCGCGCTCGACGGCGGGCACCTGGCATTCTACGCGGCAGAAGCAGTCCGCCGGAAACCGCTCGGAGCACGCAGTACGGAGGTGGCCTACAAGGCCGGCGTGGCGGTGGTGCTCGCGTTGATGATTTTCGTCACCTTCAATGACCTTGCGAAGCTGCCGATCTTCGGCAGTTAGCCGGGGACAGAGCCGGTTGTCGTCGTGCTTGCGACGTCACGCGGCTTGATTGCGCGCTGCGCTTGGGGCAGGGGCCTCCGGGCGTTCCGTCAATCAGCGATTGACGGGCAGATTGGCGTGTTAAGGCGCGCCGGATAAACAAGTAAGGACGGGATTTCCCTTGCCGATGACTGGAATTTCGAACGCCGCCGGTAATGCCAAGGATCATGCCACACGGATGATCGCAGGCCTGCTGGCCGGTACGATGCTGGCAGGTATGCCCGCCATTGCATGGGCGCAGGACGAAGGCTCTGCCGAAGAACAGCCCGCCACGCAGCAGGAGGCCCAGCCCCAGCAGCAGGCCCAGCCGCAGGGCCAGACCCCCCTGACGCTGCAGCAACAGGATGTGGTGCGGTCGATTGCCGTCTCTGGTGCCCAGCGGCTCGAGCCGCAGACGATCCTGTCGTACATTCGCCTTCGCGCGGGCGATCCCTATACGCAGGCCGCCGGCGACCAGGTCCTGAAGGATCTTTACGCGACCGAGCTGTTTTCCGAAGTCAACGTCGTCAACAACGACGGCAATGTCGTGATCTCGATCGTCGAGAACCCGGTGATCAACCGGATCATCCTCGAGGGCAACGACCGGATCAAGAGCGACAAGATCCTGCCTGAAATCCGGCTGGCACCCCGCCAGATTTTCACCCGTTCGAAAGTGCGCGCGGACGTCGCCCGCATTATCGAGCTGTATAAGCGGCAGGGCCGTTTCGCAGCGACCGTCGAACCGCAGATGGTCGAATTGAGCCAGAACCGCGTCGATATCGTCTTCGAGATCAGCGAAGGGCCGAAATCCAAGGTCCGCCAGATCAACATCATCGGCAACGAGGTGTTTTCCGACGGCGACCTCCGCGGCGAGATGGCAACCAAGCAGACCGGCGGTCTGCTCAGTTTCCTCAGCTCGAACACGAGCTACGATCCCGATCGTCTGGCCTATGACCAGCAGCAGCTGCGCACATTCTACCTGACGCAGGGCTATGCCGATTTCCGCGTGGTCTCGGCCGTCGCCGAGCTGACGCCGGACAAGGAAGACTTCATCATCACCTATGTGGTGGAAGAGGGCGAACGCTACAAATTCGGCGACGTGAAGGTCGAAAGCGAATTGCGCGATTTCGACAGCGAGGCGATGACCCAGCGGCTCGGCATCGCATCGGGCGACTGGTACGATGC
>QFNA01000103.1 GCA_003248395.1 Citromicrobium sp.
CAAGGAAAAGGTGGTGAGCCCTGCTGGGTTCGAACCAGCGACCTACTGATTAAAAGTCAGTTGCTCTACCGACTGAGCTAAGGGCCCGACCACTTGTGCCGAAGCACGCAGCGCCACCTAGGGGCGCGGCGGGCGGTGGTCAAGCGCGGCTTCGCATGCCTTGTCGACGCAGGCGGGCGGCGAGTTGGCGCAGCGTGAGACCCGAAACCGGATCGCGCCAGTGCGGCGCGATTTCTGTGACTGGATCGAGGACGAAGGCACGCTGGCGAAACTCCGGATGCGGCACTGTCAGTGTACTGGAGTGCCAGACCCCGCCGCTCCACAGGACGACATCGAGATCGAGGGATCGCGCTCGCCAGCGTGCACCTGCTCGCCTGCGACCGAAGTCATCCTCGATCTGTCGCAACTCCTCGAGTAGCGATGGCGGATCGAGTTCGCTCGCCAGCAGCAACGCGGCATTGGCGTAGTGGCGCAGCGAGGGGCCCAGCGGCGCGCTTCTGAAAATCCGACTGAAGGCCACCACCCGCCCGGCATTGCCGTCGAGACGCGCCGCCGCAGCGCGCACGACCTCGCCCGGCGCCCCTATGAGCGGGACCCGCATGTTGGAACCGAGCGCAACAATGTAGCGATGCGCCTCGCCCACTCAGATATCTTCGCAGATACGACCGTAGAGTTGTGGCCGGCGATCTCGGAAAAAGCCCATGCCCGCGCGGTGGGTGGCGGCGCGGTCGAGATCGAGTGTTGCGACCAGAACACCACTGTCTGACGCACCAAACTCCTCCATCAGGTCTCCCCATTCGTCGCTGATGAAGCTGTGGCCATAAAAGCTCTGCTGGCGGTCTGCAGGACCTTCGTGGCCGATGCGGTTCGCGGCGGCGACTGGCATGCAGTTCGAAACGGCATGGCCGATCATGGCGCGCCGCCACATGCGACTGGTATCTAGATCTGCGTCATAGGGTTCGGAACCGATGGCCGTCGGATAGAGCAGGACCTCAGCGCCCCCTAGCGCCATAACACGCGCACATTCGGGATACCATTGGTCCCAGCAGATTCCCACGCCGATACGCGCCGTTCCGCCGTTACAGGGCACGTCCCAGGTCTTGAAACCGTCGTTGCCGGGTCGAAAGTAGTATTTTTCTTCGTAGCCCGGCCCATCGGGAATGTGGCTCTTGCGGTAAGTGCCCATGATAGCGCCATCGGGGCCGATCATGGCGAGCGTGTTGTAATAGTGATGCCCGTCACGTTCGAAGAAGCTCGTCGGGATGGCGACGGAATGTTTCGCTGCCAGGTCCTGCATCACCAGGACGCTCGGATGTTCGGCAAGCGGTCGCGCGCGTGCGAACAGCGCTTCGTCCTCGTCGCGGCAGAAATATTCGCCCGCGAAGAGTTCGGGCGGTAGAACGACCTGCGCGCCCTTGCCCGCAGCGTCCTCGACGAGTGCAGCAACGGCAGCGATATTGCCCGCTTCCTCCGCACGGGCGAGCGGCAGTTGCAGGACGGCGACGGTCAGGCTTCTCATGCGCCGCCCCTAGACTCACGGACGCTTTATGAACAGCAGCGTCATGCGATCGCTTTCGCCGATGTTTTCGAGTTCGGGGCGCTTGGTGCGCCAGCTGGGTTTCATTTCCCAGACGCCTTCGGGGTGGTAGGCGTTGTCCTGCGGATTGGCGTTGATCTCGCTGGAGCCGACGAGCTCGAAACCGAGCGCCTCGACGAAGCCGACGACATCGTCCTGCCGCAGATAACCTTTCGACCCATTTGCATATTCGGCGCTGGCATCGGCCGGAGCGCGGTGCTGCACGATGCCGAGCATGCCGCCGGGCTTGAGCAGGTCGCGCATTTTCTTCAGTTCGCTGTCGGCGCTGTTCCACCGCATGAGGTTGTGCATCATGCGAAACACAAGAATGCGGTCGAAGGTGCCCGCCTCGCCTTCGGGGACGGTTTCGAGCGTCATGCCCGAAAAATTGGTCGCCGGGAGACCGGTGAATTCCGCTGCCTCGGCAGCGAACCCGGCGGCACCGGCGCGGATACCCTGTTGCGTTTCGGCATTGAAAGCACCGGTTGTCGGATCGAAATAGAGCCCGACCAGCTTGCCCTCTCCGCCGAGGTAATGGCCCAACACGCGCGTGTACCACCCGCCACCGGGCGCATATTCGCCGACCTTCATCTGGGGTCCGACATGGAAAAAGGCGAGGGTTTCGGCGGGGTGGCGATATTGGTCGCGCACGCGATCCTCGGCGCGGGTGGGATGGTTCAGCGCGCCAGCCAGCGCCTCTGCATGGTGTTCCATGAAAGTCGCAGCGTCGTGATCCGCATGGCCGGCGTGCCCGGAATCCTCCCGAGCGGCGACGGGTGCGCAGATGGCCATCATCGCGGCGGCGGCAAGCAGGTTACGCATGGCAATTCTCTCCCCTTGAGCAGTTGCGGGCGCTTGTGAACCTGCCGTGCGGCGATGACAAGCGCATGTCGGCTTCCTATTTCCAGCACCAAAGGAGATACATGATATGGCACAGCAACAGGCAATCGTTGCCGGCGGATGCTTCTGGTGCACGGAAGCGGTAATGAACGACGTGATCGGCGTAAGCGAAGTCGAAAGCGGATATATCGGTGGCGATCAGCCCGACCCGACCTACAAGGAAGTGTGTAGCGGGACGACCGGCCATGCCGAGGCGGTGCGCGTAACCTTCGACGGCGATGTCATCACCTTGCCTGAAGTGTTCGATGTTTTCATGGGCACGCACGATCCCAGCCAGCTCAACCGGCAGGGTAACGATGTCGGCACGCAATATCGCAGCGCCATCTTCCCGCTGGATGGCCAACAGGAAGAGGCCGAGGCCGCGATTGCACGCTGGAACGCCGAGCATCCGGACCAGCGCGCCGTAACCACCATCGAAGGCGGCGAGTGGTATCCCGCGGAAGACTACCATCAGGAGTACTGGCAGGGAGAAGGCCAGCGAAATCCCTACTGTCAGGCGGTCATCCCGCCCAAGCTGATGAAGCTGCGCAAGAGTTTCCAGAAATATTTGAAGGACGACGCCTGACCGCGCACAGCCTCACTCCGCTCGCCATCTTGCGACGAAAAAAGCGTCGAGCCCGCCTTGCTCCGGCAGCATTCCGGGATCGGTGCGGAGCCAGCCTTCGGTGGAAGGGGCGATCCCGGCGGGGAGTTCATCGGCGGAAATGGGATGTGGTTCGAGATTGACGTCCATGACCCTCGTCTCGCCCTCCTGCTTCTCTAACGAGCAGGTGGCATAGACCAGCGTTCCTCCAGGCTTGAGCCAGTTTTGTGCGCGCTCGATCAAGGCCGACTGCAATTCCGCCATATCCTCGATCTGCCGTACGCCAACGCGGTGGAGCACGTCGGGATGACGGCGCGCCGTGCCGGTGGCGGTACAGGGCGCATCCAGCAGGATCGCATCGAAACGATGCTTAGGCTCCCACTCGAGGGCATCGGCACGGACAATTCCTGCCTTCAGACCGGTGCGTTTCAGATTGGCGCGTAGAAGCTCTAAACGGCGCTTCGATATGTCGAGCGCCGTAACCTGCCAGCCCTGCGCGGCAAGCTGGAGCGTCTTTCCGCCGGGCGCGGCACAGAGGTCGAGCGCATGGCGCCCCTCCCCAGTGCCAAGCAAGCGCGCGGGGAGCGATGCGGCAAGGTCCTGGACCCACCATGCGCCTTCGGCGAAACCTGGCAGGTTTTCGACATTTGCACCCCGCGGCAGGCGCAGATGGCCGGGCATCAGACTGTCCGCGGAAAGCTGGTTTGCCCAATGATCGGTTTCTTCGGGATCGCGCAAAGTCAGGTCGAGCGGTGGCGGCTCGGCCAGCCCAGCCGCGATGGCTGAAGCGCGTTCACCCCATCGACCGGCAACCTCGGGAGGAAGCGACGGAACCGCAGGAAGACCGGCCTGGTTGCGTGTGAGCGTGGCAAATACGCCATGCGCCAGACGGCGCGGCCCGCCGGCGAGCAAATCGAGGCCGGTGGCGATGACAGCATGCGGCGGCGTGCCCAGCCGGAGCCATTGGGCGAGCATGAGGCGCAGCACCATGCGTGCCTTTGCATCGGGAGGAAGCAGCTTTTTCGTGGCGCTATCGATCAGGGAATCTAGGTCGGTCAGCCAGCGCAACGTCTCGGAGGCAATGGCGCGAGCGAGCGCCTTGTCCTCGAACTTACGGATATCTTTGGTGGCAGGACCGGATGCCATGTCCAGCGTCTCCCCCCTGCGCAAGACCGCATCGAGCAAGCGAAGCGCGGCACGGCGCGCATGGATTCCGGAAGGTTGGGCCATTCGCGCTGCGCTCTACGCCCACTTGAAACATCGCGCCAGCACGCACATCCTCATGGCATGACAAAGCGCGCGACCAGACGACCCGAAAAGTTCGAAAAGCCGAAATATTGGAGCAATGAACCGCCGCCGACACCGGCAAAAGGGGAAGTCGACGAAAAGCTCAGCCCGACCCGCTATGGCGACTGGGTCCGCGATGGCATCGCGGTCGATTTCTAGACAGGTTCCAGGCTGATCCGGAGCCCGTCGCGCGGCTTGGGGATCGGCCAGGCCTGCCATTCGGGTTCACGGTCGAGCACGATCCGGTAGCGCGGCAGAAGCTGCGCCATGAGGATTTTCACCTGCATGTAAGCGAAGTGCAGGCCGAGGCACATATGCGCGCCGCCGCCGAAGGGAACCCATGCGTATTTGTGCCGCGCCTTCACCTTGTCGGGCGTGAAACGCAGCGGATCGAAGCTGAGCGGATCGTCCCAGTATTCTTCCATATGATGGACGAGGTGGACGTTGATACCGACCGGCGCGCCTGCTGGAATGGTATAGCCGCCATACTCGAAATCGCGCAGCGCGCGGCGCGGTAGCGAAGGCACCGGCGCGACGAAGCGGAGCGCCTCCTTGAAAGCCATCTCGGTCAGTTCGAGCCGACCCATGTCATCGTAGTCCAGATCGCGCGGCGCACCGCTTGCGTCCGGGCCGCCGGTCACCGCCTCGATTTCCTGCCGCAGCCTGTCCTGCCATTCGGGATGCTTCGCCAGCAGCCAGACGAGAGTTGTCGCGGAACTGGTAATAGTATCGTGGGCGGCCATCATCAGGAAGTTCATGTGATCGACCACCTCGTCCACCGGCATCAGCGAACCGTCTTCGTGTGTGGCCGTGGCGAACTGGCTGAACATATCCTGCCCGCCACCTTCTGCCCGGCGGCGATGGGTCTCGCGCGTAAAGAAATCGACGAGATAGCGGCGCCCGTCGATGCCGCGTTTCATCTGGGTGAAGGGCAAGGCATGACGGATGGGCGTGACACTGGCCTGCACCATGTCGACAAAGGCCTGGTTGATGCGGTCGGCTTCCGCACCGAACGGCAGGCCGATAAAACTGTCCGCCGCCAGATCGAGCGTGAGCGCTTTGATCGCGGGATAGAATTCCATCGGCCCCGCGCCCCATGCGGCGACCTGACGCGCGATGCCGCGATTGAGGCTGCCCGAATAGTGCCGCATCGGTTCAGGTTTGAAGGCAATCGAAAGCGCGCGACGATCGGCGCGATGATGGTCGAAATCGAGCAGCATGAGGCCGCGAGGGAACAGCCTGTCGAGCAGCGGTCCCCAGCCCTGTTCGCTGGAGAAAAGCTTGTTGCGATCGAACAGGACGAGTTCGTTCGCATCTGCCCCGATGAGCATGACGGCATAGCCGCCGAAAGCGCGGTTCTTGTATACCGGCCCGTGGTTCGCATACATCCGCCGGGCGAAAGCATGCGGATCGGCGAGCATGGTGAAGGTGTTGCCGACGATCGGCCAGCCGCCGTCGCCGGGAATATGATCGAATGCATCGCCCGGCAGGCGATCCTTCCAGTGCGAGAATTCGGCGGGCTGATGCTGCGCGAGCGTGGCCATGGGGTTCTCCTGGTTACTTACCCCAATGTAAGTAAGGCCGCGCGCTAAATCCAGCCCGATAATTCGCGGCGGACGAGATGCTCCAGCATGGCCATGCCATCCTCGCCGGCATTGAGGCACGACAGCACCGCGAATTGCTGCCCGCCCGCATCGAGGAACTGCTGCCTGCCCTGGATCGCGAGCTCTTCGAGCGTTTCTAGGCAATCGGCCGAAAAGCCCGGCGCAGCGATGGCGAGGCGGCGGGTGCCGTTGCGTGCCTCTTCCTGCAGTGTGGTGTCGGTTGCGGGTTCGAGCCATTTCGCACGCCCGAACCGAGACTGGAAGGTTGTGCGAAAGCGCAGCCCCGGCCTCACGAGGCGGTCCTGCAGGAGCCTCGAGGTCTTCTGGCAATGGCAGTGGTATGGATCGCCGAGATGCAGCGTGCGTTCGGGCATGCCGTGAAAGCTGAACAACAACACCTCGGGTTCGAAATCGAGCGCATCGAGCTGGCGCGAGATATCGCTCGCCAGCGCGTCCATATAGGCGGGATCGTCGTGATAGGGCGGCAGCGTGCGAAGGCTCGGTTGCCAGCGCATTGTCCGCAGCTTGTCCGCAGCCTTGTCCACAACCGTCGCCGTCGTCGCGGCGCTGTATTGAGGATAGAGCGGTGCGAGCAGAATACGTTCGCAGCCTGCGTCCTTCAGCGCCTGCAGCCGGCTTCCGATGGCGGGAGTGCCATACCGCATCGCCCAGTCCACCAAGACCGCATCGCCCAGTCGATCCTGCAGCGCGGTGGCCTGCTGCCCGGTGATGACAGCGAGAGGAGAGCCCTCGTCCGTCCAGACCTGGCGATAGGCATGGGCGCTCTTTTTTGGACGGGTGTTGAGTACCACGCCGCGCAATATCGGCTGCCACGCGAGGGGCGGGATTTCGACCACGCGCCGGTCGGAGAGAAATTCGGCCAGATACCGCCTGACCGGACCAGTCTCTGGCGCGACTGGCGTGCCGAGATTGACCAGCAACGCGCCAATTTTACCCGAAGTCACGCCGGGATGCACGCCGGGCAATCGCTGTTCAAGCCAGGTCATTACGGTGCTCTCAAATCCCTTCCGACATCAGCGGCAGATGCCGCATCCTGAGGCCCGTTGCTGCATGCAGGGC
>QFNA01000104.1 GCA_003248395.1 Citromicrobium sp.
TGAAGGAAAAGCTGCTCGCCGCGCTACGCGGCGGCATCAAGACAGTGCTGATCCCCGAAGAAAACGTGAAGGATCTCGCCGAGATTCCGGCCAATGTGAAGGAAGGGCTGGAGATCGTACCGGTGAGCCATGTCGACGAGGTGCTCGAACATGCACTCACGTCGCTACCCGAACCGATCGAATGGACCGAAGCTGACGATCTGGCGAGCCAGCCACCGACGCACCATGCCCATGGCGTGCCACCTCACACGGCGCACTGACGTTTTCTGCTGCAATGCAGCGAATCGAGACGGGGCTGGAAAGTCGTTGGCGACCGCTTGACAATATTTGACAGTTGCACTCGGTCGGTTTGCCTCAATTCGCAGCAGAATGTTGGTTTATGGGATGGAATTGGAGCCCGAGTGCCGAATTTGCCTTTGACATGGCGGCGAAAAGGCTCTCAATTCCCGTCCTTCTGGTGACGCGATTCACCGCCAACCATTCAGACCATCTATCGAGGGGGTTCCCGAATAATGAACAAGAACGACCTGATCAGCGCAGTCGCCGAGACAAGCGGGCTGTCGAAGAGCGACGCCTCAAGTGCAGTCGAGGGCGTGTTCGACGCCATCAGCAAATCGCTGTCGAACGGTGACGATGTGCGACTGGTCGGTTTCGGCACCTTCTCCGTCGCGCGCCGCAAGGCCTCGACGGGTCGCAATCCCCGGACCGGCGAACCGATGACGATCAAGGCTTCCAACCAGCCCAAGTTCAAGGCTGGCAAGGGCCTCAAGGACGCCGTCAACTAAGCGGGAATTCGCTTTGCAATCGTGCCGCCGAACCCCGACCGGGGCTCGGCGGCATTTTCATGTGCGGCTTGCGACGGCGTAGAGCGCAATGGCCGTCGCATTCGATACGTTGAGGCTTTCGACCGTCGGCGCGATGGGCAGCTTGGCCAGTGCGTCGCAATGGGCCTCGACATTGTTGCGCATCCCGGCACCCTCCGCGCCCATGACGAGGGCGACCGGCCCGGCAGGCAGGGCCTCGGCGAGAGTGGCACTCGCTGCACCGGTCAGCCCGATGCGCCAGTAACCGGCTTCGACAATGTCCTCGAGCGCCCTTGCGAGATTGACGACACGGATCCACGGAAGCTTCTCGAGTGCTCCGGACGCGCTCTTGGCGATAACACCGCCCTCGGGCGGCGAATGCCGATCCTGCGTGACGAGCGCCGCTGCACCGAAGGCGAGACAGGAGCGCAGAATTGCACCGACATTGTGCGGATCGGTCACCTGGTCGAGCACGACGATCGGACGTGCCGGATCGCCGTCGAGAACTTCATCGAGGAAGCGGTCTTCCAGCGCGGCGCATTCGAGCACCAGCCCCTGGTGCGGCGCGTCCTTGGCCACGAGGCGCGCGAGGTCCTGCACGTCGGCATACTCGACGGGAAAATCGGGCGGCAGCTCGCCGTCGAGAGAGGCAACACCCTCACGCGTCGCCCAGAGCTTGCGATGCTGGCGTTCCGGGTTCTTGAGCGCAGCTTCGACGGCGTGGCGACCCCACAGCCGGACCTGGCCCGCGCTCGCCCTGCCACTGCCGCGGCCGCCCTTCATGCGGCCCGCGCGGCCTCTCAATGCCCGTTTGCGATCACCCTTTGCCATTCATGCCTTCCAGTCGCGAGAGAT
Organism: Citromicrobium sp.; assembly: GCA_003248395.1. Taxonomy (GTDB): domain Bacteria; phylum Pseudomonadota; class Alphaproteobacteria; order Sphingomonadales; family Sphingomonadaceae; genus Qipengyuania. Next base: position 1,659 of record QFNA01000104.1, read on the forward strand.
GTGCCGCGCTCCTGCCAGCGAGGGCATTGACAGGCAAGCGCCGCTTCGCCAAAGGGGCGCCTCTCGGCACGGGAGCAGCGAGAATGCTCCCTCGATTTCCTTCGCGAAATGGCCCGTGTGGACAGGTGGCCGAGTGGTTAAAGGCAGCAGACTGTAAATCTGCCCGCGCAAGCGTACGCTGGTTCGAATCCAGCCCTGTCCACCACCGCCATCCAGGACATGTCGAGCCACTTGCGGGCCGTGGTGCACGGCGGTAGGCACGGCGCATGAACCAGACAGCTTCGGCGGGTGGTCGGCCCGTCATCTCATCGACCGGATTGTTCACTCCCGCGGAAAGCATTTCGAACGAAGAGCTGGTCGCCAGTTTCAACGAATATGTGCGTCGTCACAATGCGCGTGAAGCCGACGCGATTGCGGCGGGCGAGGTCGAGGCGCTGCAGGAAAGTTCGGTCGAGTTCATCGAAAAGGCGAGCGGCATACGCGCGCGGCACGTGATGGCCAAAACGCCGATCCTCGATCCCGACATCATGGAGCCGCGCTGGCCGCAGCGGTCGAACGACGAACTCTCGCTGCTGGCCGAAATCGGTGTCGCTGCGGCAACGCAGGCGCTCGAACGGGCGGGGCGCGCGGCTGGCGATGTCGATGCGGTTCTCTGCGCAGCGTCGAATATGGAACGCCCCTATCCGGCGATGGCGATCGAAATCCAGCAGGAACTCGGCATCGACGGATTCGGCTTCGACATGAATGTGGCGTGTTCTTCAGCCACCTTCGGCATCCAGACCGCGGCCGACTACATCCGCGCGGGCAATGCGCGCAGCGTGCTTGTGGTCAGCCCCGAGATCACCAGCGGCCATCTCAACTGGCGCGACCGCGACAGCCATTTCATCTTCGGCGATGTCGCGACGGCGGTCCTGGTGGAAGATGTCGACCTCGCACCCGAAACGCATTGGGACATTCTCGGCACAAAGCTGAAGACCGTCTTTTCGAACAACATCCGCAACAACTTCGGTTTCCTGAACCGAGCCTATCCGGACGAGGCGGGCGGCCCCGACAAGCTGTTCGTCCAGGAAGGGCGGAAAGTGTTCAAGGAAGTCGTCCCGATGGTTGCGAAGATGATCGTCGAAGAAGCGGAGCGGCTGTCGATCGACCCGCAGGGCTTGCGACGGCTGTGGCTGCATCAGGCCAATGCCGGGATGAACCGGCTGATTGCCCACAAGGTGCTGGGCCACGAGGCGAACGAGGACGAAAGTCCGACCGTGCTCGACACGTACGGCAACACCTCCAGCGCGGGATCCATCATCGCGTTCCACCTGCATAGCGACGACCTGACCGCGGGCGACACCGGACTGATCTGCAGTTTCGGGGCAGGGTATTCTGCGGGTACGGTCTTCGTCCGAAAGGTGGGATGAGAGCCTCGCGTGGCTTGTTACAAGCCATTTCGCCGCGTAGGTGACGCGCATGGCGGGTGAACTTCAGGACAGTCACGGGCGCGGGGATGCGGAGCGCAATCTGCCGCGCATCCATCCCGACGGACGCAAGTTCGGCCTTGCGGCGCTGGGCCTGTCGCTGCTGTTTGCCTTGTTCGCGTGGGAAACGCTCGCTTGGCCGACGGCATTCCTGGCGATTGCCATTTTCGCATTTTTCCGCGACCCCGAACGCGTCGTGCCGCAGGACGACAGGGTGATCGTTTCGCCGGCCGACGGCAAGGTGGTCGCGATCGCCGAGATGGTCCCGCCGGCAGAGCTGGTTGGCGACGACGGACACGGCATGGGCATGGCGGACATACCGGTTACGCGCGTGTCGATCTTTCTTTCGCTGCTCGATGTGCACGTCAATCGTACGCCGGTTGGCGGCACGGTCCAGCGCGTTGTCTATATCCCGGGGCAGTTCACCAATGCCGAGCTGGACAAGGCAAGCGAGGATAACGAGCGGCAGCACATCCTGGTCGAGCGGACCGATGGCATCAAGGTCGGCTTTACCCAGATCGCCGGGCTGGTCGCGCGGAGGATCGTGTCCTTCGTGAAGCCGGGAGACGCTCTGGGGATCGGCCAACGCGTCGGCCTGATCCGTTTCGGCAGCCGCGTAGATGTTTACTTGCCTGCAGGTACGGGGTCGCGGGTGATGCTGGGCCAGACCGTAATCGCCGGCGAGACGGTTATCGCAGAGATCGGCAAGCAGCCGCTGCGCGAAGGAGTGTCGCAATGAATCAGTCGCCAGCCGACCCCCACCGCAAATTGGAAGAGCGCGCGCGGCTCGGCCCCAAGGCGGCCGAGGACGAACAGCCGGTACTGGGCAAGACCCGCGGCCTGACGCTGCGTGCCATGGCGCCGAACGCGATTACGGCGGCGGCGCTCTGTTCCGGACTGACAGGGATCCGCTTCGCCATTTCGGGTCAATGGGCGGCGGCGGCAGTGGCGATCATCGTCGCCGGCCTGCTCGACGGGATCGATGGCCGCATCGCGCGTGCCCTGCGCGCCCAGTCGCGCTTCGGTGCCGAGCTCGACAGTCTGGCGGATTCGTTGAGTTTCGGGACGGCACCGGCCATCATTCTCTACCTCTGGTCGCTGTCCGCCGAACCGCGGCTTGGCTGGTTTGCAGCGCTGGCCTTTGCGATCTGCTGCGCCTTGCGGCTGGCGCGCTTCAACGCGCAGATCGACATGGTCGAACAGCCGCACAAGTCGCTCGGGTTTCTCACCGGCGTGCCCGCTCCGCTCGGTGCGGGGCTGGCTTTTCTGCCGTATTACCTATGGATGGCGACCGGCATCGACACGTTCCGCGAGCCCCTGCTTGTCGGCCCCTGGCTGGTTGCCATCGCATTGCTGATGATTTCCAACATGGCGACGCCGAGTTGGGCATCGCTACGCCCGCGTCGAAGTATCAGGCTGTGGCTGCTGGCGTTCGTGGGCCTGATGTTTACAGCCCTGCTGGTCGAGCCATGGTGGACACTGAGCGCGATCGGGATCGGCTATCTGGCGCTGCTGCCCTGGACGCTGTTCCGGTATGCCCGCGTCAAGCCGCGTACTGCCTCAGCACCGAAATAGCCGGTTTCAGACTGGGACGACGTGGCGCCAGGGATATGACCGTTCCCTTTAAGAGGGGAGACGCGGTCTGCTGAACAGGTCGGACTGTGGTCTGGCGCAACTGCGTGAAGGCCGACCACCAGCGCACACTGCAATCGGCGAGCACGCCCAATGTTGCAAAGGTCGCGGCGGTGAAACCGATGCCGAGCAAGAGATAGAGCATCATCTAAGTCCTTTCCCACGGCTGTCGACAAGGCTGTTGACAATCCGTGCAACACAGGTGGAAAAACCGTCGACGGGTGGAGGCTGTTCCGAATCTGTCGCTAATGTTCTCTATTTGTTCCGTCCTGTCAAGCGGTATTTGCGACGGGCGAATGCGAGCATGCGGCGAATTGCGGCTGGATTTTCCCGAACGTTCACGCTAAGCGCGCGCCGTCTGCAGAGGATTCGGTCATTCGGGCCGGTCTCGAAAGCGGGCAAATCCACATGGAAGGCGCTCATACCGGTGCCCGGCCGCGGGGTTCTCCGCACCACGGGTTCCAGCCTTCCAGAGGTATAACCGGAAAGGAAATGACCATGGCGGCTCCTACCGTCACCATGCAGCAACTGATCGAGGCCGGCGCACATTTCGGCCACCAGACCCACCGTTGGAACCCGCGCATGAAGCCGTATATCTTCGGCGCGCGCAACGGCATCCACATCATCGACCTGTCGCAGTCCGTGCCGCTGTTCGCGCGTGCGCTCGACTTCGTCCAGCAGACCGCGCGTTCGGGCGGCAAGGTGCTGTTCGTCGGCACCAAGCGCCAGGCGCAGGACCCGATCCGCGAAGCCGCGCTCGCTTCGGGCCAGCACTTCGTCAACCATCGCTGGCTGGGCGGCATGCTCACCAACTGGAAGACGATTTCGCAGTCGATCAAGCGCCTCAAGACGCTCGAGGAACAGCTTTCGGGCGATACGTCGGGCTTCACCAAGAAGGAAACGCTCCAGCTGACGCGCGAGCGTGACAAGCTCGAAATGTCGCTCGGCGGCATCCGCGACATGGGCGGTATTCCCGACGTCATGTTCGTGATCGACGCGAACAAGGAAGATCTCGCGATCAAGGAAGCCAACGTGCTTGGCATTCCGGTCGTCGCCGTGCTCGACACCAATGTCGATCCGAGCGGTATCGCATTCCCGATCCCCGGCAATGACGACGCTGCACGCGCTATCAAGCTGTATTGCGACGCAATCGGCGACGCAGCACGCAGCGGCCGTGGCGAAGGCGTGCAGGACAGCGGCAAGGATGTCGGCGCGATGGAAAATCCGCCGGAAGAGACCGCCGCGGCCTGATGCCCGGAGCGATGTGACGGGCACGCAATGTTCCCGTCACACAAGCGATATACGCGCCGGGCCGCTGACCACAGCAGGCCCGGTGCCCATTGGAATTACCAAGAAGGAATTGATCATGGCTGCATTCACTGCCGCTGACGTGAAGGCTCTGCGCGAGAAGACCGGCGCGGGCATGATGGACGCAAAGAAGGCGCTCGAAGCCTCGAATGGCGATATCGAAGCCGCAGTCGACGCACTGCGCGCCAAGGGTCTGGCGACTGCGCAGAAGAAATCGAGCCGCACCGCGGCCGAAGGCCTGGTCGGCATTGCCGTCGAGGGGACCAGGGGCGTTGCCGTCGAAGTGAATTCGGAAACCGATTTCGTCGCCAAGAACGACAAGTTCCAGGATTTCGTGCGCAAGACGACGCAGGTCGCGCTGGGCACCGATACGGACGACGTCGAGGCGGTCAAGGCCGCCGGCTATCCCGACGGCGGCAGCGTGTCCGACAAGCTGACCGACAATGTCGCGACCATCGGCGAGAACCAGCAGATCCGCCGCATCAAGACCGTTTCGGTCACCGATGGCGTGATTGTGCCCTACATGCACAATGCCGTCGCACCCGACCTCGGCAAGATCGGCGTGCTCGTCGCGCTCCAGAGCGAGGGCGACAAGGCCAAGCTTGAAGAGCTGGGCAAGAAGCTGGGCATGCACATCGCCGCTGCTTTCCCGCAGGCGCTGACTGCCGAAGGGCTCGACGCCGAAGTAATCGAGCGCGAGCGCGCCATCGCCAAGGAAAAGGCGGCCGAGAGCGGCAAGCCCGAAAACGTCCAGGACAAGATGGTCGAAGGCGCCGTGGCGAAATATGCCAAGGAAAACGCGCTGCTCAGCCAGGTCTATGTCATCGACAACAAGACCCCGATCGCGCAGGTGGTCGAGCAGGCTGCCAAGGACGTCGGCGCCAAGGTCGAACTGGTGGACTACGTCCGCTTCCAGCTCGGCGAAGGCATCGAGAAGGAAGAAAGCGACTTTGCCGCGGAAGTG
>QFNA01000105.1 GCA_003248395.1 Citromicrobium sp.
AAGGAGCCGGAATGGTCGGCCTTGTTCAGTCTACTTGCTACGTTTTTGCTCTGGCGTCACCCCCGCCGCCAGCACCTCTCCCGCGAAGCGGGTTCGTGCTACGGCCCCATAGCCGTCAGCCTGCTCTTGGTGAAAACTGCCGGACGCCAATGCGCCCCAATCTCGGCCATACAAAGTCGCTAGGGCGTTACCCGCAAGCTGCCGTTGCGCTTGTTAGAGGGCTTAAGGCGAAATGACTTTCAACTGCCTGATCGAGGTAGCGTTTGATGAACGCAGCATCGGCGGGTCGGACGGGTGAGTATCTTGTTGGAACAAAACATTTCGAGTCCTGGCCCTTGTAAGTGGTCACCGGCACGAATTCTTTGCGCTTTTCCAATTTGGTCGCTGCAGCTAATCGTTCGATCAGTCTTTCCGGCCGAGTAACAAGCTCGGAATGCGATACCAGTGCATACCCGGTCGCACGTGATGCCACGTCTGACCAGTTGCGCAGTTTGGCGGTGCGCATGGCGATGACGTTGGGAAACGGCGATCCGGTTTGCGGACAGAGCTCTTCCTCGATCGGCTGTCCGAACTTCGGGTGTCGTTTGTCGATACCCCAGAATTCCTCATCCCAAACACTGCGCCATTCGGCCCGAATGAACTCGCCGAAGTCCATCTCCTTGAGGTCCGGATGCGCATGCCATGGCTTGGCGTGCAGGCTGCGCAACCACTGGTCGACCTGCCGCGCGATCACGATGACAAAAACATCGTCGGGAATCTCGACCTCTTCGGGGACGAGCCAGTGCTTGAAACCGAAGTCCTCGGTAAACTGTAGCTCATCCAGATTCCGTTCGAGCAATTTGATCAGGGCATTGGTGCCGCTGCACCGCTGGCCATAGACCTGAAAGCGCCTGAATTTCGCGATAGCCAAGACATGTCTCCGAGTAGGGAACTAGGTCCTTACCGTGCCGAGAACGGGCTTTCCGCATGATCGATGTTAAATTGCAGCAACGCTTTACCTGCCCGAACGTCTGTACGTTCATGATGGGAGAGATCGACATCGACAACGGCGCTGATGCAACCGATGGCGAGGCTTCGCTGGCCGATGTCCTGCGGGCGCATATTGCCGAGGACGGCTTCCCCTGTGTCGGCGCGAAGTCGGCTCTGGCGACCGGCAGGCTCAAGGTGCTCTCCGCCCGTTCGCTGACCAGCGCATGGAACGATATCGAAATTCATGACGCCTTGCTCGACTGGAGCGAAGATTACGCCAGCAACCCAGACGGTCTGCGCAGCCTCGCCGTCGTGTTTTCCGGGCCCGACGATCTGGATGAGGCGGCGTTCGAGAAAGCGATGTGGGAGCGGCTGAATTCGCTTGCTGCCAAGGACGATTGGCGCGGGTTGGAATACGACCCGGACGTCAGCAGCGATCCGAGCGATCCGCATTTCTCCCTGAGCTTCGGCGGCGAAGCCTATTTCGTGGTCGGCATGCATCCCAACGCTTCGCGTGCCGCACGGCGAATGCAGCATCCGACCCTTGTTTTCAATCTGCACGACCAGTTCGAGGCCCTGCGCGCTTCGCAAAGATACGAGCGCATGCGCGAGACGATCCTGAAGCGCGACAAGGCGCTCGACGGGTCCATCAACCCCATGCTTTCGCGGCACGGCACGACGAGCGAGGCGCGGCAATATAGCGGGCGCGTGGTCGGCGATGACTGGCGCTGCCCCTTTTCCGACCCAAGGAGCGGCAAATGACCCGCATCGAACCACGCACCGGGACCGCCTTCGAATTGTCGAAAGGGCAGGTACTGACCGTGACCGATCCCGAGGGCGGGCAAGTTAGCGACCTCTTGGCCGTGTCGCGGACCGATCCGGCGGAGATCCTCTCCAACGGGAGGACGTTCGACTACGAAGAACGGATCATGCTGACCACCGGCGCACGTCTTTGGTCGAACCGGTCGAACCCCATGCTTACCATCCTGGAAGACACGGCGCCCGCGCACGACTTCCTCCTGACGCCCTGTTCGAAGGACACGTTCCGCCACTTCTACCCGGACAAGCCGGTCCATCGCGGCTGTTTCGGAAATCTGGCCGAAGCGCTGGAGCCATATGGCATCGGCCCCGACGACATACCCACCGCCTTCAATGTATTCATGAACGTACCGGTCGCCGACGACGGCGTGCTTTCGGTCGATCCGCCGCAGTCTCCGCCGGGCACCTTCACCCGATTCCGGGCCGAGATGGACCTCGTGATCGGGCTCACCGCGTGCGCGGCTTATGCTTCGAACGGCGGCACGTTCAAACCGATCGATTACGATGTGAGCGGCTGAAATGGTGTTGGATATCCTCGAATGGTACGGCGCCATCGCTGCCGTGATTGCAGCGCTGGTCGTGGCGACGAATGTCAGCACGCGGGTGACGGGATGGGCTTTCGTGCTCTTCGTCACGTCTTCGCTGGCGCTGACGGCCTGGGGCTTCCTCAGCGACGATGCCGAAGGCATCGGCTGGCAGAATATCGCCCTGCTGCTGATCAATCTGTGGGGCGTGTATCGCTATCTCGGTCCGCAAAAAGGCGAACGCAAGCAGCCCGCAAACGAGGCTGGAGACGCGGCATGAAACGCACCGCGTTGACTATCAGTTCGGCCGGCATCATTCTGCTTGTCGGGCTGGCCGGACACTTCGCTTCGGGTGCGATTTATTCCTCGCTCGAAGCGCGGGACATGATTTCGGCACTATCCAGCCCGGCACTTTATCTCGGCATTGCCATTGCCGGAAGCGCGGCCACGACGTTGGCCCTGATGCTGACCTTGCTCGGCCTTGTGAGGCGCGCCGATGCGGAGTTCGACGTCCCGATGTACAGGCAGATCTACCGCATTGCGGTGATGTCGACCGTCCTCCTGGGCGGTGCCGTCGTCATGCTGCTCCTGATGACGATGCCGATCGGCGAATTCGACGACGTGCCGGAGAACTGGTTTCCGATGCTCTTCAAGGTTCTGTACTGGATCGTGGTGGTCCTCAGTGCCGGACTTGTCGCCATGGTCACCATGCTGTTCGGCACCGTCCGGTCGCTGATAGCCAAGCTCACGCCGCACGACGATGTGTGAAAGCGACCCTCCTTCACGCAGACGGAACCCCTGACATGTTCACCCAGCTGAACCCCCCGCTTCCCGTGCACATCATCGATCGCGGCGCCGGGCTCGCCTTTGCCGTCATCGACTACGGGATCGAGCACAACCTTATCTGGGTGACTGCAATCGATGCGACCGGTGAAATCTGGTGCGCCCCCAATCCCAAGGTTCGGCTCAGCGAGAACTGGACTGCCGGCCGTATCGTCAATCCAGCGCGGGATAGTGGCCGGCAGGTGGAAACGAAGGAACAGGAATGAACAAGCGCCCACTGGCCTTTTTCGCGCACCATCAGGGCCGCGGCCATGCCAACCGGATCATGGCTATCCTCGAACACATCCCGGAAGATCGACCGGTCGTTATCATGACGGCGGCACCTTCCCAGTTCGACGAGCGGCCGCGGGATGCGATCTTGGTCGAGTTGCCGAACATGATCGGCGCGCCCTCCCGCAGTCCGGCGCTGCACGACCAGCCGACGCCGGAGGTGATGCACTGCGTCCCGCTCGGCGTGGAGGAAATGCGCCAGCATATGGGGTTGATTGCAGAGACACTGCGCGAAGCGGACCCAGCACTGTTCGTCATCGACGTTTCGGCGGAGATCGCCCTGCTGTCACGCATCATGAGCGTGCCGGCCGTCACTATCAGGATGCACGGTGACCGTGAGGATGTCGGTCATGTCGCGGGCTACGAAGCCTGTGTCGCCATGCTGGCCCCGTTCGATGAGCGGATCGAACAGGCGAGCTATCCGCCGCGTCTTCGCGAGCGCACATTCTACACGGGCGGTCTGTGCACGACCCGCGCGCCACTGCTCGAAAAAGGGAAGGCGCGCGCCAAGCTCGGCTTGCCCGAAGACGGGACCATGACGCTGGTAATCGCCGGTGGCGGAGGATCGGGTACGCCTTACGCCCCGCTCACGGTCGCCGCGCGCGCGGAGCCGGAAACGCAATGGCTGGTCGCCGGACCGGTGCACCGCGAAGGGCACGAAACCGATTTCGGAAATCTGCATGAGCTGGGCTGGATCGACAACCTGACCGATTATCTGTGCGCTGCTGATCGCGTGATCGCTTCGGCCGGCGACAATACGGTCCACGAAATCGCCCGGGCGGCCAAGCCGTTCCTGTGCATCCCCGAATGGCGGTATTTCGACGAGCAGCAGGCAAAGGCGGGAGAGCTGGAGCGCCTGGGCGCGGCGACCTACCGGGAGACCTGGCCCGCCTCGATCCCCGAATGGCAGCGCGCGCTTTCGGAGACCGACGCGCTGGATGCCGGCGTTCTTGCATCGCTGCACGACGATGATGCCGCGCGGAAGGCCGCGCACTGGCTGGAGGAACAGGCAACCCGCCTGTGGGCGGTCAGCTGAACAACACGTCGGCACCCTGCCGGGTATCCGCAATCTCGCTTGTTGTGGGCTGACGCACCACCTCGAGGTGTGTTTCGGACCGCTTCACCAGCCCGCGCCGCTCGAAATCGTCCAGCCAGTACTGCATGCACCACTCCCCCCACCGGCTGCGATAGAGCCGGGCGTTGCGGATGATGGTATCGAAATGCTGCAAGGGCGGCTTATGGACGTGATGGTGCTGGTGGAAGCAGATCGTCCCGCCCAGCCAGTACATGCGCGCGCCTGCCCGCTTCAGCCGCTGGCCCAAATCCGTCTCTTCGGCACCGTAGCCGATGTAATCCTCGTCCATTCCGCCAGCCGCAGCCCAGGTCTCGAAGGACATGATGAAAGCCAGCCCCCACAATTCACCGAAATCCGCGATCGGATCGAAGGAGGTATCGTCCAAGGGCCGCTTGCTGGGATGGCGCACGCCCGTGCTGGCCAGCAGGTCGTAATCCGGTGACCCGTCGGAGGTGAGCCAGCCGTCGCCGCGCCCGGGCAGGTACCGCACTTCGGGCAGGAACACGCCTTCGCCGTCGTGCACATGTGCTTCCGCCGCGCGGCGCACGAATTCCGGATCGGGAATGCAATCGACGTCGAGGAAGGCCAGAACATCGCCCTCCGCCAGTTCCGCCGCACGGTTTCGCGCGGCAGCAAGCGGCATGGGTTCGCCAGGTACCTGCACGCAGCGGACGAGGAAGCGTCCGTCGGTTTCGATTCGCGGCGGTTCGTCCTGCATGTAGGCGACAACGAGTTCGTCTGGCGGGAAGGTCTGGGCCGCGAGGCCTGCAATCAGGTGATCGAGATGCTGCTGGCGTCCGCGCACCAGCGTGAGCACCGAAACGGATCGATAGGTACTCACCAGCTGCCTTGCGCCTGGTAGTGCCGGACGCCTTCCAGCACGCCGGCAGCGTAGCACCCTTTCGCCCAATAGGCGTGGGACAGGGAAGGATCCTGCGCCAGTCCGTCGCTCGCATTGCCGACCACGATCGGGAATGGACAGGCGCGCAGCATGGTCAGATCGTTCCCGCTGTCCCCAGCGACTACGACACGCGACTGGGTCAGGGAAAGCGTGTCCGCCACATGGACGACCGCCGGTCCCTTGCCGGCACCTTCGGACAGGACATCCAGATAGCGACCATGGCTGGCCACGATCTCCACGTGCAGGCCGGCTTTCCGGAACGCGCAATGGATGCCATCAGGATCATGCTGGTCGAGGAAGAAGCTGGCTTTGCCACTATGCTGTTCCAGCAAAGCCTGCTGCCGCAGCCCTAGTGTATCCGTAGTTTCGCGAACCGTATCCTCCTGCCATGCGCTTTCCACCCGGCGTCGCCAGCCTTCGTCTTCCAAGAAACAGCGTTCATCCCGGTCGTACCAGTGAATGCGAGTGCCCACGCTGCTGATGATGACATCGGGTGTCGGTACGCCCTCCGCCGCAAGGATTGCTTGCGCGCTGTGGAAACTGCGCCCGGTCGCGATGCCGAGAGCGATGTGGCCCGAATGCTCTGCCTGCCAGGCGAGGAAGTCGCGCAAGGCTTCCCGATCGCCCAGCAGTGTGTTGTCGATATCGCAAATCAGGATCCGGTCCCATTGCGGGGCTGGCTCCAGCGGGCCGGTCAATTCATGCAAAAGGCGATGATACTGGTCGCGGTGAGCCGTCCAGTCGTAGGCTGCAACCGCTTCCACACCCGCAGTGGCGTAGCGTACCCACTTGCGCCTGTCCGTCACGATTTCGCGGCAAGCGGTGGCAATCGCCTGCGGATCGCGCGGGCAAACGAGTTCGCCGTTGCTGCACCGTTCCACGATATCGTTCGGCCCGCCGCTGTCTGTGGCGACCACCGGCAAGCGCGACGCGGCCGCTTCCAGCAGCGTCAGGCCGAAGGGCTCGTTAAAGGCGGGGTTCACGAATACGCCACCGCTCTCGCGGGCCAAAGCATAATAGGCCGGGATGTCGGCGGGGTCGTGATGCTTGGGATAGGCGACCTTGCCGTATAGATCGTGTCGGTCGACCGCCTCGATCAGCTCCTGCATGACCTCTCGACATTCCGTTTCCAGATCGCCGAGCAGGGAGCGGCAGCCTGCGACGATCACCAAATTGGCGGCGTCCTGCAATTCCGAGTCCCCTGCGTAGGCTTCCACCAGTCCCAGGAGGTTTTTTTTGCGAACGGGCCGAGCGATGGCGAGCAGCATGGGCTTGGCCGGATCGCGCAGGAACTTCGCCAGATCCGCGCGCACCTTGTCGGTGGGTTGCGCGCTTTCGAACCGGGTCAGGTCGCATCCGGGCGGGATCACGCGGATGCGCCCCGCTTCGATGGAGGCGTAGTGCGCGTATTGCGCCTCTGCCTCGTCGCGCGAGCTTGCAATGACTGCGTCGGCAAGAGCCAGTGCCCGCTCTTCGACAGCTATCCGGGTTTGCAGGCTGGCGTCGGCGCCGCCATTGACTTCGCGCTTGACCGCGCCAAGCGAGTGGCCGGTAAAGATGTAGGGGATCCCGAGCGCTTCCTTCGCCTTGCGGGCCAAGATCCCCGCATCGGCATAATGG
>QFNA01000106.1 GCA_003248395.1 Citromicrobium sp.
CGTCCGGTTTCCGCGCAGGTTTCGTGCAGGTTTTCCAGCGGCGCGCCCGACAGCTCCAGTTGTCCTGCAGGCTCGAGGCTCACCGTCCCGTCGACGCCGCGCATGGCGATGACCTTGCCGCCTTCTTCCACCGGCTCCCAGCCGAATCGCTCGAGGCTCAGCAGGATGTCGCGGATACCGCCGGGTTCGTCATAGGATGGCGCGCGAAAATCGTCGCGCCGGAACACCAGCTTCTCGTGCTCGGTCCCGATGCGCCAGTCGGCCTTGGGCTTTTCCCCGCGCTGCATGGGCAGGACCAGCTGGTCGCGGCTTTCGATGACGGGATCGTCGGCGGCCGAAGTTTCGCGCGTGCTCATACCGGTGGCGATAGGAAACCCAAACTGCGCTGGGAAGCGATTTATTCTTCGTCCAGCCAGTCGCCTGCCTCGGCCATCCACACCGCGATGCCGGCGATTGCTGCCGTTTCTCCGCGCAATATGCGGGGGCCGAGGCTGATCGCGATGGCGGATGGATGCGCGCGGATCATGGCGCGCTCGTCGTCGTCGAATCCGCCTTCGGGCCCGACCAGCAGCGCCGCCGGTCCGTCGACATAGCAAAAGGCATCCGCTGCCGCCTCGCCGCCTTCCTCGTCGGCAAAGAACAGCTGGCGTTCCTGCGGCCAGTCGCGCAGCAGCGCCTCCAGTTTCACCGGCGGCGCGATTTCGGGCAGGGCGGTGCGCGCGCACTGCTCCGCCGCTTCGGTCACGATGGCATCGGCGCGCTCGGCATTCAGCTTGTCCGCCACGCAGCGCCGCGTCACCACCGGCGCGATTCGGGCCACGCCCAGCTCGGTCGCCTTCTCCAGCACCAGGTCGAAACGGTCCTTTTTCAGCAGTCCCGCGCACAGCCACAAATCGGGCACCTGCTCGCGCTCGCGCAACCGCTCGACCACCTTCAGGTCGACCTGCCGCTTGTCGACCGCCGTCACCTCGCTCGCCCATTCGCCGGTCAGATCGTCGCACAGGATCACTGCATCGCCCGGCGCGACGCGCATGACCTTGGCCAGGTAATGCGCCTGGTTGCCGCCGATCGCGACGGCGGTGCCATCGTCCAGCCGGTCTTCTATGAACAGGCGCGGGGCGCTCTTGGGCGGCCAGGCTGGTGTAGCGGGCATGGCTTTGCACGTGGCACGTCGGGCGGTAGGGAGCAAGCGATGAGCGAACCCGCGTCCCCCGACGTCGTCCCCGACAGCGAACACCGCGGCCTCGTCGCGCGCCTCCCGCAATTGCCGCGCGATCTGGCGCAACTGGCCCGGTTCGACCGACCGATCGGCTGGTGGCTACTGTTCTGGCCCTGCGTCTGGGGCGTATGGCTGACCGGGGCCGGGTGGCAGTGGGAGATGCTCGCCTCGCTGCTTGTCGGCAGCATCGCCATGCGCGGCGCGGGCTGCGTCTATAACGACATCGTCGATGCCGATCTCGACCGGCGGGTCGCGCGCACCGCGTCGCGCCCGGTCGCCAGTGGCCGCGTCACGCGCAGGCTCGCCTGGGGCTGGCTCCTCGCCCTGTGCCTCGTCGGCCTCGTCGTGCTCCTGCAATTGCGTCCGCTCGCGCAGGGGGTGGCGCTCGGCAGCCTTGCGCTGGTCGCCGCATATCCCTTCATGAAACGCATCACCTGGTGGCCGCAGGCCTGGCTCGGGCTGGTCTTCACCTGGGGGCTGCTGGTCGGCTGGACGCAGTTTCGCGCCGACAATTGGGATGCACTCGCCGCCATGTATGCGGGCGCGGTCCTGTGGGTCGTCGGCTACGACACGATCTACGCCTTGCAGGATCGCGAGGACGATGCGCTGGTCGGCATCCGTTCCTCCGCCTTGCGGCTCGGCGGTCATGTGAGGGGCGGCGTGGCGCTGTTCTACACCGGGGCGGTCGGCCTCTGGGCGCTCGCATTCTGGCTCTACCGTGTCGACTGGATTGCGCTGCTCGCGCTCATCCCCGCCGCGGGCCATCTCGCCTGGCAGGTGGCGACTCTCGATCCCGCGGATCCCGCCAATCCGCTCGAACGCTTCCGCTCGAATCGCATGGCGGGTGCGCTTGTCGCCGCCGCCTGTTTCGTCGTCGGCAATGCCGGAGCCTGATCGATGTGCAATCTCTACCGCATGACCAAATCGACCGCCGAGGTCGCCAACTGGTTCAAGGCCACCAACGCGCTCGCCGGCGCGAATTTCGGCGAGGAGGTCTTTCCCGGCTATCCCGGTGCCGTGGTCGCCGAGGGCAAGCTCGCGCAGATGAATTGGGGTTTCCCGCTCGTGCTCAAGGGCAAGTCCGGCCAGCCGCTCAAGCCAAAGCCGGTCAACAACGCCCGCACCGACAAGCTCGATAGCTTCTTCTGGCGCTACAGCTTCGAGGAACGGCGCTGCCTCATTCCCGTCACGGCCTGGGCAGAGGCAGAGGGGCCAAAGGGCGGAAAGACGCGCACCTGGCTTTCGCGCCCCGATGCCGAGCTTTTCGCCGTGGCTGGCGTCTGGCGCACGTCGGACGAGTGGGGCGATTGCTACGCCATGGTGATGACCGACGCCGCAGGCCCCGCCGCCGAAGTGCACACGCGCATGCCCGTTCTCCTGCGCGACACCGATCTCGCCCGTTGGACCGACGGATCGCCCGACGAGGCGCGCGCGCTGTGCCGCCCTTGGGATGGCGATCTGCAACTCGATCGTACGGGCCAGCCGTGGTCCGGTCGTGGACAAGTCTCGCTGCTCTGACCGCGCAGGCTTGAGCGACTCGCGCGGCCACGCCTAGCCTCACCCGCATGACCGACACCTTCGTCGCTCTTTCGGATCCCACGCGCCGCCAGCTGCTCGACCGGCTGAGCGAGCAGGGCGGTCTCACGCTCACCGATCTCTGCGCCGATCTGCCGATGACCCGGCAGGCGGTGGCGAAGCATCTCGCCGTGCTCGAACGCGCCGAACTCGTCGCCTCGCAGCGCGACGGACGATGCAAGCGCCACTATCTCAATCCGATGCCGCTGGCGAAAATGGCCCGCCGCTGGCTCGGACGGTTCGAGGATGTGCCGATGGCCGCAATGGCCGGCTATCGCGGCAAGGGCCGCGGGCGCCTCGACACGGCCCAGGGCATCGGCGGTCTATAGCGTCTCCGAAATCGAAAACTTGTCATAAAAGACAATAACTTGATTTGTGTGTCTTCCGGCACGCTTCGGCACGGGCGCGAAGGACAGCGTCGGCGGGCTTTTTCGTCGTCGACCGCCCACCCGCAGGGTCCGATCCGACCGATGGGATCGATCGCCGCCGGATCAAGCTCCAGAATATCGACCGGGATGCCGAGCTGCTCCTCGCCGATGCCGCGGGCAAGGACCGTATAAAGCTGCGCGTCGAAAAGTCGGGCGATGCCTATATCGAAATCCTCGATGCAAACGGGCAGACGGTGTTCCGCGCACCGGAGCAATAATCCTCTCAGGCTCGGCGCTGCAAAGCCTATTGCGCCATGGCCGGCTCGGCTGACGGAAACAACGCGTCGTGCCGTCGCAAGATCGCCGGCCAGAACTCCGCGATCTCCGGCAGATCGATGCCGAAATCGTTGCGCAGCGTTGTGACGAGGTCGGCGGCGCTGGCCAGCTCGCGCTTGACGCTGCCGCCGACCCGCGATTCGGTCAGCACCTTGCCGCGCAGGGCGAGGTGTCGGGGACCGTCGCGCCTCTGGACGACCAGATTGCGGACGAAGTTCGATTCGGGCGACGATCCCTGCCATCCGCTCATGCGTGCAAGCGCGAGCTCGTCCGCCGCCACGGGCATGAAGTCGTAGAAGAAGGGGTCGCCGTCACCGAGCCGCTCCTCGAACCGCCAATGCCCGTCCGCCAGCCGCTCGAGCGATACGCGATATGGGCCGTCGGTCCACTCGCCCTCGATCAGCGGCAGCGGGCGGGTCAGGCTTCCGCCGAAACCGACATCGACCAGCCACAGGCCGTCGCATTCGACCAGCAGCGCCAGATGGCCCGCCGGCCGGCTTGTTTCCGAACGCGTCCGCATGACCTCTCCCGCGACGTTATGCTCGTAGCACCAGCCGCCGCGGCCGCCATGGACCAGCTTGGCAAAATGGCGTGCCGTATCGATACCGGGCGGCGTGCCGGTAAAGGCATCGAGCGCTTCGAAGGGAAAACTGGCGACATGGCGCGAGACGATCTCTTCCAGCGTCGCAAGATCGGCGCGCGGCGTGCCCGAAAATCCGATCCGGTCAAGATAGTGTTGCAGGCGTTCATCCATAACTGACCACCTCGAACTCGATGCCGTCCCAGTCGAAGAAATAGAACCGGCGGCCGGGCTCGTAGTCAGCATGGTTGATCGGCTCTAGACCGTGGCGCACGACGATCGCTTCCGCAGCATCAAGGTCGTCGACGGTGAAAGCGACGTGGTTGAGCGGCCTGCTCTTGGCGAAACCGCCCTGCGTCGTGGGACTTGTATAGAGCGCGAGGTAATTGTCCTCGCCGCCCACGTGCACGCTGCGGCCATTGCCCATCGACGGGCCGCGCCAGCGTTCGTGCCAGCCGAGCATGTTCGAGGCGTCCTTTGGGCATCGCGTGTCTCCTTGTGCGTTCGGTCGCGTGGCACCGGTGCGGCGCCACCTTGCGATGCATGGCCATATGCAATCTCAACCTCACTTGAGGTCAAGGTGCAATTTCCCTATCACGCACATCGATGAAACCGAACGACATGCTTTCCATCGGCGAGATTGCCCGCCGCACCGGCCTTTCGGTCTCCGCCATCCGCTTCTACGAGGAGAAAGGGCTGGTCGAGGCACATCGCAGCGGCGGCAACCAGCGCCGGTTCCTGCGCAGCGATATCCGGCGTCTCAGCTTCATCCTGATTGCCCAGAAACTCGGCCTGTCACTGGCAGAGATCGAACAGGCGATGGCCGGACTGCCGCAGGGACGCACGCCCAACGCCGCCGACTGGCAGGCGATCAGCCTGACCATTCGCCAGCGCCTCGACGAGGAAATCGCGCGGCTGGAGAATATCCGCGACGATCTGGATGGCTGCATCGGCTGCGGCTGCCTGAGCCTCGCCAAATGCGCGCTCTTCAATACGGCTGACAAATGGGGCGCGCGCGGGTCCGGCCCGCGCGTCTTGCGTTAGGGGCAGGGGCCGCTGCTCTGCACCTTCGCCCGCAGTTCAGCCTTCAGTATTCGGGCCCCAGTTCGGCATCCAGATCGCGCGGTCTGGCAAAATGCACCAGCTTTGCGCAGCCGTCGTGCAGGTCGCTCCAGTCTGCGATATCCAGCTCGTACACGGCAAAGGCAGCAGTCGGGAATTTGACCTTGGCTTCGTCGTAGAGCGCATTCTCGTTTTTCGGCGCGACCAGTTCGAACAGCATGTCGCCCAGGCCCGGATTATGGCCCGCCAGCAAGACCGCACCGGCGCTGCCGCCCTTCTCGCGCAGCAGGTCCATGATCGTGTCGGTTCCGGCGAGGTACAGCCGTTCGTCCCACGCGGGCTCGATGTCGGGCAGGGCTTCGGCCAGCGTCAGCCGCACGCGCTCGGCCGGGCTGGCGATCAGCCTGTCCCACTGGACGCCGTGCTCGCGGATATGCTCTCCGATGACCCGCGCGCCGCGATGTCCGCGCGCGTTCAACCCGCGGTCGAAATCGCGCTTGTCGCTATGCCCCCAATCCGACTTGGCATGGCGCAACAGGCCCAGGATCTTCACGAGTCTTCTTTCTCCGCAACACTTTCCGTCGGCGTCCCAACACCCATCGCGACCCGCTGTAAAGCCTCTTCGAGTGTCAGGCGGATGACGGGTGTTCCGTACGGGAATGCCGACAGCAGGCGACTGGGGAATGCGCTCGAAAGCACGACGAAATGACCCGAATCCTCGCGCGTGCGGATCAGCCGTCCGAAGGCCTGCGCCAGCCGCGCGCGGATGATCCGGTCGTCATGGCGCTGGGCTCCGCCTTCCTCCTCGGCCGCCGCCGCCCGCCGTGCACGGTGGAGGATGGTGGGGCGCGGCCAAGGCACGCTTTCCATCACCACGCAGCGTAGCGATTCGCCCGGCACGTCTACCCCGTCGCGCAGCGCATCGGTGCCCAGCAGGCTCGCCCGCGGATCGTCGCGAAAGATGTCGGTCAGCGTGCCCGTGTCGATCGGATCGACATGCTGGGCGTACAGCGGCAACCCGCCCCGCGCCAGCCGGTCGGCGATCCGGCCATAGACCGCGCGCATCCGGCGGATCGCGGTGAACAGGCCGAGCACCCCGCCGCCGCTCGCCTCGATCAGCCGCGCATAGGCACCCGCCATCGCCGGAATGTCGCCCTTGCGGATGTCGGTCACGATCAGCACCTCGGCGCGCGTGGCGTAATCGAACGGGCTGTCCGCCTGCGCCGTTTTCGGGGCCAGTTCCAGATGCGGCGCCCCGCTCTTGGCGATGGCATGCGGCCAGTCGGGCCCGCTCTCGTCGCGATCGGTCAGCGTGGCGCTGGTCATCATCAGCCCGTGTGCGGGCTCCATCACCACTTTTGCGAAAGGCTTCATCGGGTCGAGCCAGTGGCGATGCAGCCCCACGTCGAATTCGCGCGCATCGTTCCGGTCGACCGCCAGCCAGTCGACGAATTCGGGGTCTGCCGGTCCGCCCAGCCGGCCCAGCAGCGCCTCCCAAGCCGCGACCAGGTCGATCCGCCACGCCAGCGAATGGCGCGCGCCCTCGATCCGTGCGCGGCCCTGTCCGTCGAGCCAGTCGGGCGCATCCTCCAGCACCGCCTCCAGCCGTCCCGCCAGCTTGAGCAGCGGCGTCCGCACCTCGGCCAGCGCCTGTGCCGCAATGCCCGCCGCTTCGACCAGCTCGCCCGGCAATTGCGCCGCCTCGGTCTCGATGCCGTAGCCGGCTTCATGCCCGCTTTCGTCGCGCGCAAAGGTGGTCAGCCGGACCTGCGTCAGCAGCGCCTCCAGCGGCCCCAGCGGCGCGCCTTCCGCCAGTCGCCCCAGCCATCCGTCTGACGGCAGCGCATGCGCCGCCGCGACCGCCGCTTCGATCGCATCGCCGCCCGCCTCGTCATAGCTCGCGACATCGGCCAGCCGCGCCGCCAGCCCGCGCCGCCGTCCACGATTGGCTTTCTCCGGCCCGACGATCCAGCGCCGCAGCTCGATCGCCTCCTGCCCGGTCAGCGCGGCGGAAAAGGTGCTGTCCGCCGCATCGAACACGTGATGCCCCTCGTCGAACACGATCCGCGTCGGCCTGCCGCCCTGGTCGCGCCCGCGCGCCGCATTGACCATTACCAGCGCATGGTTGGCAATCACCAGGTCGGCCTGCGCCGCAGCGCGCGCGCTCCGCTCGATGAAGCATTTCCGGTAATGCGGGCACCCGGCATAGACGCACTCGCCGCGCTGGTCGGTCAGCGCCGCAATCCCGCGCTTGCGGAACAGCGTGCCGAGCCAGCCGGGCAGGTCGCCGCCGATCATGTCGCCATCCTGCGAATAGGCGGCCCAGCGCGCCACCAGATGCGCCAGGATCGCCGGCCGCCCGGCAAAGCCGCCCTGGAGCGCATCCTCCAGGTTCAGCAGGCAGAGGTAATTCTCCCGCCCCTTGCGCACCACCACCGGCGGCGATCCGTCCTCGCGCGCGGCGGGCCAGGCGCGGGTGCTTTCCTGCCGCAACTGCCGCTGCAGGTTCTTGGTATAGGTGCTGACCCACACCGTCCCTCCCGACAGCTTCGCCCACAGCGAGGCAGGCGCAAGATAGCCCAGCGTCTTGCCGATCCCCGTGCCCGCCTGCGCCAGCAGCACATGCGGCCGCTTCTGCCGGTCGCGCGGGGCAAAGACGCTTCCGGCATTGCGCGAAAAGGCCCGCTGCCCCTCGCGCCGTTCGGCCCCTTCGCCGGTCAGCCGTTCGAGATGCGCCTCGATTTCGGGCTCCTCGATCAGCACCTGCGCGGGCTGGGGCCGCTCGGGCGTCTCCTCCCATTCGGGCAGGCGGCTGAACAGCCACTTTTCCGCCCGCTCCGGCCTTTGCACATGCGGCGCCAGCACACCCGCCCATGGCCAGCGCAACCGCGCCAGCGACTGCAGCGTCGACCACGCGCCCTCGCGCTGCGCCCACTCCGCACTCTCGCACGTCGCCACCAGCTCCCCCGCGGCCTTCTGCAGCAGCAGCGGCACATCGGCATCGTCGGCCGGCTCCTCCAGACCCAGCGCATGCGCAAGGCCCTTCGGCGTCGGCACGCAAAACTGCGCGGGGTGGACGAAGGCAAACAGCTCCAGCAGGTCGAGCCCGTTGAGATCGGGATAGCCCAGCCGGTTCGCCACCAGCGGCGCGTTCATCATCAACAGCGGCGTATCCGCCGCCGCCATCACCGCCTCGCCCTTCGAGCACCCGCGCGTCGCCCCATTCGCATCGCGCAGCCACGTACCGGCGTGGCTTGCATGCAGGGCGGGCAGGGGGAGAAGCTGGCTCACCCCGCGGCGTTAGAACACAAACGGAACGCGGGGCAAGGGGTGGGAGCAGCCTTGCGACGGGTTGCGTAGGTGACCGCCCATCGCGAAAGCGGGAAAGTGGTCGAAGGGCCGGAATTCGGGTGTTTGCTGTCTCTTCCTTTCCCGCATCCCAGCTTAAGCCCTCCCGTCATCCCAGCGAAAGCTGGGATCGGTCACGGAATCGCGAGGTGCTGGAAAAGGTCGCTCCACTCCGGATTGGTTTGCTCGATCAGCTCGATCTTCCATGCGCGCTTCCACGCCTTCATCGCTTTTTCTCGGGTGATGGCATCGTGAATGTTTTCATGCGGTTCGGCATAGACCAAGCGGTCAAGGCCATAGCGGTGGCAGAACGCAGAACCTTTGCCTTCCCGGTGCTGCACGATCCGGGCAGGCAGGTCGGCGGTGACCCCGATGTAAAGCACTCCATCGCGCTTGTTCGTCATGATGTAGACCCAGCCACCCATTTTTTGGCCTATACACAAGGCGGAGAGCGATCCCAGCTTTCGCTGGGATGACGTTAGGTGCATGGTCGCTCCTGATCTGCGATCTCTTCTTGGCGACTTTGCCAGTCGCACTGCAAGCAAGGTTCAGCGCCTTTCTCCGATCCACTTGATGACCCGTGCAATCAGTGTGCCCTCCGCCCACCCACCACGCCCCCGCACACTTCGCACTTGCGAAAGGGGCACGCAGCGGCAAAGGGTTCGCGCATGAGCATGACCGATCTGATCGCCGCCGCGCGCGTGTCCAAGGCCTGGCCGTTCCAGGAGGCGCAGCGGCTGCTCAAACGCTATCCCGACGGCGCGAAGCCCGACGGCAGCCCGGTGCTCTTCGAAACCGGCTACGGCCCCAGCGGCCTGCCCCATATCGGCACTTTTCAGGAGGTGTTGCGCACCACGCTCGTCCGCCGCGCGTTCGAGGCGATGATCGGCGCGAAGCCCGAAGACGGCAAGACCCGCCTCGTCGCCTTTTCCGACGATATGGACGGGCTGCGCAAGGTGCCCGACAACGTCCCCAATCCGGAATTGTTGCAGCAGAATTTGCACCTGCCGCTGTCGCGCGCGCCCAATCCGTTCGGTACGGAGCATGAAAGCTTCGCCGCGCACAACAATGCCAGATTGCGCGAATTCCTCGACCGCTTCGGCTTCGAATATGAATTCGTCGCCGCGAGCGACCGCTACAATGCGGGTGCCTTCGACGAGGCGCTGAAGCAGGTCCTGCGCAAGAACGACGCGATCCTCGACATCATGTTGCCGACGCTGCGCGAGGAACGGCGCAAGACCTATTCGCCCGTCCTGCCGATCAGCCCCGCTACCGGCCGCGTCCTGCAGGTGCCGGTCGAGGTCGTCGATGCCGAAGCCGGCACGATCCGCTTCACCGACGAGGACGGCACTCTGGTCGAACAGTCGGCGCTGGGCGGCAAGTCCAAGCTACAGTGGAAGGTCGACTGGGCGATGCGCTGGTATGCGCTGGGCGTCGATTACGAGATGTACGGCAAGGATCTGACCGACAGCGGTGTGCAATCGGGCAAGATCGTGCAGGCGCTCGGCGGTCGCAAGCCCGAGGGGCTAATCTACGAGATGTTCCTCGACCAGAATGGCGAGAAGATCTCCAAGTCGAAAGGCAACGGCCTTTCGATCGAGGAATGGCTGCAATATGGCAGCGAGGAGAGCCTCGGCTTCTTCATCTTCCCCAATCCCAAGAGCGCCAAGCAATTGCACGTCGGCGTGATCCCGCGCGCGGTGGACGATTACTGGCAGTTCCGCGAACGGCTGGCCGAACAGGAGCTCGACAAGCAGCTCGGCAATCCCGTGTGGCACCTGGCGCGCGCCAATGGCGGGTTCGAAGGCAGCGAGGCGCCGGGGGCGGGCGACAGCCTGCCGGTGACCTATGGCCTGCTGCTGAACCTCGCCAGCGTCCTGGGTGCGGAGGCGAGCGAAGCCTCGCTGCGCGACTATCTGGAAAGCTATATCGGCGCGGGAAAAATCACGCCCGAGCTCGACAGGCTTATCGGCACCGCGGTCGCCTATACGCGCGACTATATCGTGCCGACCCTGTCCAAGCGCGCGCCCACGCCGAACGAGGCGGCTGCGCTGGCGGCACTCGACGCGTATCTCGCCGATGCAGCTGAAGATACCAGTGCCGAGGATCTGCAGACGCAGGTCTATGAAATCGGCAAGCGCGAAGAGTTCGGCTTCGAGAACCTGCGCGACTGGTTCAAGGCGCTGTACCAGACGCTGCTCGGCAGCGAGCAGGGCCCGCGCATGGGCAGCTTCATCGCGCTCTATGGGGTCAAGAACAGTCGCAAGCTGATTGCCGAGGCGCTGGCCCGGGCGTGACCCGGCGCCCCGTTAGCTGCCGAACCAGCGCATTAATGCGAAGGTAATCGGAGAATAGAACAGGCACCACGCCGCTAAGGCGACCAGGGCGGCGATGCCGATGACCTGGGAAAATCTCAACGCTTGCTCCCCCTCGCGCCTGTTCCTGCCATGCTGCGGATAAGCACCGCATCCGTCGCAACGTGCCGCCGGTCAATCGCGATCGCGTATCGCGCCTGCACATAGGCGCTTGGGGGCAACGCGTCAGCTATGCGATCGCGTCCGATACCATTTCGTCAGCACGTATTTCGAACCCTTCACGACGGGCGTGCCCGCATGCATCGTATCGATGTTCGGCTCGCCATCGGGGGTCGCATTGTTCCAGATCAGCAACACGCCGGGCTTGGGTTCGATAGACAGATTGGCATGCGTGAAATGCGTATCGCCGCCTTCCTCGACCGCATTCAGGAATGCCATCGCGGTCCAGCTGCGCTGGCCGCCGCGCTTTTCCTCGGTCTTCCAGTATTCCTGGTCGGTATAGAACCAGTCGTTATGCGGCTTGAACTCCTGTCCGGGCAGGTAACGCTGCCCCTGGATGCTCTCGCCCCAGTCGGGCTCCATGCCCAGCAGGTCGTCCATGCCGTCAGGTGCAACTCGCTGGGCTTTGCGATCGCGTCGGTCATCTCGATGAACCGCGTGCACTCCGCCGCGCTGAGGAAATCGCCAACAGCGTAGATTTCGGCGATATCGGTCGGGATCTTGTAGATCGAGGGATCGGCTTCCAGCCGCTCGCGCACGCGTTTGCCCAGACGCTTGAGCGCGGTGCGGTCCGGATTGTGTTTCGGTACGTCCATGTCCGATTTGTTAGCAAGTCGTTCGCGCTCCGCAAGACACCGGCTTGCCGGTTTTGCGCAACACGTTAGGTTCGGCGGATAATTTCAGGAGACGCGCAATGGCTACGACTATCGACACGCAGCGCCGCTATTCGGTCGGGGCGATGATCTTCCACTGGCTGATCGCGATTCTCGTCATCATGAACTGGCAGATCGTCGAACGGGCGCACGATCTGGAAGGTCCGCTGCGCGGCGAGGTGATGGGCTATCACAAGGCGTGGGGCATCACGATCCTCGTGCTTACCGTCGGGCGCCTCCTGTGGCGCTGGGCGCACCCTGTACCGCCCCTGCCGTCGAATCTGGCCGCTTGGGAAAAAACGCTCGCGCGCGTGGTCCACGTGATTTTCTACGTCCTGCTTATCGGTCTCCCGCTCGGCGGCTGGATCGCCAATTCGCTCACCGGTCGCGAGCTCGATTATTTCGGCCTGTTCACCATTCCCGCGCTGCCGGTCGGACAGAACGAGGAGCTCGGCGGCTCGATCTTCGATCTCCATGCGCTCGGCGGGCAGATCTTCCTCTATCTCATCGCGCTCCACGTCCTGGGTGCGCTCAAGCACACATTCTTCGACCGGAATGGCGGGATCTTCCGCATGCTGCCTTTTGGCAAGGTCTGACGGCCTGCACGAAAAAGGCCCCGCAAGCCAAAGCTGCGGGGCCTTGCACATCGTCTTGGCTGGCGACTTACCAGAAGAAATCGTGAATGACGTCGACGATCTCGCCGCTGTAGGTATCGACCAGCAGCACGTCGTCGTAATAGCGCACCCAGCGATAGGGCCCGTACACTTCGGGCAGGCGATACCGCCACGGATCGCTGATCCGGTAACGGTCGCCGAAAAACAGGCTCTGCAGCCGGAACCCGATGTTCAACCGGCGATAGCGATAATCGCGATAGGGCGAGTAATAGCGCCCGACGCGATAGACGTTGCGATTGTGTGAGCGATAGGCGCGCCAGTCGTACCGGCTGTTGCTCCGCCAGCGCCGCGAATCCCACCGATCGTTATCGCGCCATTG
>QFNA01000172.1 GCA_003248395.1 Citromicrobium sp.
GATGGCCGCCCGATCCGGTTTTTCATGACCGCAGGCCAGGTCAGCGACTACACCGGCGCGGCAGCCCTGCTGGGCAGTCTGCCCGCCGCGGAGTGGCTTCTAGCCGACCGGGGCTATGATGCCGACTGGTTCAGGGAAGCGTTGAAAGACAAGGGAATAAAGCCCTGCATTCCCGGCAGGAAGACGCGCGGCAAGCCAATCAAGCACGACAAGCGCCGTTACAGGCGCCGCAACAGGATCGAGATCATGTTCGGACGCCTGAAGGACTGGCGACGGGTCGCTACACGCTACGACCGATGCCCGAAGGTATTCCTATCCGCCGTCGCCCTCGCAGCAACCGTCATGTTCTGGCTATGAAACGAGAACGAGTCCCGACCCTAGGGTTTCGGCTGGAAATTGCAGAGCGGGATGCAGAGTGGGAGCGGGCCGAGCGGGAACGCGAGCGAGAAGACAGGCGGCGGGAACAGGATCAGGCTGAGGCGACGATCAAAGACCTGCGCGACCGCTTGGACCGCGCCGAGGGTCGCATCGCTGCCCTCTTGCCGTCGCCACAGGCACCCGGAACCCGCCGTCGCTGGTGGCCGTGGTAGTTTCCTAAGTCCACGCTTTCAGTCTCGCCACCACCCTGCCTAATTATGCCTCCCGCAATCCGGGTGGCAAGGTGCAAGCCCGCGCCCACGCTGCAAGCATGGCAGGCCCTTTAGGATGGCAGGACGCGGCCAGATCGAGGGCCGCGACAACCGCCCTAGACCGGCGTGGATCACGCTCACCGGCCTGCAAGGCGGCGTCGGCCAGCAACGCCACCGCGTCAGCCAATGCTTCCTCGTCTGCAATCACCTCTGACCACGCACCGCCGAAGCTGACATTGGTAAGCTGCCCTTTGCGATCCATGAGAACAAATATAGAACAACGGGGAGGGATTTACCATTCAGCAGGTCTAGTTCATGGGGACACCTCGGACGCTATACATTGACATGAACAGCTTCTTTGCCTCGGTCGAACAGCATCTCGATTCGAGCCTGCGGGGCCGTCCAGTCGCCATAACAGCCGTCGATGCCAACAGCGGTTCATGCGTGGCGGCAAGCTATGAAGCCAAGGCGTTCGGGGTCCGCACCGGAACATCCGTATGGGAGGCCCGTCGCCTTTGCCCCCAGATTGTCTTCCTGCCGTCGCGGCATCGGCTCTATGTGCGCTACAACTTACGGGTGTTTGGCATCGACGTAAGCGTCCGGCCTGACCGCCCTGCCGCGTGGTGAGAGATGCGGATAGTGTCCACCAACGATAGTGGACACTATGGTGATGGCGTGGCGCGTCGGACGAAGCGGCTTTGGACGGACGAGGAGAAGCGGTCGATCTGTTTCCAGACGACGGCGCCAGGCGTTTCCGTGGCTCAGGTGGCGCGGCGCTACGCGGTGAACGCCAACCTG
>QFNA01000173.1 GCA_003248395.1 Citromicrobium sp.
GATCGTGTCCCACCGCGTGGTGTAGCTTCAGCGGCGTAGCCGCTTTGATCTCCGGACATGGCCGGGTCGATCACGCCGCCATGGACGACAACGTGACTGCGGGATCATCGCTCAATTGCGTTACGCTTTCCAGTGTCATGTAGCGTCCCCGCTGGACCGCCCACTCGTCGTTCTGCTCTAGTAGCAAAGCGCCGACGAGGCGGGTGATGGCATCCTCGTTGGGGAAGATGCCGACCACGCCGGTGCGTCGCTTGATCTCGCCGTTCAGGCGCTCGAGTGGATTCGTGCTGTGCAGCTTGGTGCGATGCTGCGGCGG
Source organism: Citromicrobium sp. (assembly GCA_003248395.1). Lineage (GTDB taxonomy): Bacteria > Pseudomonadota > Alphaproteobacteria > Sphingomonadales > Sphingomonadaceae > Qipengyuania. Next base: position 317 of record QFNA01000173.1, read on the forward strand.
GAACGACATGTAGGCGAGCACGTCCTCCTCCGCCGTATCCATCAGCTTTGCGAGTTTAGGGACGCTGGGTCTCAGCTGGTCGGCGACCTTGCGCCACTGACCCTTGGCGGCTTCGGGCGTCTCCTGTGCGTACGCGGTGGCGATGAAGGCCGAGACGACGCGCCGCCCGCTCTTGCCGGCATGGGCCGTAGCGTTGCGCGCGAAATGTACGCGGCACCGCTGCCACGTGGCGCTGAACACGCGTGAGACGGCAGCTTTGATGCCCTCGTGGGCATCCGAGATGATGAGTTTCACACCGCGTAGGCCCCGCCGCGCGAGGCCGCGGAGGAAGTCTGTCCAGAACGTCTCAGCCTCCGACGCACCGATCGCCATGCCGAGCACCTCGCGCCTGCCGTCACCGTTCACGCCGACTGCAATGGTGACCGCGACCGAGACGATCCGACCAGCCTGACGCACTTTCAGGTACGTCGCGTCGATCCACACGTACGGCCAGTCGCCCTCGATAGGCCGGTCGAGAAAAGCCTTCACGCGGACGTCGATCTCCTCGCAAAGCCGGCTTACCTGGCTCTTCGAGATGCCGCTCATACCCATGGCCTTCACCAGGTCGTCGACCGAACGGGTCGAGATGCCTTGGATGTATGCCTCCTGGACAACCGCGGTCAGCGCTTTTTCTGAAAGGCGCCGGGGCTCCAGGAAGGCGGGAAAGTAGCTGCCCGTCCTCAGCTTGGGGATGCGCAGTTCAACGGTGCCGGCCCGCGTTTCCCAGTCGCGCTCGCGGTAACCGTTACGTTGGGCAAGCCGGTCGCTGCTCTTCTCGCCATATCCAGCGCCGGTCAGACTACCGACCTCCAGATCCATCAGCCGCTGCGCGGCAAAGCCTATCATCTCACGCAGGAAATCTGCATCCGCGCTCTTTCCCACCAGCGCCTGCAGGTTCATCGTGTCGTCGGTCATCGAAGGTCTCCTTTGGTTGAGTCTTGCAACCCAAACCTATCCGAAGATCTTCGATGGCCACCCGTGAACCTGACCGGCCGCTACAGCGCTGGATGATAGCGCGCGGCCGGTCAGCTTCACTACCGCTGAGCTACACCACCACGCGGGACACGACC
>QFNA01000174.1 GCA_003248395.1 Citromicrobium sp.
GGTGGTGAACATCGACGCCCGCTCGGTCGAGGTGGACGGCAAGCCGGTCAACCTGACCGGGAAGGAATACCAGATCCTCGAGCTTCTGAGCCTGCGCAAAGGCACCACGCTGACCAAGGAGATGTTCCTGAACCATCTCTACGGCGGGATGGACGAGCCCGAGCTCAAGATCATCGACGTCTTCATCTGCAAGCTGCGCAAGAAACTGTCCGAGGCGCTCAAGGGCGACAGCCACATCGAGACGGTCTGGGGCCGCGGCTACGTCCTGCGCGACCCGCAGGAGTCGGTGCACGCTGAGCGGATGGCGATGGGGGCGTGAAAGCGCGGGGCGAGGGCGGCGGCGCGAGTGGGAGCGGTTTCGGTGGAGGTCGGCCTCGGGGTTGAGCGCCGCGTGGCCGGGGGGCGCGCTTTCCGCAGCAGAGGGCGAGGGTTGGCCCGGTCGCAGCGACCGCCGGACAGGCGGAGCTCTCTGCCGCAAGGCGCAGGGCACGGCCGGTCGCGGTGACCGTCGGACCGGCGGGACATTGTGCGGCGGTGCGTGACGAGCGCGCCCCGGTCGCCATAAGCGCCGCACAGGCGGGGTATCCGCAGCACGGCACGGGGGGACTGCCCGGTCGCGATGACCGCCGGACGGTGATTATTCCGCTGCAGGGTACGGGGTCGTGGCCATTCGCGGTGAGCGCCGGTTGGGCGGGGTTTCCGTAGCAGAGCACGGGTGCATGGCCCTGTCTTAGTGACTGGCGGACCGACGGGGTCTCCGCCGCAGAGCGCGATGGCACGGCCAATCGCGGTGATCGCCGGACCAGCGGTGCATTGCGCAGCAGAGCGCGAGGAGCGCGACCCCGGTCACCGTGAGCGCCGACCGGGCGGGGTTTCGGTAGCTCTGCACGGGGAGACTGCCCGGTCGCGATGACCGCCGGACGGTGGGGATCCCCCTGCAGGGCGCGGGGTCGCGGCCATTCGCGGTGGGCGCCGGACGGGCGGGGTTTTCGCAAGAGAGCGCGGGTGCGCGGCCCGGTTGAGATGAGCGCCTCTTACGAGAGGGCGCGCTTTGCGCATGGTGTGCTCGGTTCCCCTTCGCGGGTAAGCCTCAAACCCGATCCTCCGCGCCGTCCACCACCCCTGCGCCCGCGCCGTGCGACACCCCCTTGCCCAGCGCCTTCAGCCACACCCTTCCCCCGCCCCCCCTTCCCCCCGCCGCCCCGTCACGCCATGCTGCCCGGGCCGCTGACACGACGGCACCACCGACAGGACCACCCCGTATGGCGCAGAAGATCATCATCGACACCGACCCCGGCCAGGACGATGCCGTGGCGATCCTGCTGGCGCTCGCCTCGCCCGAGCTCGAGGTGCTGGGGATCACGGCGGTGGCGGGCAACGTGCCGCTGCCGCTCACCCTGCGCAACGCCCGCGC
>QFNA01000107.1 GCA_003248395.1 Citromicrobium sp.
GAAAGCAGCGCACTGGTCGATGCGCACCCCAACCTCGTCGCCTATCGCGAGCGGGGCAAGGCGCGACCGGCCTTCCAGCGCGCGCTCGATGCGCAATGCACGCAATTCGCCAAGACCCCTCCCCCTAAACAAGGAGAATGAGCAATGTTCATCGAAGGCTATCTCGCGGCGGTCCCCACCGCCAATCGCGAAAAGTTCAAGGCGCATGCCGGACAGGCGGATGCCGTGTTTCTCGACCATGGCGCAACCCGTGTGGTCGATTGCTGGGGCGACGACGTACCCGACGGCAAGCTGACCGATTTTCGCAAGGCGGTGAAGGCGGAAGAGGATGAGACCGTGACGTTTGGCTGGGTCGAATGGCCCGACAAGGCGACCCGCGACAAGGGGATGGCCAAGATGATGGATCCCGACTTTTCCGATCCGCGCATGGATCCCGAACAGAACCCCATGCCGTTCGACGGCAAGCGCATGGTCTTCGGTGGGTTCGAGCCGGTGGTGAACCTGGGCGAACGCAAGGGCAAGGCGGGCTATGTCGATGGCTTCGTCCTTGCCGTACCGGACGAGAACCGGGCCAAGTTCATCGAACATGCCCAAAGCGCCAACCAGCTGTTCATCGAGAACGGCGCGACGCGGGTGCTCGAAAACTGGGGCGCGGACGTGCCGGACGGAAAGGTGACGGACTTTGCCGGCGCGGTTCAGGCCAAGGACGGCGAAACGGTGTGCTTCAGCTTCATCGAATGGCCCGACAAGGCCACCCGCGACGCCTGCAATGCGAAAATCATGTCCGACGATTTCGAGGACGAGCGGATGGATATGGAGAAGAACCCCATGCCCTTCGACGGGCAACGGATGATCTACGCCGGTTTCGAGCCGGTTTTCGAAGAGGAGAAATAGGATGGCGAACAATCACGGCGATTTCTTCTGGTACGAACTGATGACGACCGATGCCGATGCGGCGCAGGACTTCTACGGCCCGCTGCTCGGATGGGAGTTTTCCGGACACGATGCGCCCGGCATGGATTACCGCACCTTTGCCAAGGATGGCGAAGGTGTCGGCGGCGTGATGCCGCTGACGAAGGAGATGACCGATGGCGGCGCGCGTTCGTTCTGGGCGGGCTATATCTTTGTCGACGATGTCGATGCCAGCGCGACGGCGATCACGCAGGCAGGCGGCGAAGTGCTGATGCCCGCAAACGATGTTCCCGACGTCGGACGGATCGCCTTCGTCAAGGATCCGGCAGGCGCACCCTTCTATATCATGCACCCGTCCCGCACCGACGGCGAGAGCAAGGCCTTTGCCAAATACGAGCCGATGGAAGGCCATTGCGCCTGGAACGAGCTCGCCACGTCCGACCAGCCAGGCGCGCATGATTTCTACACCGCACTGTTCGGCTGGGAGAAGGCCGACAGCATGGATATGGGCGAAATGGGCGCTTACGACATGTACAAGGCGGGCGATTACACGCTCGGCGCGATCATGCGGAAACCCGCCGAAATGCCGATGTCGCTGTGGAGCTATTATTTCCGCATTCCCGATATCGACAAGGCGGCGGCCTATGTGAAGGACAAGGGCGGACAGGTCACGATGGGCCCGCAGGAAATTCCCGGCGGAGATCATATTATCGTCGGCTCCGATCCGCAGGGAGCGATTTTTCACCTGATCGGCAAGCGGTGATCGGAGCACATCGGGGTGGCGTCTTGACGTCGCCCCGATGTTCTCTCAATGTTCTTGCATGAAGGAGACTCGATCATGGCTGACTATACATTCTACTTCAATCCGATGAGCCGCGCGCAGATTGCGCGCTGGGCGCTGCACGAGGTCGGGGCGGATTACGAACCGGTCATGGTCGAGTGGGACGACAAGCCGCAGGCGCTGCTCGATGCCAATGCGATGGGGAAGCTGCCCACCATCATCCACCACGATGGCGGCAGCGATCGTGTGGTGAGCGAGGCGGCGGCCGTTTGCCATTACCTTGCCGAACGCGAACAGGCCGACCTGCTGCCCCGCGACGAAGAGAAGGCGGATTATTTCCGCTGGATGTTCTTCGGTGCCGGTCCGATAGAACAGGCGACGACCGCCAAGGCGCTGGGCTGGAAGCCGAGCCGGAAGGAAGAAGCCACCGCCGGTTTCGGCAGTTACGACCGCACGATCGACGCACTCGACGGCTGGTTCAAGGATCACGACTATGTGTGCGGCGACCGGTTCACCATGGCCGATGTCTATGTCGGCAGCCTGGTCGACTGGGGTCTCGCCTTCAAATCGATGCCCGAACGCGAAAGTTTCGGCGCCTATGCCGAGCGATTGCGGGCGCGAGACGCCTACAAGGCGGCGAAGGCAATCGACAACAAGCTGATCGAGGAGAGCAAGAATGGCTGACCTGCCCAAACTCACGACCGTGCTGTGGTTCGACGGCGATGCTGAAGACGCGGCGCGTTTTTATGCCGAGACTTTTCCCGACAGCGCTGTCGGGCACATCTTCCGCGCCCCGGCGGATTTTCCCAGCGGCAAGAAAGACGATGTGCTGACAGTCGATTTCACCGTCTGCGGCCGCGCCTTTTCCGGCCTCAACGGCGGCGACATGTTCAAGCCCAACGAGAGCGTCAGTTTCATGATCGTGACCGAAGACCAGGCGGAAACCGACCGTTACTGGAACGCGATCGTCGACAATGGCGGGCGGGAAAGCGAATGCGGCTGGTGCAAGGACAAGTGGGGCTTTTCGTGGCAGATCACGCCGCGCACCCTGCTCGAGGCCAACCAGGCGGGCGGCGAGGAATCGAAGCGCGCTTTCGATGCCATGATGACGATGCAGAAGATAGACGTGGCGAAAATCGACGCCGCGCGGCGGGGGGACTGATCGTGGGCGCCGATTTCGCCCGGATGCGCTTTCCCGGCGAAAGCGCGGACTATCGCACCGCGCGCAACGCATTGCTTGACGCGGAAATGGATCTGCGCCGCCATGCGGAGGAGGTTGCCGCCATGCGGCGCGCGCTTCCGCCAGGCGGAGAACTGCCGGAAGATTTCGTATTCGAGCGCATTGGCGCGCACCACCGGCCCGAGATGGTGAAGCTGTCCGAACTGTTCGGCGAACACGATACCTTGCTGCTCTACAGCTACATGTTCGGCGCCGATCGCGACGAGCCCTGCAGCGGCTGTACGCATCTGCTCGACGGTTTGGACGGCGCGGCGCGGCACATCACCCAGCGTGCGGCCTTTTACGTCGTGGCCGGATCGCCCCTGGCGCGGCTGGCGGCGTGGAAGCAGCAGCGCGGCTGGGACCATCTCGAGCTGATTTCGACTGCGGGCAATGGCTACAATGCGTCCTATTACGGTAACACCGCGGCGCTCACGCCCGAAATGCGCGCCGAGCGCGGATACGAGGACGGCAAGGACTGGGACGAGCCGATGCTCAATGTCTTTACCCGCAAGGGCGGGACAATCCGCCATTTCTGGGGCACCGAGCTCACCTTTGCACGCGACGAAGAGGGACAGGACCACCGTTCGCTCGACCAGATCGATCCGCTCTGGGGCCTGTCCGATTTCACGCCCGAGGGTCGCGATCCCGACTGGTTTCCCGAAAACGAGTATTGAACCATGCCAAGAACGATCACCGGTGCCGCTTTCCTCTCCCTCGACGGCGTCATGCAGGCACCGGGCGGGCCGACCGAGGATCCTACTGGCGGATTCGAGCAGGGCGGCTGGGTCTTCAAGCTGTGGGACGAGGGTGTCGAGGAGGCGCTCGGCGCGCTGTTCTCGCCGCGTTACGATCTGCTGCTGGGCCGTCGCACCTACGATATCTTCGCGGCCTACTGGCCCTATGTCGAAGGTGAGGAAGCCGCGATGGGGGAAGCCTTCACCAAGGCTGGCAAGCATGTGCTGACCCGCGGCAATCCGCCGCTCGACTGGGAGAACACCCATCGGCTGGCCGGCATCGACGACGTGGCGAAGCTCAAGCAGAGCGACGGGCCCGACCTGGTTATCCAGGGGTCGAGCACGCTCTATCCCGCATTGATCGAGGCAGGCCTGCTCGACCGCCTGATTACCATGACCTATCCAGTCCTGCTCGGCCAAGGAAAACGGCTTTTCGGAGAAGGTACACCGACGCGCCTGCTCGAAATGACCGAACATCGCGTGACCGATAAAGGCACGGTCATCGCGACTTACCAACCCCGCGGTGACCTGCCCGATTATCCTATCGGCAATGCGCCCGAACCCGCGACCAGTCAGCGCGAAGCAGACCGGCAGGACGCGATGAAGGCGGGTCGCTGGTAATGCTGGCGCTCTACGGCCACCGCTTTTCTTCCTATACGTGGAAGGCACTCATACCGCTTTATGCTAACGGGACCGAGTTCACCTTCCGTGATGTCGATCCGGGGTCGGACGACGGCCCCGCAAACATGGACTTCGTTCGGGCGGCGCATCCGGCCGCCAAGTTCCCGGTGCTTGTCGATGGCGACAGGCGCATCATAGAGGCCACCGCGATTGTCGAATATCTGGCGGTTCATCATCCAGGTAATGCGCCGTTGATACCGGACGACCCGGGCGAAGCAGTCACGGCGCGGATGATGGATCGTGTGTTCGACAATTACGTGATGGGCTCTGCGCAACGCGTCGTGAACGCCTACATCGCCAATGCCGAAAATCCCGATCACGAACAGGTCGAACTGGGCCGCGCAGGTCTCCTGCACGCTTATGCTTGGCTCGATGGCTGGTTGGCCGAAAACGCCCTTCCCCCGCATGTCAGCCTAGTTACCTGCGCTGCCGCACCGTCACTATTCTATGGCGACTGGGTCGCACGGATTCCGGCCGACTGCCCGCGCGTGGCCGCGCTGCGATCGGAATTGCTGGCGCTGCCTGCGGTAGCACGCTGCGTAGACGACGCGAGGCCCTACCGCAGCTACTTCCCCCCTGGTGCGCCCGACCGGGATTGACGGCCGAACCGATGGGACGATTCTCGGTCGGTCGCGATATCGCCGGCTTCGAGCATGCCTGCGGTTCACCGCACACGTGGACCGCACCGCCCGCCATGACGCCATTTTCGGTCATTCCATTCATATGGGAGACAGGCGCGGCTCAACAGTTTTAGCCTTCGCCCCGTCCGGTGTTTCCGGGCGTGGCTGGAGTTGAATGAATTTGAAAGGGGGCGATTTCAGCCGGAGCACAGGTCCGAAGGGGCGGTTCAGAAACGAACCGCGGGCGCGTGTTTCACAATGGATTGAATGAAGGAGAATTGTGATGAAGCGTGTTTCGAAAAACCCCCGGTACCTGTTCATGGTAGCATTGCTTGGCGCGCCTGTGGCTGGTGGCCTTTCCGCACAGGATCAGGGCGCGGTCGACGATCAGTATCCGGTCGCGGCAGACGGATCGATGACCGTGTACGGAACCGTGCCGACCGATCTGTCGGGAATGGAAGAGGGTCCGGAACTCAACGGCATCATTTCGGCGCGCGACGGCGAGAAGATCCAGGTAACGATGGACGATGGCAGCAATGCCGTGGTGAACATCAGCCAGGCCACCGAGATCAAGTCGAGCGGCGGTTTCCTGGGCCTGAAGCGCAACGAGCTGGCAGCCAATTCGCTATTGAACGGCTTGCCGGTCTCGGTGGAGACCGTGCAATGGGGCAACAATCTCGTCGCAAGCGAGATCGACCTCAAGAACAAGGATCTCAAGACCGCCAACATGATTCACACCGGCACGGCGCAGGGCTTTGCCGAGCAGACCGCCGCGACCGAAGCACTGCGCGGACGCATGGGCGACATCGACAAGTACAACGTCAAGGCAACGACCAATGTGAACTTCGACACGGGCCGCGCCGATCTTTCCGCGCAGGCGAAAAGCGACCTCTGCCAGACCGCTGCGCAGGCCGAAGCCACTGAAAACGCCCTGATGCTGGTGGTGGGCTACACCGATTCCACCGGGAGCCAGGAAATCAACCAGGAACTCAGCGAGAAGCGCGCGGGCCGCGTGGTGAACTTCCTGCAGCAGGAATGCGGATGGGAACCCTATCGCATGCTTACGCCGACCGGTATGGCCGCCGCCGACCCGATGGCCGACAATTTCACCGAGGAAGGCAAGGCGCAGAACCGCCGTGTCGCGGTGAATATTCTCGTCAGCAAGAGCGTCGAGGGTCTCTAGTCACGATCGCGTGATCCTATTCCGCAATCAGAAATGCCGGGCCATGATTCAGTTTATGGCCCGGCTTTTTCTGAGCAGCTGATAGGCCTGGACCACACGGCCCAGGCGCCCCTCGAACTGGCGGTCGCCGCCGTTCCGATCGGGATGATAGCGGCGCACCAGTTCGCCATAGCGATGGCGCAACCGTCGGCGGTCGATATCGAGCCCTAGCCCCATCGTTTCGAGTGCTTGCGCTTCCTCTTTCGAAAAGCGGCCGTCCATCGCCATTTCGGCCTCGCGGCGAGCACGGTCCTTGATCCCGTTGGCGCGCGCGGAAATCGCATCGAGCGGATCGTCGTAGTCGGCCCAGCGAGGCATGCCGTCGACGCCCGCCGCAGGGCGGAAGGTCGGGCTCTCCGTCCGCCATCCCATGCCCGGCGCCTGAGCCTCGAGAATTTCCTCGGCGCTCATGCCTTCGAACCAGTCGTATCCGGCGTTGAACTCACGCACGTGATCCAGACACATCCAGCGCCAGCAACCGGGTCCATCGAAGCCGTGCCCGCCCTCGCCGGGCGCGCGGAACTCGCCCGCCTGTTCGCATCCGGGATAGTCGCACACCCGGCCGGTATCTTCGTATCGTCCATGAAACTTTGAAGGGCGCATTCGTTCTAGGATGGGGAGAGAAACCCTGTATGGAAAGAGGCAAGAGGAGAATTGAGCGGATGGCCGAAACGGTCCAGCAGGAAATGGAACGTCTCTTGACCGAGGCATTCTTTTACCGTGGTGATCGAGGCCCCGGCCTTTGCCGCGAAGAGCCGACTTGAACGCCAGCGCATGGTCAACCGTGCGCTGGGCGACATACCGGGCGAACGCGTCCATGCGCTTGCCATCCAGGCGAGCGCACCGAGCCCATGAGCGAGACGGCCTACGCGCTGTGGTACTGGCCGTCGATCCAGGGACGCGGCGAGTTCGTCAGGCTGTTCCTTGCGGCGGCGCAGATCGACTATCTCGATCGTGCGCGAGAGGACGGCGTCGATGCGCTTACGAAGGACCTGCAGGCGCGGCAGGAAAGCGCCAATTTCGCGCCATTCGCTCCGCCCTATCTCGTCGACTGCGCGAACGATGTCGCCATCGCCCAGGTAGCCCATATCCTGGCATGGCTGACCGACAGACATGGACTTGGCACCGGCAATCTTGCCGATGACCTTCAACTGATCCAGCTTCAGCTGACGATTTCCGACATGGTGGCAGAGGTGCATGCAACGCACCATCCCATCGCGAGCGGCCGGTATTATGCCGAACAAAAGGACGCTGCGGTGCAGGCGGCAGATGCATTCCGCAATGAAAGACTGCCGAAATTCTTCGGGCATTTCGAGCAGGCCCTCGGCGTCAATGAGGGGCCATTCATCACGGTTAGCACGTGGTGCCATGTCGACACCTCGCTGTTCCAGATAATCGAGGGATTGCGCTATTCCTTTCCTCTCCGGATGTCCCGACTGGAAAACGAATACCCGCGGCTGCTGGCGTGCCACGACGCCGTAAGCAAGATCGCGGGCGTAGCGAAATATTGCGCCAGCGAGCGCCGGATCGCCTTCAACGAGGACGGCATTTTCAGGCACTATGAGGAGCTCGACAAGGCATGAGCCAGATCATCCAGACTTTGACGCCGACCACGCACGATCTCGGGCAATTCGAGGTGCGGCGCGTGCTGCCCGCGAAATCGCGCACGATGATCGGCCCGTTTATCTTCGTCGACCAGTTCGGCCCGGCGCAACTCGACCTTGGCAGCGGCATGGACGTCCGCCCTCACCCGCACATCAACCTCGCCACCGTGACATGGTTGTTCGAAGGCGCGATCGACCACCGGGACTCGCTGGGAAGTTTTGCAACGATCCGGCCGGGACAGGTCAATTTGATGACTGCAGGACGCGGTATCGTCCATTCCGAACGCTCGCCGGAGGGCGAGCGTGAGGCTGGCCCCAGACTGTATGGCATGCAGACCTGGCTGGCCCTGCCCGACGGCAAGGAGGAAATCGATCCCGCATTCGAAGCGGTGGCGGACTTGCCGGTCATCGAGGACGGCATGGCCAAGGCCTTCGTCATCATGGGAGAATTGTGGGGAGAGCGGGCGGCGACGACCACGCACGCCGAAACGATCTATGCGGAAATCATCCTGGGTGCCGGCGGCGCAATCCCTCTCGAAGACGATGCCGACGAGCGCGCAGTGATGCTGGTCGGCGGGGAAGCGAGTGTCGACGGGCACGATCTGGCGCTTTACCAGCTGGCCGTGCTGCAGCCCGGTCGCGACATGACGCTGGCGAGCAAAACCGGCGCGAGGGTCATGCTGATGGGCGGCGAGGCGTTCGAGACCAGGCGTCACGTGTGGTGGAATTTCGTGAGTTCCAGCCGCGACCGCATCAACCAGGCAAAGGAGGATTGGCGCGAGCGCCGGTTCCCGACCGTACCAGGCGACGAAGCGGAGCGGATTGGCGCCGCACTGGCGCGAGAATGGGCGCGACTTGGCGCGAATGTGGTCCTTTCCGGGCGCGACGAGGCGCGACTTGAGGGCGTAGCGAGCGCGCTTCCTACGGAGTCGCTCACCCTGCCGTTCGACGTGCGCGACGACGCGGCCATGGCCGATGCCACGAGCAAGGCGATCGAATGGAAGGACGGGATCGACATCGCCGTTGCCAATGCGGGCATTTCGCAGCGCAGCCGAGCGCTGAAGACCGACATGCAGGTTTATCGTGACATCATCGCGATCGACCTGGTGCAGCAGATCGCGTTCTCGCAGGGTCTGATCGGTCACATGGCCAGTCGTTCGACCGGAAACCTGGTGTTCGTCAGTTCGGTCGCCGGAAAGGTGGGCGTGCCGATGCGAACCGCCTACAGCGCCGCGAAATTCGGGCTGGCAGGATATGCCGATGCGCTGCGCGGCGAGCTGTCGCAACAGGGCATTGGCGTGCATGTGGTCTATCCCGGATCGGTCGCGACCGAGGTGAGCCGCAATTCGCTGACCGCCGACGGCACGCCGCGCGGTTTCAGCGACAAAGCCATCGAGAACGGATTGGACGTTGATCTGGCAGCCCGCGAAATGATCGAAGCAATCGCCGCAGGCGAACGCGAAATCATCGTGGCCGAAGGCTTCGAGAAACAGATGGGCGAGGCCCGCCGCACGCCCGACGCGCTGTTCGATCAGGTCGCCGCGATGGTAGCATCGGGCTATATGGAGAAGCTGGAAGCCGAAAGCTGAGTTTCGAGCTAAGTCTGGCTCAAGGCAACCAGCGCCATCCAGGATTTCCGGCGGTCAGCCAAGCCATTCGACCCATTCGCCATGCGCATGGGCGTTTGCAAGATGCACCTCATCTTCTCCGCCGGGCCAATACCGGACGTGCAATTCATGCGCGAAAGTCTCGCGATTGGTTTCGAGGGCAATCCAGGCGAGCGGCCGCTCCTTGTCGGCCTTGCCGGCCGCACCCGTCATCGCGTCCGTGATCCGGTGCTGGGTAAAGTCGGGAAGATACTGCCACATGATCGAATGGAAAAGCACACGGGTGACCCCCGGCTCCTGCTCGCGGCGCAATTGGTCCTCGAGCCAATCTCCGGCATCGGCGCGGGTGATTTCCGGAGGCATGCGCTCGGCCAGCGCAATGGCCTTGTCGATCCGCGCCATACGCTGCGTGGCTTCGTGCCAGACATAACTCTTGAGACGCAGGGCCTGCGCCTCGTCGGTGAGATCGACCGGTGCAATGTCGCTGCCGATCGCATCGACGATCACGGGATTGGTGGCGGGCGGCGGATTGCCGCGCCATTCGGGTTCGATGACCATCCGGCTCGCCGAAGGACCAGTGACGACACCGCCCAGATCATAGCGATAGCGGCCCATCATGGTGTTGATGCCTGCGCTCGCGCCGATCTCGAGCAATTCAAATTGCTGCGTGACGCGTCCGTCGGCCAGCCATAGCAGACCCGCCATGATGCTGGCCGACCGTCCGGCCTCGTTGGTCTGCGGCGGCCCGTCGAGCCAGGGCATCAAACGCGCATCGAATTTCTCGACCAGTTCGCTGACGAGGGTATCGACCTGACCCTGGTCGTTCATGCGTCCGGCATAGACATCTTCGAGCCGCGGCTCTTCCCCGGTGAGAAGAAGATTGTGAATGCCGCCCGCAATGCGCAGCGGCATCGCATCGCGCAGGCTCAACCCCTGCCAGCCATGGATGCGGCGGGCCGTTGCTGCCGGGCTGTCTTCCAGCGCGAGCAAGGCGCGCACTATTCTTGCAGTGCCGGGAGCGCCGTTCCTTTCCGCATGTTCGGCCTGCCAGGCAATGGCTTGCGGAACCGACACGATGTCCATCACTGCCTCGCGTGCCATTCGTGTTGCCCTTTATGCCTCTGCTGCCTATTTGCGGCGCCGATGAGCGACACCCTGACCTTTGCCGCACCCAAAGGGCGCATCCTGCATGAAGCGTTGCCCGTCATGGCGCGCGCGGGCGTCGTGCCCGAAGAGGCGTTCCACGACAAGGCCAACCGTTCGCTGAAATTTGCGACCACGCGCAAGGACATGAACCTGATCCGCGTACGCGCGTTCGACGTCGCCACATTCGTCGCGCATGGTGCCGCACAGCTGGGCATCGTCGGTTCGGACGTGATCGAGGAGTTCGATTATGCCGACCTGTATGCCCCGGTCGATCTCGACATCGGCCATTGCCATCTGGCAGTTGCCGAGCCGAAGGAAGGCGCGGACAGCGTCGATGGCGCGAGCCATGTGCGCGTCGCCACCAAATATCCCAACCTCACCCGTCGTTTCTTCGAAGCGCAGGGCGTTCAGGCGGAGTGCGTCAAACTGAACGGAGCGATGGAAATCGCCCCATCGCTGGGCCTGTGCGGACGCATAGTCGATCTGGTCTCGTCAGGGCAGACGCTGAAACACAACGGCCTGGTCGAAACCGGCCACATCCTTGATATTACCGCGCGACTGATCGTCAACCGCGTGGCGATGAAGACCGATCCCCGTGTCGGTGCACTGGTCGAGGCCTTTCGCAGCGACGCTTCGGACCACGCGGCTGCCTGATGCAGTTGCTGCGCACCAGCGACAGTGATTTCGAGCAGCGGATCGAAACCGTCGTGCGCGACCGGCGCGAAAGCGATGTCGGTGTCGCCCATGACGTCTCGAAAATCCTGGCCAAGGTCCGCGATCAGGGCGACGCTGCGATTGCGGACTATACCCGGCGCTTCGATGACCATGTGCTCGATAGCGACGACGACTGGCAAATCCCCTTGCGTTCGTGTGAGGTCGCCTACGACGCGCTGGAGCCGGACCTTCGCGATGCGCTTGAAATGGCGGCAGACCGCATTCGCGCTTACCACGCCGCGCAACTGCCCGAGGATCGCGACTACACCGATGGTATCGGCATGCGTCTGGGTGCGCGCTGGCTGCCGGTCGAC
>QFNA01000175.1 GCA_003248395.1 Citromicrobium sp.
GGGCCTTCCACTGTCACCTTCTCTACCACATGCATGCCGGGATGTTTCAGATCGTCACGGTCGCCAATCCCGACGGGAGCGAAGCATGAAAATTCGTATGGTCAGCCTGCTCGCATCGGTCGCAGTCGGCTCAATTCTCGCCTCCCCCGCGGCGGCGCAGCATGCCGGTCATTCGCCGGCGGAACCGCAGCAAAGCGCCGAGGCGCAGGCTGACGCGAAGACAAAGTGCGAGGAAGAAGCCGAGCGCCATCGCGCGATGGGGCATCCGGTAGCAGATGGAGCATGCGAACCGGCTGCCCAGCCTGAAGCCGCCATGGACCGCTCCGAGATGGATCACTCAACCATGGATCATGGTTCGATGACCGCTCGGGACGGTCATTCTGGCATGACAATGCCGATGGACGCTGCCCGTCCACAGGCATCGCCCGAAAGTCATGAAGGAATGGATCACGGCTCGATGCCGCAGGGCAAGCCTGCCGAAGGCGGGATGGATCATTCGCAGATGAATCACGGCGAGATGGGACAGGCGGAAGCCGCCAGTTCGTCGATGGACCATGGGCAGATGGATCACAGCCAGATGAACCATGGGCAGACGCCTTCGCAGGACATGCAGGGCATGGACCATTCGGCGATGCAGATGGGCGCGGACGATGATATCCCGCTGCTGCCGCCTCCTCCAGAAGCCGGGAGCGGCCCCGCGCGCGCGGCGGTCGCCATCTGGGGCGAGGAAGCCATGAACGAAGCGCGCCGCGAGCTTGTCCGCGAGACCGACGGAGGAATGCGCTTATGGTTTCAAGGCGATCGGCTCGAATACCGCGCCCGCGAGGGGAAGGATGGATATCTGTGGGACATCCAGGGATATTATGGCGGCGACATCGACAAATTCTGGTTCAAGTCAGAGGGGGAGGGCAGCTTCGGCGAACCCATAGAAGGCGCCGAGGTTCAGGCGCTCTGGAGCCGCGCCATTGCGCCCTTCTTCGATTTCCAGGCGGGTGTTCGCCAGGACCTCACCGGTCCGGAGCGCACGCACGCGGTTATCGGTATACAGGGCCTCATGCCGTACCGTTTCGAGGTCGATGCTGCGGCCTTCGTGTCCACCAAGGGCGATGTGACCGCGCGGATCGAGGGCGAACTCGACCAGCGCATCACGCAGCGGTTGATCCTCCAGCCCAGAGCCGAACTCGCGCTTTCTGCGCAAGACATTCCCGAGCTGGGCATTGGCGCTGGCCTCGATCGGATCGAGGCGGGCCTGCGTCTACGCTACGAGTTCGCGCGCGAATTCGCACCCTATGTCGGCGTTTCGCAGGAATGGCGCATCGGCGACAGCGCGGATTTTGCGCGGGCCGCCGGAGAGGATCCGAGCGTCACCAATTATGTCGTCGGTGTGCGATTCTGGTTCTGA
>QFNA01000108.1 GCA_003248395.1 Citromicrobium sp.
CACCTGGACGCCGCCGATCGGCGACAGCGGACTGTCGGGCCTGTTCTTCATCAACGCCCGCATGACCGACGATTACAACACCGGTTCGGACCTGCTCTATGGCAAGGAACAGGACGGCTATGTCGTCGTCAACGGCCGCATCGGGATCACCGGCATTGCCGACCGCTTCGCGATCGAAGGCTGGGTGCAGAACCTGTTCGACACCGATTACACGCAGGTCGGTATCAACACCCCGTTCATCGCGCCGCAGCAGACCTATTCGGCATTCCTCGCCGAACCGCGCACCTATGGCGTGACCTTCCGCGGCGAGTTCTGACGCGTCACAAAAGGATAGGGAGAGGGGAGAGGGGCCGCCATCGCGCGGCCCCTTTTTCGTGTCAGCCGCGCGCGCCGAACAGGGCGGTGCCGACACGCACATGCGTTGCGCCGAGCATGATCGCGGTTTCGTAATCGCCGCTCATGCCCATGCTTCGCCCATCCAGCCCGTTGTCGCGCGCCAGCTTATCGAGAAAGGCGAAGAAGGGTGCAGGCTCGATATCGGCGGGCGGAATGCACATCAGCCCCGCGACCGGGATGTCCGCCTCGCGCGCCTGCTGCAGGAGAGCGGGCAGATTGTCGACCGGGCAACCGCCCTTCTGTTCCTCCTTGCCGACATCGACCTGCACGAAACACGGCAATCGGCGCCCCTCCTTGTCGAACGCCTTGGCCAGCGCGCGCACGAGGCTGGGCCGGTCGAGCGAGTGGATGACATCGAACAGGCGCACGGCATCCTCCGCCTTGTTCGATTGCAGCTGCCCGACCATGTGCAGCGTCGCAGCGGGAAACTCCTCCTTCAGCGCCGGCCATTTGTCCCACCCCTCCTGCGCGCGATTCTCGCCGAAGTGGCGATGTCCCGCCTCGAGCAGCGGGCGAATCTCGCCTGCCGGACGGGTCTTGCTGACCGCGACCAACGTGACCTCGCCGGGATCGCGGCGGGCGCGCTTGCAGGTGGCGGCGATGGTGCCAAGCACCTGTTCGAGCTGAGTGTCTGCCATTTCCATGATGCTGCGCTATAACGGCTGCGTGTCCGCTTGCCAGCCTCTGCCCCTGTTGTGGCTCCTGTCCGATGCCCGCAATGACGCGGCGCTCGAAACGGCACTTGCCGCGCTGCCGCGACGGTCGGGCTTCGTCTATCGCCATTATCACCTCGCGGCACCCGAACGCCGCGCGCGCTTCGATGCGCTGGCAGCGATTGCCCGCCAACGGGGCCATTGCGTCGTCGTGGCGCGCAGCGGCGAAGAGGCGCAGGGCTGGGGAGCGGACGGGCTCTACGGCAAGGCATCCGCGCTCGGCACGGGCGGAGAAGGCTTGCTGCGACTGGCCACCGCGCATGACGGGGCCGAAATGCAGCAGGGTCTCGCCGCCGGGGCCGACGCCATCTTTCTATCGCCGGTCTTCGCCACTGCCTCGCATCCCGGCGCGACGCCGCTCGGGCCGCAGGGTTTCAGCGTGCTGTCGCAACAGTCGCACGTGCCGGTGATTGCGCTCGGCGGCATGACGCGCGCGCGGGCGCAGGCGATGAACTGGCCGCGCTGGGGCGCCATCGACGGATTGTCGGCAGAGCCCTAGAGCGCGCGCAATTTCTTCTGGCGCCGGCGCTCGGCGCTCGATCCGATGCCGATGGCCTCGCGATACTTGGCCACCGTGCGCCGCGCCAGGTCGAACCCCTCGTCGCCCAGCAAATCGGCGAGTTTCTGGTCGGACAGCACCTTTTTCGGATCCTCGGCATCGCACAACGCGCGGATGCGCGCCTTGATCGCCTGGCTGCTCGCCCCTTCGCCATCGGCCGCACCGACGCCGCTCGAAAAGAAATATTTCATCTCGAAGGTGCCGCGCGGGCAGGCCATGTATTTGTTGCTCGTCACCCGGCTGACCGTGCTTTCGTGCATGTCGATCGCCTCGGCGACCTCGCGCAGCGTCAGCGGGCGCATCGCCGAAATGCCGTCCTTCAGGAAACCTTCCTGCCGTTTCACGATCTCGCTCGCCGTCTTGAGGATCGTCTTCTGCCGCTGGTCGAGCGCGCGGATCAGCCAGTCTGCCTCGCCCAGCTGCTCGTTCAGCCACCGGGTCGACGAGCGGTCGCGTGCGCCCGCCTTGAGCTCGAGATAATAGTCGCGGTTGACCACGAGGCGCGGCAGGCTCGCCTCGTTCATGCGGATCGACCAGCCTTCCGTGCCCGACGGCGCAACCAGCACGTCGGGTACGACGGCGCTCTCGCTCCGGGTGTCGAAACGCGCACCGGGGCGCGGATCGTAGCTGCGCAATTCGGCGAGCATGTCGGCGAAATCCTCGTCATCGACATTGCACAGCCGTCGCAGGCGCGCGATGTCGCCCGATGCCAGCAGGTCGAGATGGTCGATCAGCCGCGCCATGCAGGGGTCATAGCGGTCCGCCTCGCGCGCCTGCAGCGCCAGGCATTCGGCCAGGTCGCGCGCGCCGACGCCGGTCGGATCGAGCGACTGGACAAGCCCGAGCGCGCGTTCGACCTCCGCCAGCGGTGCACCCAGGTCGCCGGCCAGTTCGCGCAGATCGATGCGCAGATAGCCGGCCTCGTCGAGCTCGTGGATGAGCCGCGCAGCGATCAGCGCCTCGCGTGCATCGTGGGCCATCGCGCCGATCTGGCCCGACAGGTGCTCCGCCAGGCTGGGCCCGCCGGCCGACCGGTTTTCGAGGTCGGGGTGATCGGAGGCCGGGCCGGACAGGCCGCCAGCCTCGCTCCAGTCGCCCCGATCGCCCGGCGCAGCTTCGGGATCGAGCGCATGGGCGGCGATGTCGAGCGCGGCTTCGCCGTCGGGGCCGGGCGCGGCGTCGTGTTCGGCGGGTTCGCGTGCGTCCTCGCCCTCGGTCTCGCGCCGGGTCTCACCCATTTCGAGCAGCGGATTGCTCTCGAGCGCTTCGGCAACGAAGGTCTCGATTTCCAGGTTCGACAGCGCCAGCAGCTTGATCGCCTGCTGCAACTGGGGCGTCATTACCAGCGACTGGGTCTGCCGCAGGTCCAGCCTGGGACCGATCGCCATGGTCAGATCCGGGCGGGCGGGGCCGTCACAGCGTGAAATTCTCGCCGAGGTAGAGCCGCTTCACATTCTCGTCGGCCACCAGCGCTTCGGGCGTGCCCGCGAAAAGCACCTGCCCGCCGTAGATGATGCAGGCACGGTCCACGATTTCTAGCGTCTCGCGCACGTTGTGGTCGGTGATCAGCACGCCGATCCCGCGCGTTTTCAGGTCCTTCACCAGATCGCGGATGTCGCTGATCGACAGCGGGTCGATCCCCGCGAACGGTTCGTCGAGCAGCATGATCGATGGCTTTGCCGCCAGCGCGCGGGCGATTTCGCAGCGACGCCGTTCGCCGCCCGACAGCGCCATCGCGGGGCTGGCGCGCAGCCGGGTAAGGCCGAATTCCTCGAGGAGGCGTTCGAGTTCGGCCTGCCGCGTCTCGCCATCGGGCTCGATCATTTCGAGCACGCAATTGATGTTCTGCTCGACGGTCATCCCGCGGAAGATGCTGGTTTCCTGGGGCAGGTAACCGAGGCCGAGAATCGCGCGGCGATACATCGGCAGCTTGGTGACGTCCTCGCCATCCATCAGGATGCGCCCGGCGTCGGGACGGACCAGACCCATGATCGAATAGAAACAGGTCGTCTTGCCTGCGCCGTTCGGGCCCAGCAGGCCCAGCACTTCGCCCTTGCCCACGCTCAGCGAGATATCGTTCAGGACGGCGCGCTTGTCGTAACTCTTGGCGATCGAGATCACTTCGAGCCCGCCCTGCGGGATCGGCGGTGCCGCATCGTGGACGGCTTCGTTATCGGGGCTCATCAGGTCTTCGGCCATGCGCTGCGCCATAGCACGGCAGATAGGGAGCGAAAGCCCGCTTGCCTGCGATTTCGACGAATTGGCAGGATTCCTGCATGAACGACCAGAGAGCATCATGCGACACAATCGGGCTGCCGCTTGCCATGCGCCCGCAAGTTTGAAACAATACGAGTCGGAGAGTGGAAGGAGAACCGGTGATGGGCAAGGCGCTCGAGAACGGTCACGACATGCACGCAGCGCACGGGACACGGGCGCGCGACTGGCGCAAATCGATGAGCGACAACGTCGCCTTCGCGTTGATCGTCTATACCGGGCTGCAGATTTTCATGACGGTTCACGCGCTGCGTGAAGGGTTTCATTCGATATTGCCCTATATCGCCCTGGTCGTGCTGGTGGCCGGGATTATTCCCGCCTGCCGCTGGTTCGAAAAACGCTGGACCGGCCTGTCCGACGAACAGGCCGCCGATCCCGCGCTCAAGGGGGCCTTCAACCGCGACCGGCTGATGCTGTGGGGGCTGGCCATCGGCCTGCCGGTCCTGCTGACGCTGTTCTTCAAGGCGCTGTTCGGGGCCGCTGCCTGACCCTTGCCCGCCGGTCCGCCGGTGCCTAGCTGGGCAGCGACGGCAGACTGGCGGAGACATAATTCGATGATCGATACCGATACGGCGCTTGCACGCTGCCAGGATCTGGTGGCGCTGGCGCAGGAACTGGGCGCCGATGCCGCCGATGCGATCGCGCGCGCCGACACCTCCGAAAGCGTGACCGTGCGGCTCGGCCAGCTCGAGGATGTCGAACGGTCCGAGAGCGAGGAGATCGGCTTGCGCGTGTTCGTGGGCAAGCGGTCGGCGTCTATCCACACCAGCGATTTCGCCCCTGGCGGCCTGCGCGAACTGGCGGCACGCGCGGTCGAGATGGCGCGCCATGCGCCGGAGGACCGCCACGCCGGGCTCGCACCTCCAGAGGCTCTGTTCGATGGCGACATGCCCGACCTGCAGCTTGCCGATCGGGCCGAACTGTCGCCCGATGCCATGCGTCAGGCGGCTCTGGCGACCGAAGCGGCAGCGCGGTCGGTCGAGGGCGTGACCAACAGCAATGGCGGGGCGGCTGGGGCGAGCCGTTCGGTCGCCGCGCTTGCCACGTCGAACGGTTTCGCCCGCGGCTATGCCGGGACCGGCTTCTCGCTGTCTGCAAGCGTCATTGCCGGCAGCGGCGCGGAAATGCAGACCGACTATGCCTCGCGCAGCATGCGCTATCGCGAAGATCTTCCGACGCCGGAAGCGCGGTGGCGAGGCTGCGCCCCGCCTCGATGCCGAGCCGGAAACTGCCCGTCGTCTTCGACCCGCGTATCGGCGGAGGGCTGGTCGGGCATCTGCTCGGCGCGATGGGCGCGCCCGCGATCGCACGCAAGTCGAGCTTTCTGCTGGGGCGCGAGGACGAGGCGCTGTTCGACAGCTCGCTGCGGATCATCGAAGACCCCTTCGTGCCGCGCGGATTGCGCTCGCGCCCTTTCGATGGCGAAGGCGTCGCATGCACGGGGCGCGCCTTGGTCGAGGATGGCCGGCTGACCGGCTGGCTGACCAATGTCGCCTCGGCCGACCAGCTGGGGCTGGGCCTCACGGGGCACGCCTCGCGCGGGGGCGGCGGATCGCCCGGCGTCGGCGCGAGCAATGTGCACCTCGAGGCGGGATCGCTGTCGCCTGCCGGTCTGATGGAGGACATCGAGGACGGCCTCTATGTCACCGCACTCTTCGGCCAGGGCGTCAACATGGTCACGGGCGATTACAGCCGCGGCGCAACCGGCTTCCGCATCCGAAAGAGCGAGATTGCCGAACCGGTTGCGGAAATCACGATTGCCGGTAACCTGCTGGAAATGTTCAAATCGCTGACCCCTGCCGACGATCTGGAGACATATCGCGCGGTCAATGTCCCGACGTTGCGGGTCGATGGCATGATGGTCGCGGGCGAATAATGCGGCGAATTGCCGCTGTCGCGCTGCTGTTCGCGGCGGTAGTCGCGCCCCCCGCGGCGGCGATGCTGCCGTCCGCTCCAGAAACGCCGGCCGCCGAACCCGCCGCGCCCGTCCAGACGATCGAGGACACGCAGGACGAAGGCGCGGACGAGCGGATTGCCGAACGCATCGAGGGCATCTTTGCCGAATTGCCCGCCTTCGAAAATGTCGACGTGGCCGTCGCGCAGGGTGTCGTCAGCCTGTCGGGTACGGTGCCCGCGCAGGAAGACGTCGCGCGTGCCGAGGCAATCGCGGGGCGGGTCAGCGGCGTCGTCACGGTCGACAATGCGCTGGAACGCGACATCTCGATTTCCTCGCAAGCCGGCGGGATCGCCAGCCTGGCCGACAAATGGACGGGATTCCTGGCATTGCTTCCGCTGCTCGGTCTGGCACTGGCAGTCTGGGCGGCGATTGCTCTGGTCGGCTATCTGCTCGCCGGTCTGGGCAGTTTCTGGCACCGCATCGCACCCAACAGCTTTCTCGCCGAACTGATCGCCAGCGCTATCCGCTTCGTCTTCGTGGTCGGCGGGCTGGTCGTCGCGCTCGACATCATCGGGGCAGGGGCGCTGCTCGGCGCGGTGCTGGGCGGAGCCGGGGTGATCGGCCTTGCCCTCGGTTTCGCACTGCGCGACACGATAGAGAATTACGTCGCCTCGCTGATGCTGAGCTTGCGCCAGCCCTTCCGCGCCAACGACTGGGTCATGATCGACGATCTGGAGGGCCGCGTGATCCGCCTGACCAGCCGGGCGACGATCCTGATGACGCTCGACGGCAATCACCTGCGCGTGCCCAACAGCCAGGTGTTCAAGGCGGTGCTGACCAATTTCACCCGCAATCCGCATCGCCGTTTCGAATTCGATCTCGGCGTCGATGCCGACGACGATGCGCGCGCTGCGCGCCAGCTCGGCCGGGAAACGCTGTCAGCGCTGCCCTTCGTGCTCGACGACCCGCCGGCGGAGGCGCGCATTGTCGAGGTCGGCGATTCGAACGTGGTCATCCGGTTTCTGGCCTGGATCGACCAGACCGAAACCGACTGGTGGAAGGCGCAGAGCCAGGCGATCCCCGCGGTCAAGGATGCGCTCGAAGACGCTGGCTTCGGCCTGCCGCCAGCCTTCCGTTCGAGAATATCGCCGAAAGCCGGCGCGATGGCGATGCGGCACCGGCAAGGGATGCTAGGTCCCGCCCTGCGCAGGTGCACGAGGATGTGCGCCCGACTAACGAGATCGCTGACATGGTCGAGGAGGAGCGCCGCCAGAGCGGGGGCGAGCAGGAAAAGGACCTGCTCGATCACGCGCGCCCGGTCGAATGACTCGCCGGGCCAGCGCGCCGCCAGCCTACTTCTTGTTGTCCTCGTAACGCTGGATCGATTCCTCGATCACCCGCCGGGCGTCGGCGGCATCGCCCCAATTGCCCACGCGGACCCACTTTTCCTTCTCGAGATCCTTGTAGTGGGTGAAGAAGTGCTCGATCTGCTGGAAGATGATCGAGGGCAGATCCTTGGTTTCGCCGACATCCGAATAGTAGGGAAAGGTCGAATCGATCGGCACGCAGACGAGTTTCTCGTCGCCGCCATGCTCGTCTTCGAGGTTGAGCACGCCGATCGGGCGGGCGCGCACCACGCATCCTGCAATAAAGGGCGAACGCGCGATGACCAGCGCATCGAGCGGATCGCCATCGGGGCTGAGCGTGTGCGGGACGAAGCCGTAATTGGCCGGATAGCGCATCGGCGTGTGCAGGATCCGGTCGACGAACAGCGCACCCGATTCCTTGTCGAACTCGTATTTGACCGGCTCGCCGCCGGTGGGAACTTCGATGATGACGTTGAGCGAGTTGGGCGGATTGTCGCCCGTAGGGATCAGATCGATACGCATTGCGGCTCTCTTCGTAGGTTTGCGGCTCCTGCCCGCCAAGAAGCGGAAAGGATGGCGGCCCCTCTCCCCAGAAAGACTTCGCGGGGGCCGATAGCGGCTGGTGACGGATTGCGGAAGGGGGCAGTTCGCTCTAATCGCGCGGCCCATGGCAAAAACACCGCAGGCCATCCGTGGCACACAGGATATTTTCGGACCCGAGGCGGAAGCCTTCGCCTTCGTGGTCGATACGTTCGAGCGCGTGCGCAAGCTCTACCGCTTCCGCCGGGCCGAAATGCCGGTGTTCGAGAAGACCGAGGTGTTTGCCCGCTCGATCGGCGAGACGACCGATATCGTGTCGAAGGAAATGTATTCCTTCGAGGATCGCGGCGGCGAGAGCCTGACGCTGCGTCCCGAATTCACCGCCGGCATCGCGCGCGCCTACCTCTCCAACGGCTGGCAGCAGCACGCGCCGGTCAAGCTGGCGACCCACGGCCCGCTGTTCCGCTACGAGCGCCCGCAGAAGGGCCGCTATCGCCAGTTCCACCAGATCGACGCGGAGATCATCGGTGCGGCTGAACCGCAGGCCGATGTCGAGCTGCTGGCGATGGCCGACCAGTTGCTCAAGGAACTCGGCATTACCGGCGTGACGTTGCATCTCAACACGCTGGGTGATGGCGACAGCCGCGAAGCCTGGCGCGCCGCGCTGGTCGAGCATTTTCGCAGCGTGAAGGACGAGCTCTCCGAAGATTCGCAGGAACGGCTGGAGAAGAACCCGCTGCGCATCCTCGATTCCAAGGACCGCCGCGACCAACAGTTCGTCGCCGACGCGCCGAAGATCGACCAGTTCCTGTCCGACGATGCGCGGGCGTTTTTCGACGCGGTGACCAGCGGCCTCGATGCGGCAGGCGTAAAATGGACGCGTGCCGAAAGCCTCGTGCGCGGCCTCGACTATTACCGCCACACCGCCTTCGAGTTCATTCCCGACGAGGGCAGCGAGGCAGCCGGCAAGCTCGGCAGCCAGAGCACGATTTTGGGCGGCGGCCGCTATGACGGCCTCATGGAAAGCCTCGGCGGTACGCCCACGCCCGCGGTCGGCTGGGCTGCGGGAATCGAACGGCTGGCGATGCTGGTGGGGGAAAAGGGCGAGCCGGAATGCGATCTCATCGTAGTTGTCGAGGATGATGATCGCATCGCGGAAGCACTTGGACTGCTGAAGCAGGTTCGTTCTGAAGGCTTTACTGGAGAGCTGATTGCAGGAGGCTCGCCGCGCAAGCGATACGACAAGGCGGTGAAGCGTTCACCAGAAGTGATCCTCTCGTTGCAGCGCGAAATGGCACACAGCGTTTCGCACGATGATTTCGACGCTGCTGTTTTGACCGCAATCAAAGCTTATATGTAACCGTCACCCCGGACTTGATCCGGGGTGGTGCTTTTCTTCGAACGCCACGCTTGCCGCAAGAAGCCCGATCCCGGATCAAGTCCGGGATGACGACCTCATAAGTGGTGACGGTTTGAGAGGTTTGGCCTTTCCTACATATCCCTGACCCGGCTATGCCCCTCGACCGGCGCCCGCAATCCTGCCGGAACGAAGCGCCTTGCCAAAGATCATTTCGCCGCCCCACATTACCCACAACCACAGCTATGCAACCCCGAATTCCGCGTGAACTTTGAGTGAACTTTCGTCCATGACCATCCCCGCAGAACGCCTCGACCAGATCGCCCATCGCTTCGCCGAGCTCGCCGAGCTTGAGCCGGTGGCGAAGGTCGCTGCCGAGGTGAAGGCGGCGCGCGAGGAAGTGGCCAGCCTTGAGGACATGCTCGCCGACCCCGAAATGAAGGCGATGGCAGAGGAAGAACTGGCCGCGCTGAAGAAGCGCCTGCCCGAGGCGGAGCACGAGCTGGCCATCGCCATGCTCCCGCGCGACAGCGCCGACAACAAGCCCGCCATGCTGGAAATCCGCGCCGGCACGGGCGGTGACGAGGCGGCGCTGTTCGCTGGCGACCTCTATCGCATGTATGAACGCTATGCGGCGGAGCAGGGCTGGAAAGTCGAGCCGGTCAGCATGAATGCCAGCGAAGTCGGTGGCTTCAAGGAAATCGTCGCCAATGTCGCGGGGCAGGGCGTCTTCGCCAAGCTCAAGTTCGAAAGCGGGGTCCACCGCGTCCAGCGCGTGCCAGAGACCGAGAGCGGCGGGCGCATCCATACGTCTGCGGCGACCGTGGCGGTGCTGCCCGAGCCGGACGAGGTCGATGTCCAGATCGATGCGGGCGACCTCAAGATCGATACCTATCGCGCGAGCGGTGCGGGCGGTCAGCACGTCAACACCACCGACAGTGCGATCCGCATTACTCACCTGCCCACCGGTACGGTGGTCACCTGCCAGGATGCGCGCAGCCAGCACAAGAACAAGGAAAAGGCGATGCAGGTGCTGCGCACGCGCCTCTACGATGCGCAGCGCGAGGTGACGCAGGGGGCCGAGGCCGAGGCGCGCAAGGCGATGGTCGGCAGCGGCGACCGCAGCGAACGCATCCGCACTTATAATTTCCCGCAAGGTCGCGTGACGGACCACCGCATCGGGCTGACCCTGCAGAAGCTGCCGCAGATTATCGCGGGTCCGGGCCTCGGCGAACTGGTCGACGCGCTCATCGCCGAAGACGAAGCCAAGCGGCTTGCGGCGATGAGTGACGGATAGAGCTGGTATGACGGTTGCCGATGGCATCCGTGCCGCCGCCGAGCGCCTCGCTTTAACCAGCGAAACCGCTCGGCTCGATGCCGAACTGCTGATGGCGCATGCGCTGGGCATGGATCGGTCGGACATGCTGCTCCGCGCCATGCGCGCCGATGTGCCCGAAAGCTATGCAGCTCTGGTCGCGCGCCGTTCGCGGCGCGAGCCGGTCGCGCATATCCTCGGCCATCAGGAATTCTTCGGGCGGGTCTTCAAGGTTACGTCCGACACGCTCATCCCCCGCGGCGACAGCGAAGTGCTGGTCGAGGCGGCGCTGGAACTGAAACCCGATGCCAGGCGCGTGCTCGACCTCGGCACGGGGACGGGCGCGTTGCTGCTCAGCGTGATTGCCGAGACGGCTGCCGAAGGCGTCGGGACCGATCGCTCGCCGGCGGCGCTGGCCATCGCGCATGACAATGCCGATACTCTCGGCCTCGAAGCGCGGGTCCGTTTCCACCTGCTCGACTGGCGGATGGAGGGCTGGGCGGATGATCTCGGGCGCTTCGACCTGGTGCTGTGCAATCCGCCCTATGTCGAAGAGGGTGCGGTGCTCGATCCAGATGTGCGCGATTACGAGCCGGCCTCGGCACTCTTCGCCGGGCCGGAGGGGCTTGACGACTATCGCGTGATCGTGCCGCAGCTTGGCAAGCTGCTTTGTCCCGGCGGTGTGGCGATCCTTGAAATCGGCGCCTCGCAGGCCGATTCGCTGGAGGCGCTGGCGCTCGCCGCGCAGCTCTCCTGCGCACTGCGGCGGGACCTTGCGAATCGGCCTCGCGCAGTAATTCTTTCCTAGAGGGGTTGGCAAAGGCGATTCGACCCTTTACCTCTGGCCACAGGCCAGTGGTGCGCTTTGCAATGCGACCCACCGGTTCCAGCTCCGACATGGCAGTTATGATGCGCGGCCTTGGCCTCGCATATCATGCACAGAAGCGGAGCAAGCGCCATGCGAATGATCGCATGTGCACAAGGGGTCACACGGCAGAATGCGGGCAGGGGTCCGCGCCGTGTTATGAATGAGGACGATTAGCCCTTGAACAATAATCGCAATAACCGCCGTCGCGGACGCAATAACAATCGCAGTCAGGGTGGTGGCAATTCCGCCAACCGGATCGACAGCCGCGCACGCGGCAATGCGCCGCAACTGCTCGACAAGTACAAGAAGCTGGCACAGGATGCCCAGCACAATGGCGACCGCGTGCAGGCCGAATACTACCTGCAGTTCGCCGATCACTATTTCCGCGTCATCGCCGACAACAAGGCCCGCCAGGACGAGGCCCGTGCCAAGCGTGACGAAGACCGCCAGGCAAACGACGACGACGACGGTTCGGACGACGACGGCGACGACCGCCGCCGCACCCGGCGGACCCGCTCGCGCGACGAGGACGATCGCCAGCAGGATCAGCGTCAGGACAGGGGCGACACGCGCAAACGCCGTTCGCGCCGCTCTTCCGAAGACGACGGCGACGGCGACGACGGCAATGCTTTCGAGCCGTCCGAAAACCCCTTCACCCGCAAGGACGAGGACGAGGCGCCCAAGAAGCGCCGTGCGCCGCGCAAGACGAAGAAGACCGACGAAGGCGCCACTGGCTCGGAAGGCGAAATCGACGCATCCGCACTGCCGCCTTCGATCGCGAATGGTTCGGGCGGCGACGATGCGCCTGCTGCCAAGCCCGCCACACGTCGGCGGCGCAAGGTAGAGAGCGAGGACGTCGGCGCTGTCGGGTAATCCGGCTGCCGACGCTCCCTTTCTGACCGGTTCTCTGCTGGCGGGCGCTTTCGCTTGCGCTCGTCGCGTCCGGCCTTAACAGGCGGGGCGATGGATCGACTGACTGATTTCGCCCTGCGGCATCCCAAATGGGCCGCGCTGGTGCTCGGACTGGCTGCAGCGACCGGATACCCGCCGCTGGGCCTGTGGCCGCTGGCGCTGGTTGCCATGGGGGCTTTCGTCTGGCTGCTGCATCGCAGCGCAGACCGTAAATCCGCCTTCACCCAGGGCTGGCTGTTCGGCGTCGCGCATTTCACCCTGACCAACAATTGGATCGCGACGGCGTTTACCTATCAGGCGGAAATGCCTGCGGTGCTCGGCTGGGTCGCGGTGCCGCTGCTCTCGCTCTACCTCGCGGTATGGCCTGCGCTCGCCGCGCTGGCGGCAAAGCTGATCGGCCGCGACCGTCCTCTATGGCTGTTCGCGCTGGTTTTCGGCGCGTGCTGGATCGCGGCCGAATGGTTTCGCAGCTGGGTCTTCACTGGCTATGCTTGGGGTCCGTTCTCGCTATCGTTGCTGGGTGGATGGAGCCGCCCCGGCGTCGCGGCGCTCTTGCCGTGGACCGGAACCTATGCGCTGTCGGGTCTGGCTGTGGCATTGTGCGGGATCGGCGCATGGCTGACGGCGGCGCGGCGGTGGGTGCCGCTTGGCGCGCTCGCTCTCGCGGCCATCGCAGGCATGCTGTTGCCGGCCGGATTGCCGCGAGACGGGATCCTGCCGCTGACGCTGGTGCAGCCCAATCTGCGGCAGGAAGAAATCGACGATCCGACGAAATACGAGGAGCAGTTCCAGCGGATCGCAGCGCTTTCCCGTCCGCGCAGGCAAGCGGTCCAACGGCTCGTGCTCTGGCCCGAGAGCGGCGTCCCCGACTACCTTCGAGGCGGCTATCCGCAGCGCTATTACGATCAGATGACGGCGGGCGGCAGCCCGATTTTCGCGCGCTACCGGATCGGCCAGGCGATCGGAGAGGGTTCGCTCTTGCTGACCGGCGCCGTCGATCTGGAAATGGGCGATGTCGATGGCAGGTTGCGCGCCGTGGGCGCCTACAACGCGATCACGCCGGTGCGCGCCGACGGAACGCTCGGACCGCGTTATGCCAAGGCGCATCTGGTGCCCTATGGCGAATATCTGCCCATGCGCGCGCTGCTGGAACCGATCGGGCTTTCGCGCCTCGTGGCCGGGACGCTGGACTTCGTTCCCGGTCCCGGCCCGCAGACAATCGGGCTGGGCGCGTGGGGCAAGGCGGGGATGCAGATCTGCTACGAGATCGTCTTTTCCGGCGAGGTGGTCGAGCGCGGCGACCGGCCCGACTATATTTTCAACCCGTCGAACGATGGTTGGTTCGGCTATTGGGGACCCCCGCAACATCTGGGTCAGGCGCGCATGCGCGCGATAGAGGAAGGGCTCCCGGTGCTGCGTTCGACCACGACCGGGATCAGCGCCGTCATCGATGCCCGCGGGGTGGTTCGCAACCATATCGGACGCGGCGAGGCAGCGCGCATCGATACGCTGGTCCCGCCTGCGCACGCGCCGACGCTGTTCGCGCGTGCGGGCCACTGGCTGACGCTGGCGTGGACGCTCGCGCTGCTGGCGCTGTCGGCGGTTGCCATCGGCCTCGCCCGCCGTTACGGGTCCGGCAGCACATAAAGAAGTCTTTATATCCATTTCCGGGGTCTCCATGCGCAGCAGCTATCTCTTCACGTCCGAAAGCGTTTCGGAAGGGCATCCCGACAAGGTATCGGACCAGATCAGCGACGCCATCGTCGATCTCATGCTGGCGAAGGATCCGGAATCGCGTGTCGCTTGCGAAACCATGACGACGACGCAGCGGGTGATCCTCTCCGGCGAAATCCGCTGCGCACCCATGTACGACGGCAAGCGCGAGGAATGGCGCGAGAACGGCGGTTGGGCCCCGGGCGCGAAGGAAGAAATCGAGAAGGTCGTCCGCCGCACCGTTCGCGAGATCGGCTACGAACAGGACGGTTTCCACTGGGAAACGCTGACCTTCGAAAACCACCTCCACGGCCAGTCGGTCGAGATTGCGCAGGGCGTGGATGCCAGCGGCAACAAGGATGAAGGTGCGGGCGACCAGGGCATCATGTTCGGCTTCGCCTGCGACGAGACTCCCGATCTCATGCCGGCGACGCTCGATTACAGCCACAAGATCCTCGAACGGCTGGCGCAGGATCGCAAGAACGGCACTGCGCCCTTCCTCGAACCCGATGCCAAGAGCCAGCTTTCGCTACGCTACGAAAACGGCAAGCCCGTTGCCTGCACCGCTGTCGTCGTATCGACCCAGCACACCAAGGGCTATCACGAGGGTGAAAAGGAAGCTGAACTCAAGGCCTATGTGAAGTCGGTCGTGAGCGAGATTCTGCCCAAGGTCTGGATCACCGACGAGACCGAGTGGCACATCAATCCGACCGGTGCATTCGAGATCGGTGGGCCCGATGGCGACGCGGGCCTGACCGGACGCAAGATCATCGTCGATACCTATGGGGGCGCGGCTCCGCATGGTGGCGGTGCTTTCAGCGGCAAGGATCCGACCAAGGTCGACCGCTCCGCGGCCTATATCACGCGCTATCTGGCGAAGAACATCGTTGCTGCGGGTCTGGCGAGACGCTGCACCATCCAGTTGAGCTATGCCATCGGCGTGTCGAAGCCGCTGTCGATCTATGTCGATACGCACGGCACCAATGCCGATGGCGTGACCGACGAAGCGCTGGAGAACGCGATCCGCAATATCGAGAAACTGGGCGGGCTCACCCCACGCGGCATTCGCATGCACCTCGGCCTCAACAAGCCGATCTATCGCAAGAGCGCTGCTTACGGTCATTTCGGTCGACAGGCAGAGGGCGAGAATTTCCCTTGGGAGCGGACCGATCTGGTCGATGATTTGAAGGTGGCTGTGGGCTGACGGCAAAAGGGCGACCTGCAAAGGCCGCCCGATTTCTTTTGTAATGTTCGTTTTTCAGTCAAGGATCCCGCGCTGTGGTTCGGGCCTGAGCGCGTTCCCGAAATCGTCCTCGCGCAGCCACTGGCCCACCTTGCGGCCGAACTTGGCGACGGCATTCATATTGAAGAAGTGCATGAAGCCGAGCACGACAACGACCAGGCCGATTTTCGTCGAAAGGAATTCGAGCACTTCTGCTATGCCCTGTGGCGCGCTGCCGAAGCGCAGTGTTAGCAGAATCCATCCGAGGTTCACGAGGTAAAAGCCGACGACCAGCAAATGGTTGGTCGAATGGGCGAGACTATCGTCATGTCCGAAGCATTCCTTGAGGAAAACAATCCCGTTTTTCGACAAGGTGCGCGCGACCCAAACCGTAAGCGCAATGCTGATTACAAGATAGACGATGTAGGCGGGAACGAGGTACATGCTCTTTCTCCTCTAATTTCTGTAATTTGAGAAATAATCGATCGAACCGATGGGGTCGTGGCTCCTTTGTGCGTTGTTGAAGAGTTAATCCTTGGTTTTGGTGCCCGGCAGGAGCCGCGCGACGCGACCGCCGAGCTTCATGAGCGTGACCAAGGTCGACTTGGGCAAGCGGCGGACATCGGAATACCAGCCTGTAAGATTGCCGATAAATTCGTGCATGCGGCTAATGCGCCCGCGGACATGCGCAGGGACGTCGTCGCGCTTGCCAAGGCTTTCGGCCAATTCGCCCAGCAGCTGGATCGTCGGGTCGATCTCGCGCCGTTTACGCTCGGCCGTGATTTTCAGCAGCATGTCCCATAGATCGGTTTCGGCCACGAAGTGATCGCGGCGGTCGCCCTCTACGTGGACGCGACGGACAATCTGGTAGGATTGCAGTTCCTTCAGTCCGTTCGAGACATTGGAGCGCGCTAGGCCGAGCTTCTCGCAGATATCTTCTGCGTGTCGTGGA
>QFNA01000109.1 GCA_003248395.1 Citromicrobium sp.
CGCAAACGTCAGGTCTCCGCCGATTTCATATTGCGGACCATCCTCGTCGACACGTGCGTCGCGGGTACGAACCGGACCTTGCGACGGTTTGCCGACTTCGGGCTCGTCGACGTAATAGAAATCTTCGCCATAGCTCAGGTTCAGGTTCGCCTGAGCCGATCCGTCGAAATCGTAGCTGAAATTCGTGGCCAGTTTCGGATTGTCGAAACCGCCCGACATCACGCGGTACTGTTCCTCGATCAGGCTGCCGTCCGCAGCGGTGATCACCACCGGACCGTCGGCACCGAACCGATTGTTCTCATTGGAAATGGCGACGGTGTAGCCGAGCGAGCCCGACTTTCCTGTAAGCGACGCTTCGCCGCCATAGAGCCTGGCGTCGGTATTGTGCGGACGAAAACCCGTTTGCCACCTGAACTGGCCGGAATTGGCGTCGGCTGTCACCACGTTGGCGACCAGGCCAGTCAGTCCCGGTATGTCGAGCGTGTTGCCGTCGATCAGCTCGATCCGAACGACGGTGCTTGCGGGTATCCGACGGAGCTGGTCCCGCAACGAGTCAGACTTGCTCGAGAACCGCTCGCCATTGACGAGAACATTCTGGTTTGCCTGCCCAAGCCCGCGCGGACCGTTGTTGTTGCCGTCTGCTATGGCAAACCCCGGGAGCCGATCGATCATATCGAGCGCGTTGCGTGGCGAAGAGGCTGCAAAATACTCCGGCTCGAAGACGCGTTCCGTGCTCGGCTGGCCCGAGTCCACAATGCTTTCTGCCGGGTCTTCAACGGCTTGGGCGAAGGCCTGCGATGCTGGCATCACGACGGTGAGAGCCGTTGCGCAGAGCAGTCTTGCCATCATGTCGATCTTCCCCTTCCTCTCGCTGCGACGCGCTATCGATTACAGATGTAGGCAGAGATGGTGAACCTGCGCTCGACCGACCGGCAATCACCACCGACAAACGGCAAGCGACCGATGCCGTCATCCACGCCCGCGCACTGTCGACAGCGGCGATGGTTAAGCCCCTTGAACATCCTGTCGGTGATAGCGACATAGGCGCTCGAAATTTTTGAAAGAGGAATTGCATGATCGACCTTTTCGGCAGCGACGCCCACGGAGGCCAGGGCCAGTTCACCCACGATCCCGTGACTGGCGCGCTGGTGCCGACGGTCGTCGAGCAATCGAGCCGTGGCGAGCGCGCATTCGACATTTTCAGCCGCTTGCTGCGGGAACGCATCGTTTTCGTGACCGGTCAGGTAGAAGACAACATGGCGTCGCTGATCGTCGCCCAACTGCTCTTTCTGGAAAGCGAGAACCCGTCGAAGCCGATCAGCATGTATATCAATTCGCCCGGCGGCGTTGTGACTGCCGGCATGGCGATCCATGACACGATGCAATACATCAAGCCGCGCGTATCGACCGTGTGTATTGGGCAGGCAGCCTCGATGGGCAGTTTCCTGCTGGCAGCGGGCGAACCGGGTATGCGCATTGCGCTCCCCAATGCGCGGATCATGGTCCATCAGCCCAGCGGCGGTGCCCGTGGCATGGCCAGCGACATCGAAATCCAGGCGCGCGAGATCCTGCGTATTCGCCAGCGGATGAACGATCTCTATGTGAAATACACGGGCCAAAGCCTCTCCGATATCGAAAAGGCAATGGACCGCGACACCTTCCTGGAGGCCGATGAGGCGTTGAAGTTTGGCATTGTCGACAAGGTGTTCGAGGCGCGGCCCGAATCAGAAACCCCCGACGAGCCGACCAAGGAAGAGGACAAGGGGTCCGGCGGCGCGCCCGAATAACATGGCGCGCCCTCGTGGGGCGCAGACGCTGCGTCCCGTGACAGGACTGTTGCAATTTTGTCGTAGGATTTGGGCAAGCATGCCGCTTCACCTTGTGGCAAGCAGGCTGGATTACCTATGATGTTGACCCATTCCCCCACCGGCCTAGAGTCGGCGAATCCCGCCTTATGCGGGCGTCTCCCGGGGCAGAGCAGGAAATGACCAAGTTGAGCGGAACCGACAGCAAATCCACCCTCTACTGCAGCTTCTGCGGTAAGTCACAGCACGAGGTGCGCAAGCTGATTGCGGGACCGACCGTGTTCATCTGCGACGAATGCGTGGAACTTTGCAACGACATCATTCGCGAAGAAACAAAGGCGGGTATTTCGGGCAAGAAAGATGGCGATGTACCCAGCCCATCCGAAATCTTCGCCACGCTTAACGACTATGTGATCGGTCAGGACCGGGCGAAACGCGTGCTGTCGGTGGCGGTGCACAATCACTACAAGCGGCTGAAGCACAGCGGCAAGGCCGGCGACGTCGAACTGGCGAAATCGAATATTCTTCTCGTTGGGCCAACCGGTTCGGGCAAGACTCTGTTGGCGCAGACGCTCGCGCGTACGTTCGACGTTCCGTTTACCATGGCCGATGCCACCACCTTGACCGAGGCTGGCTACGTCGGCGAGGATGTCGAAAATATCATCCTGAAGCTGCTGCAGGCGAGCGACTATAACGTCGAGAAGGCGCAACATGGCATCGTCTACATCGACGAAATCGACAAGATTACGCGCAAGGCAGAGAATCCTTCGATTACCCGCGACGTGTCGGGCGAGGGTGTGCAGCAAGCGCTTCTGAAGCTGATGGAGGGCACCACGGCGAGCGTCCCGCCGCAGGGCGGACGCAAGCACCCGCAGCAGGAATTCCTTCAGGTCGACACGACGAACATCCTGTTCATCTGTGGCGGTGCTTTTGCCGGTCTGGAGAAGATCATCGCCGACCGCCTGCAGAAGCGGAGTATCGGCTTCGGTGCGCACGTCGCCGATCCGGACAAGCGCCGCATCGGCGAACTGCTTGAAAAGGGCGAGCCTGAAGACCTTCTGAAATTCGGTCTTATTCCCGAATTCGTCGGTCGTCTCCCGGTCATTGCAACGTTGCGCGACCTCGATATCGATGCGCTGGTTACGATCCTAACCGAGCCGAAGAATGCGCTGGTCAAGCAGTACCAGAAGCTGTTCGAACTGGAGGACGTCGATCTGACCTTCCAGGATGACGCACTGCGCACGATCGCCGAAAAGGCAATCGCCCGCAAAACCGGGGCACGTGGTCTGCGTTCGATCGTGGAGGGTATCCTGCTCGATACGATGTTCGACCTGCCCGATCTCGACGGCGTGACGGAAATCGTCATCGACAAGGACGTGGTCGAAGGACGCAAGGAGCCGATCCAGGTTCATGATGGCAAGAAGGGCGAGAAAGAAGAAGCGGCCTGACAGGAGGCCGCCGCTACCTTTTCGTTTGCGGGAAGAACCGGCATCGCAGCCCGACGGCGGGACAGATCTTCGCCGATAATCCGCGCTTGACGGTGCTTTCAGCCGGTTTGGCCGAAGACTCGGACTTGGTGCTGGATGCCGAAATGCTCGAATGGGCGGATCGCGTATTCGTGATGGAATCGCGGCATCGCAAGGCGGTCGAAACGCGGTTCGGCAAGTCGGCGCGCAGCGCGCCAGTGGTCGTCCTGGGCATCAGAGACAATTATCGCTTCATGGACCCAGCCCTGATCCGGCTCCTCAGGGCGAAAATGACACCCTACCTGCCCTGATCAACACCCGCTCGTGCAGTTGCGAACCCGTTCAACCTGGATGGTCGAATGGCCGATGCAATAGCTGTGCTCGAGTTCGTGCGAGATCTGCTGCAGGAATGCGTCGCCCGGATGCCCCGAAGGCATCGTCAGATGCGCGGTCAGCGCAGTTTCGGTCGTGCTCATCGGCCAGATATGCAGATCGTGTACGGCGCTGACGCCTTCCAGCCCGGCCAGATAGGTCCGAACTTCCTTTTCCGAGACGCCCTTGGGCACGGCGAGCATGCTCATGGCCACGCTGTCTTTCAGAAGGCCCCACGTGCCCCAGGCGATGACGATGACGATGACGAGGCTGACCGCCGGATCGATCCAGGCCTGTCCGGTCCAGATGATGGCCAGACCGGCGATGACTACCCCTGCGCTCACCAGCGCATCAGCTGCCATGTGCAAATAGGCGCCGCGGATGTTGATGTCGTCCTGACCGCGCAAAAACAACGCGGCCGTCCCTGCATTGATCAGAATGCCAATACCGGCGACGATGGCCATGGTCTCGCCAGCGACCGGGGCAGGGTCCGCCATGCGGTGGATCGTTTCGTAAAGAATGGCGCCGATCGCCACCAGCAGCAATCCTGCATTGGCGAGCGCCGCCAGGATGGTCGAGCTCTTGTATCCGTATGTAAAGCGCTCTGTCGGCTGTTTCTTCGCTGCGACGCTCGCTCCCCAGGCAAGCATGAGCGCCAGCACGTCGGACAGATTATGGCCGGCATCTGCGATCAGCGCCATCGATCCGGCGATCCAGCCATAGATGGCTTCGACGATGACAAATCCCGTGTTGAGGACGATCCCGATCAGGAACGCGCGTCCGAAATCCTTTGGCGCATGGCTGTGTCCATGACCGCCGCCATGCCCGTCAGCGTGATCGTGGTCGTGATGATGCCCGATACCCACTTGGCGAGCCGCCCCCTTAACCTGTCCCTGCCAGCGGATTAAGCAAGATTGCCCAATACCTTCAATAAAAATCCGCGCAAAATCAGCGTGATACGGAATAACGCATCTGGCATGATATATCATTCACTCTCTGAGGCAAGCCGCAAGTGCACGGAATTGCAGGACAAGCCCATGGCGAGTGAGTTCGGTGTGCGAGATACGCACCGGCCCGGCGCCTTACTGGGCAGGGGGTGGCTGCCGCTCCGTTCGCATGACATTCCAGTCCACGCGGCCCTCGATTCCTTCCAGCTGATGAAAGTTGGATGCCTGCCAGAGGGTCCAGTCCCTTTTCCCGAAACTCGGCTCGCGGATGATCGAGCGCAACCATAGCGGCCGATCGAAGTGCGCGCTGATCCCATAGGCCTCGTCGAATTCCTCAGTGAGGTAAAGCACTGCGGGCTTGTCGTAACGCCCCTCGACTAGCGCCAGATAGTCGGCCAATTCGGCCCGCACGTCGGCGATCGGCGGCCGGTTCGTGCAATTGCCCATGTATTCGAGGTCCACTGCCGGGGCGAGCGCGGCGGGATCGACGGGGACGTTGGCGATGAAGTTCGCCGCCTGCTCCGCTCCGGAACGGCACAGGGTGAAGAAGTGATAGGCTCCGCGCGCCACAAATCGACGCATTGCGCAGGCAGCAACGCCCAGTCGATCTCGCCCTGGTGATGCGATATGTCGATGCCCTGCTGCGGGTATGTGTCATCGGACGGATGCCAGTGCTTTGCCTGGATCAGCGCATAGAAGGCGGCCAATAGCAGCGGCACGAGCAGGATGCCGCAACCCCAACGGTTCCTCACCTTCGTTTTTGCAGGGCGGCCTGACAAGGCATTCAGATCGCGTGGGACGTAGCGATCACTCATAGACGCAGGCATCGAGACCGTTGCGACGGACTTGCCCGATTCGTGCGGCGATCGTGTTGCCGTGCCGACGCAACCAGCCGCCCGGATTTACCACCGACCGTTCCTTGGGCAGCGGCAGGGCCGCAGCCATCCGCGCGGCTTCGCTGGGCGAAAGGCTCGACGCGGACTTGTTGAAATAGCGCTGCGCCCCCGCTTCGGCCCCATAAGTGCCGATGCCGGTTTCAGCGACGTTGAGATAGACTTCCATGATCCGCCGCTTGCCCCAGATCTGCTCGATCAGCAGCGTGAAATAGGCTTCCAGCCCCTTGCGGAAATAACCGCCGCCTTGCCAGAGAAACACGTTCTTCGCGGTCTGCTGGCTGATGGTCGAACCACCGCGAATGCGCCCACCCTGCAAATTGCTTTCGTAGGCCTTTTGCATGGCCTCGCGGTCGAATCCGTCATGCGCACAGAACTTGCCGTCCTCGGCGGCAATGACGGCGCGCACGAGATTGGGATCGATGCTGGCGAGCGACTCCCAATCCTTGGTCACGCCATTGCTGTCCATCGCCATCGTGGCCGTGACCGGCACCGGTACGAACTTGAACAGCACGACAAGAGCGAGGCTGAGCGCAACCAGACCGACGAACAGTTTTGCGAGGAAAAAGGCAATGCGACGCATGCCGACTGCTTACAAAAAAGAGGCGCGATGGGAAATTCCCTTCGCGCCTCTGTTGGCCGCCCTGTGAGGGGTCAGGCGATGCCGGGCAGCAGACGTTCGCCCGCGATCGATTTCATCGCTTTTTGCAGCTTTTCGAAGGCACGGACCTCGATCTGGCGGATGCGTTCGCGGCTGACGTCGTAGACCTGCGACAGTTCCTCAAGCGTCTGGGGGTTTTCGGTCAGCCTCCGCTCGGTCAGAATATGCTTTTCGCGATCGTTCAGGCTGTCCATGGCCTCGACCAGCATGTCGTGACGCACTTCGGCCTCTTCGGCGTCAGCCACCGTTTCGTCCTGTAACGGACGGTCATCGGTCAACCAGTCGAGCCATTCGCCCGAACCCTCTTCACCATTGCGCATGGACACGTTCAGCGATCCGTCGCCGCCCATCATCATGCGACGGTTCATGTTGACGACCTCCTGCTCGGGAACACCGAGGTCGGTCGCAATCTTGGCCACATCGTCGGGATGAAGGTCGGTGTCCTCATAGGCGTCGAGGTTCTTCTTCATCCGGCGCAGGTTGAAGAACAGCTTCTTCTGCGCGGCTGTCGTGCCCATTTTCACCAGCGACCACGAGCGCAGGATGTATTCCTGGATGCTCGCCTTGATCCACCACATGGCATAGGTGGCGAGGCGGAAGCCGCGGTCGGCTTCGAATTTCTTGACGCCCTGCATCAGGCCGACATTGCCTTCGGAAATGAGATCCGAGACGGGAAGGCCATAGCCGCGATAACCCATCGCGATCTTGGCAACCAGGCGCAGGTGCGACGTGACGAGCTGCGCCGCAGCTTCGGGGTCTTCGTGCTCCTCGTAACGCTTGGCGAGCATGTACTCCTGCTCCTGCGTCAGCACGGGGAATTTCTTGATTTCGGAAAGATAGCGGTTGAGGCTCTGCTCACCGCCGAGCGCCGGAACGCTCAATTTTCTGGTATTGCTCACGTTTGTCCTGACCTTTCTGGCGTCGACCGCATTCGCCGAACCCCTGCTGGGCATCCGGTCGGTTGGGCCACTTGTTTCTCTATACCGGAACGCGGCCGGAATTGCATCTGCGTTTCATCGATTTCAACGAGCGGTTTGGTCGATGAGTTCCCGCATATCGAGGGGCAATTCGGCGCAGAAATCCAGGCTTTCACCGCTGATAGGATGTTTGAATCCCAGCCTTGCCGCGTGCAGTGCCTGGCGGCGGAACCCGCATTCGTCGAGTATGCCCCTGAGGGGGCCTGGAGTGCGTCCGTAGACACGATCCCCCAATAGCGGATGACCAATTGACGCACAGTGAACGCGAACCTGATGCGTCCGCCCGGTTTCCAGTCGGCATTCGATGAGCGCGGCATGGTGCAGGCGCTCGAGCGTTTCATAATGCGTGACGGCATGTTTTCCGCGCGTTGCATCGTCTGGCAGCACGGCCATCTTCTTGCGGTCGCGATCGGAGCGTCCGATCCGGCCGGAAACTGTCCCTGCTGGCGGATTGGGCTGCCCCGCACAGATCGCAAGATAACGCCGCGTGATCGAATGATCGGCGAACTGCCTTGCCAGGCCCACGTGCGATGCATCGTTCTTGGCCACGACCAGCAGGCCCGATGTGTCCTTGTCGATGCGGTGTACGATGCCCGGTCGGGCGACCCCGTTGATACCCGACAGGCGGCCCGAGCAGTGATGCAGCAAGGCATTGACCAGCGTGCCGTCGGGATTGCCTGCGGCCGGATGAACCACCATTCCGGCGGGTTTGTTCACCACCAGCAAGTCTCCATCCTCGAACACGACCTCGATCGGGATGTCTTGCGGCTCCGCTTCGAGCGGTCGAGGCGGGGGGAGGGTGATCCGAAAGTTTTCGCCGCCTTGCAGCCTCGCGGAAGGCGCCGTCGCCGCGCTCTTGCCGATGATGACGTCACCTTGTGCGATCAATGCCTTGATGCGTTCGCGCGACAGGCCGGTGTCCTCGGCCAGCGCCTTGTCCAAGCGGCCCGCGCCGGATATTTTCCCGCTGATGATTTCCGGTTCCGCCATGCTAGGGCAATGCGCGATGCCGATCAAAGTCTCAAGCTGCCTTGTCGAAGCGATGCAAAGCGAGGCGCGGCGCGCCTTCCCGCGTGAATGTTGCGGCATTCTGCTTGGCCAAGGCAATCTTGTCGACGGCATATTGCCTGCGCGCAACATTCATCCGCAGCCCGAAACCCATTTTGAAATCGATCCGCAGAAGCTCGTCGATGCGCACCGCTCGGCGCGGCGGGGCGGTTCGCAAGTGCTTGGATATTATCATTCGCACCCGAATGGTCTTGCCCGCCCTTCGGCAACGGATGCGCGAATGGCGGCAAGCGACGGGGCTGTCTGGGCAATAATCACGGCAGGCCGCGTCACTTTCTGGCGCGCGGGGGATGCGGGATTTGCGGCGCTTCCCTATGAGACTGCCGCCCGCTAGAAGGCGGCGCAGTTTCATACCGACGGGATCTTGATGAACGACAGCCAATCGATCGACCTTGCCGCGATGCTTTGCTCGCGTCTGTGCCATGACATGCTCAGCCCGGTGGGCGCACTCAGCAACGGGCTCGAGTTGCTGGCGGTCGAACAGGATCCGGAGATGCGGAAGAACGTGATCGAACTGCTCGAACAGAGCGCGACGATCTCGACCAACAAGCTCAAGTTTTTCCGTCTCGCGTTCGGCGCGGCTGGCGGTTTCGGGGAGCGGGTCGATATCGCCGAGCCCAGATCGCTGATCGAATCGCTGGTCGCCGACAACGCGCGCATCACGGTGAACTGGGCCATGGACGCACCGAATCTGGGCAAGCCGGCAGTCAAGGTGCTGCTCAATTTTGCGCAAATCGCGATCGATGCGCTGGTGCGCGGCGGGACGCTCGATATCGGTGCCGAAATCCGGGAGGGCAATTGCGAAATCGTCGTGCGCGCGTCTGCGCAGAAAATCGCTTTCGACGACAATATCGGCAAGGCGCTAGAGGGCAGCCTTCCGCGCAATCGCTTGTCCAGCCGCACGGTTGCGGCGCATATGATCGCCCTGCTGGCCGAGGATTGCGGCGGCGGTGTACAGTATGCGCGAACCGACGATTCACTCGTGCTCGGCGCTGTCCTGCCCGAAGGTGAAGGTCTTATTGGATGACGGGTGACGAGCTCGTCCACGAAGAACGGCTTTCGCCCAATTTCGACGAACGCTCATTGCCCGTTGAAATGGTCGTCATCCACTACACCGAAATGCTCGGTCCGATCGCCGCGCTCGATCGCATGTGCGATCCGGACGCGAAGGTCAGCGCGCATTATCTGATCGCCAACGATGGCCGAGTCACCCGGCTCGTGCCCGAGGACAAGCGCGCCTGGCATGCGGGCGTATCCTACTGGCGCGGGCACAAGGATGTGAACTCGGCCAGCATCGGGATCGAACTGGATCACCCCGGCCACCTCCACGGCTATCGCGATTTCAGCGAGCCGCAGTTCGAAGCCCTGGTCCCTCTGCTGGCGCGAATAGTGAAAACATATGATATCCCTCGCGCCAACGTGGTCGGCCATTCCGACGTCGCACCCGCGCGCAAGATTGATCCGGGCGAACTGTTTCCATGGGAACGCCTCGCGGAATACGATCTTTGCCTGTCGACCCCCAAGATCGAACTGGGCGACCCCTTCGATAACGATGGCGCGTTCTACCTCGCGCTCGAACGGTTCGGATATGACATTACCGACGGGCACAAGGCGGTGGAGGCGTTCCAGCGTCGTTGGCGTCCACGAAGAATCGATGGCGAGATCGATGGCGAGGTCAGGGCGATCCTATTCCAGCTGCTGCTCGACCGCGATCGAGGCCGCACACGGTAACGCGGCGTATGGCGCTAAAAATGTACGGCATTCCTACAA
Source organism: Citromicrobium sp. (assembly GCA_003248395.1). GTDB lineage: Bacteria > Pseudomonadota > Alphaproteobacteria > Sphingomonadales > Sphingomonadaceae > Qipengyuania. Next base: position 9,960 of record QFNA01000109.1, read on the forward strand.
CTTATCGGTAATTGTCAAAATTCGTACAATTGCTGTTGCGAGGTTCTCCTGCCCCGCCGCCAATCATTCGCCTGTCGCGCCTTCGCGCACTTATCCCCAACACGAATGTGAAAACCTGTCGCGACGTGCGTTTGCGCGCTAGCGTAACAATCCGGGTCGCTCTTTCCTTGGATGGGGAGGGTACAAATGCTCAGAAAACTCTTTGCCGAATTTTTCGGGACCTTCTGGCTCGTCTTCGGGGGCTGTGGCGCGGCAGTGCTGGCCGCCGGTTATCCAGAGCTCGGGATCGGGTTCGTGGGTGTATCTCTGGCCTTCGGCCTCACCGTGCTGACCATGGCTTACGCCGTTGGCGGCATTTCGGGAGGCCATTTCAATCCGGCGGTTTCGCTGGGCCTGGCAGTCGCGCGCCGGTTTTCCTGGGGTGAGCTTCTGCCATACTGGGTTGCGCAAGTGATCGGTGCCTTTGCCGCAGCGGGCACACTCTTCGTGATCGCATCGGGCCAGCCCGACTGGAGTGCGGGCGGCTTTGCCAGCAATGGATTCGGCGATCTTTCGCCAGGTGGTTTCTCGATGCAGGCTGCGCTCGTGGTGGAAATCGTGCTGACGGCGTTTTTCCTGATCGTCATTCTCGGATCGACTTCCACCAAGGTGCCTGGCGGGTTTGCACCTTTATCCATCGGTCTTTGTCTCACGCTCATTCACTTGATTTCGATTCCGGTGACCAACACGTCGGTCAATCCGGCCCGTTCGACCGGCGTGGCATTCTATGCCGAAACGGGCGCGGTGGGTCAGTTGTGGCTGTTACCCGAAGAATCGCTCGAAGGCATTGGCGGCGAAGTCGACGCAGCCTGACGGCAAGGCGGCCTCCCGCGATCCTGTTAGGGGGGCCGCCGCCCGCACATGATGCGCAAGCTGTGAGAGGAGCTGGATTTCCTACACCGGGCCAGTTTGATAGGTGGCTTTAAACTCTTATCGACCGACCACGGCTGAATATGATCGCAAAGGATGTGCACGCACAGAACCGACCACATGGTTCGCCGCGCTGCATGGTGTGTGTGCGCAAATCGCGAACGGCATTGAAAGGTGACAGGCAGACGACCCGATTTCCTCACAACCATCTGAAAAACCGTAAAAAATGTCCCAAGCGCAATTATTTTTTTACCCCCTGTCGCCGTCAACCCATGTCCGGCTCTTGGCCTGCACTGCAAGACGTTCTATCTGCACATTTGCCAGGGGGCCGGGCAGCCGCGTGACTTCGGTCGCGAGGAAAGTCCGGGCTCCACGAAATAAGGGTGGCGGGTAACGCCCGCCCGGCGCAAGCCGAGGGACAGTGCCACAGAGAGCATACCGCCGATGGCTCGTTCGCGGGATCAGGCAAGGGTGAAAGGGTGCGGTAAGAGCGCACCGGGGCTTCGGTAACGCGGCCCGCACGGCAAACCCCACCCGGAGCAAGGCCGAATAGGGGCGGCGCGCCAGCGTGCTGGCAGATGCGTTTCGCATCGACCGCCCGGGTTGGCTGCTTGAGCCGTGGAGCGATCCATGGCCCAGACGAATGGCTGCCACCGCAGGTTCGGTCCGGGATCCGGATACCGCCTGCGGAGACAGAACCCGGCTTACAGGCCCCCTGGCAACTTGTTAGGCCCTACGCCCTTCCGACGCTGCTGTACTGGAAACCCAGTGCGCGCACATCGTCGGGACGATAGATATTGCGCAGATCGACCAATACCGGCGCATTGGCCAGTTCCTTGACCCGTTTGAGATCGAGCGCGCGGAAAGCATCCCATTCGGTCACGATGACCACGGCGTCTGCCCCCTTGATGGCGGCGTAAGGGTCATTCGCCATGCTCACTTCGGGCATCAGCGGTGCTGCAATCTCCATGCCTTCGGGGTCGTATGCAGACACCTCGATCCCTGCATCGGTCAGCGTCTGCGCAACGGCGATAGCTGGGGAATCGCGCATGTCATCGGTATTCGGCTTGAATGTCAGGCCCAGCAGCGCGACCTTCTTGCCGCGCGCGGTCTCTAGCCCCCCCAGCGCATCGATGACCTTGCGACCCATTGCGCGCTTGCGACTATCGTTGGTCTTGACGACCGCCTCGACGATCCGGGTCGGGCTGTCGAAATCCTCCGCTGTCTTGAGCAGTGCGAGCGTGTCCTTGGGAAAACAGCTTCCGCCATATCCTGGACCGGCGTTGAGAAACTTCGAACCGATCCGGTTGTCCATTCCGATCCCGCGCGAGACGTCCTGCACATTCGCGCCGACTTTCTCGCACAGGTCAGCCATCTCGTTAATGAAGGTGATCTTGGTCGCAAGAAACGCGTTGGCGGCGTATTTTATCAGCTCGCTCGTACGCCTCCCGGTAAAGAGGATGGGCGATTCATTCAGAAATAACGGGCGATAGACTTCGCGCATGATTTCGCGACCGAAATCGTCTTCGGCCCCGATTACGATACGATCCGGCCGTTTGAAATCGCCGATCGCGGCGCCTTCTCGCAGGAATTCGGGGTTGGACACAACAGAGAAACGGTGCGTTGTGCCGCTGTCCTGCAGGATGCGCTCGACCTCGTCACCCGTCCCGACAGGTACGGTGGACTTCGTTACGATGACCGCATCATTTGCCAGATTGGCCCCGATTTCCTCGGCAACAGCATATACGAAAGAGAGATCGGCATGGCCGTCTCCGCGACGGCTGGGCGTACCCACGGCTATGAAAATGGCGTCCGCACCTGCGATGCCTTCAGCGAGGCTCGTGGTGAAGCTCAACCGGCCGGCCTTGACGTTCGCTCCGACGAGTTCCGCCAGTCCCGGTTCGAAGATCGGCATGACACCCTCATGCAGCCGATCGATCTTTGATTGGTCCTTGTCGATACAAACGACATCATGGCCAAAGTCTGCGAAACAGGCCCCCGACACCAGGCCGACATAGCCCGATCCCACCATCGCAATTTTCATTTAAGCGCTCGCCTTCTCGATCACGATTTCGCCGACGTCGTTCGCGACGGCCTGAATGATGCGGCGGCTATCGCCTTCCAGCACCATTGCGGTCAAGCGTCCGGTGCGAAATGCACCGGTATCGATACCGATCCGATGCTGCGTATCTTCGATCTCCTCGAAGATCGTGTGCCCATGGACAACGACGTGGCTGAACGGTTCGGTATGGCGAAGAAACCGCTCGCGGATCCACATCAGATCCTGGCGCTTCTGATCGTCGACCGCATATTTGGGATTGAGCCCCGCATGCACCAGAACATAATCGCCGACGATGATCATGGTTTCGAACCCTTCGAGAAACCGCCGGTCCTCCGCGGGAACTCTCTCGGCCATCAACGCCTGCAACTCGTCGAGCTTCAGCCCGTTGTACTCGTCTCGCGAAATGCCATAGCTCATCACCGTCTCGCGCCCGCCATGGCGGAGGAAGTGCCGCAACACCTCCTTGTCTTCGAAACTTTCGAGAAACATCTCTTCGTGATTTCCGGCCAGATAGCGGACGTTGTACCGCTCGCCCCATTCACGGGCCAGGCGGATGACCCCAGCACTGTCGGGGCCGCGGTCAACCAGATCGCCAAGAAACGCGACATGCGTCTCGGCCTCGTCGAGGGCTGCGTCATCTTCCATGATCGAAAGTTGCAGGGCTTCGAGCAGGTCGCATCGTCCATGCACGTCGCCTATCACGTACCAGCGTTCGCCAGCAGGCACATGCGCAATGCGTCGCCTACCGGCCGATTTGCCGAAAATCTGTTTGAACGAACTGATCATAATCCTGTCAAATTCACGAACCGCAAGGCGGCATCTATGGTTCCCAGCCCCTAGCGGCAAGCCATGAGTGCCGGCTGAACAATTTTGCAGTTGCGAAAACGTCACGCCTTTCGCTGCATATGCGATAAAAATTTGGTGCAGACTTGCGCAATTTCTTTCGGAAATGCACGATTATTACAGATTCGGTCGAGGAGCCTTCTCTGAACAAGGCCCCGTCGAATGTGCAGGTGGGACGAAACACACCGACGAACGCAAGGAGTTCGAAATGTTTACGTCCCCTCGCGGCGCTCTCGCCGTAACGCTCGCAGTCCTATATGCGAGTTCCGCTCTCGGCGCAAAAGCGCAAACCGGCACCCCAACCGATGACAGCCCAAGCAATCAGCGAGGCAGTGGAGTTGTGACTGTCTCGGCCAACGCCGCTCTGGTGACGGATTATCGATTTCGCGGAGTATCTTTATCCGGCGGCGATCCGGCAGTTCAGGGCGGCTTGGACATAACGCGCGCGAATGGTTTCTACGCAGGTGCCTGGGGCTCATCGATCGATGGTGGCGAATCCTACGGTGAGATTGAACTCGACATCTATGCAGGATGGACAGGCCAGATCTCCAATGGCGTCAGTCTGGATGTCGGCATCATGTATTATTCCTATCCGAGCGAAGATCTCGGTCTCGATACGGATTATTGGGAGCCCTATGCTTCTGCGGGATTCACATTGGGTCCGGCGGAAGCAAAAATCGGCGTCGCCTACGCATTTGACCAGGACGCTTTGGCGAATGAGGACAATCTTTATCTCTACAGCGATCTGAGCACCGGTATTCCCGGAACGCCTGTCACCATCACCGGGCATGTCGGCTTCACCGATGGCGTGCAGGCTCCGCCATACCTTTCGGGGACGCCGGATGACACGGGATGGGATTGGGCGCTAGCAGCGAACGTCAGGCACGGGATTGTCGACTTGGGTATCGCGTATGTCGGCGTCGAGGGTCCATCGATAGATGGGTACACCGATGATGCCGTGGTTGCCTCCCTAAGCGCGAGCTTCTGAATATTTGCGATCGAATGGGGGGCTGCGATGGTCGAAGCCCCTTTTTCTCTGGCGAGCCCCATCCTAAATCAGCACCATGACGAAATATCTCCATACGATGATCCGCGTGATCGATCCGGACGCGACAGTGGCTTTTTTTCGATTGATTGGACTCGAAGAAACCAGGCGTATGGAAAATGAAAAGGGTCGCTTCACGCTCATCTTTCTTGCCGCTCCGGGGCAGGAAGGTGTTGCGGAAGTCGAACTGACATACAATTGGCCGCCTCAGGATGGTAGCGAGCCCGAACATTATGGCGCGGGACGCAACTTCGGCCATCTCGCCTATCGAGTCGAAAACATCTACACCACCTGCCAGAAACTCGTCGATGCGGGTCACACGATAAATCGTCCACCGCGCGACGGGCACATGGCCTTCGTCAAATCACCCGACGGCATTTCCATCGAACTGTTGCAGGACGGCTATCTCGATCCTCAGGAGCCTTGGGCTAGTATGGAAAACACCGGCAGCTGGTAGGATCGCTCAATCAACGTAGGGTGAGCGTTGGTCGTCCGGGTGATCGGTCGTCATGCGGAGTATCGTGTAACCGACCACTGCGGAAATGATCGATCCCATCAGGATGCCGATCTTCGCTTCTTCGATCAGCAATTCGCTTCCGGTAAATGCCAGGCCGCTGATGAACAGCGACATGGTAAAACCGATACCGCAAAGAATTGAGACTCCCCAGATTTCCGGCCAGCTTGCGCGGTCGGGCCGGGGGGCGAAGCCTACCTTGTCGGCAATCCAGATCGCAGTGAAGATGCCGATCTGTTTGCCGAAGAAGAGGCCGGCAGCGATGGCCAGGGGAAGTGGAGCAAAAATTCCTGCCATGCCGAGATCGCCGAGTTCGACACCCGCATTGGCGAAGCCGAATACTGGCACAATCAGATAGGCGCTCCACGGGGCGAGGCCGTGCTCGAGGTGTTCGAGCATGGTGTCGTCGTCCTTGCCGACCATCGGAATCGTGAGGGCCGCAACCACGCCGGCAATCGTCGCATGGACACCCGAATTGAGCACGAAAAACCACAGCACCACGGCTGCGAGAATGAATGGCCAGTAGGCGGAGACCTTCATGCGATTCATGAGGAACATCAACGCCGTGACCACAATCGACCCGACAAGCCACCCCAGCTTGATGTTCGCGGTGTAGAACAGCGCAATGACCAGCACGGCGCCGATATCATCGACAATGGCGACAGTGAGGAGAAACAGGCGCAGGGATGCCGGAACACGGCTGCCGAGCAGGCCGAGCACGCCCATTGCAAATGCGATATCGGTGGCGGCCGGGATTGCCCAGCCTCGCGTCAGCTCAGACGCGCCTTCTCCGTTGACGAACCCGATATAAACGAGCGCCGGCACGGCCATGCCTGCTACCGCTGCAAGCACTGGCATTTTTCGCTGTTCGGCGGAGGAAAGCTGGCCTTCGATCCATTCGCGTTTGACCTCCAGACCCACGACGAAGAAGAAGATCGCCATCAGTCCATCGTTGATCCACAGATGCAGCGTGTTGAGTTTGAACAGGTCTTTGTCGAACAGGTAGCCGTGGAAGAGGTGATGATAATCCTCGGCAAAAGGCGAATTCGCCGCGAGCATCGCGGCGGCCGCGACGAGGATGAGCAGAATTCCCGCCGACGCATCGCTGACAAAAAGCGCACGGACAGGGGCAAAGACGAGCTGAATCGGAGATTTGCGGTCAATCATGTCGATGCGCTCTCTTTCGGAAACATAAAGCCGTTGCAAGCAACGATTGCCCTTTGTACGAATACGACAGGGGGGAATCAGAAATGGGTGGGTCGCACTTCGCCATTTTCCAGTGGCTTACGCACGTGCAAATGGAATTGCTGCTGTTTGCGGCGACGTTTTTCGCAATCGGGTTGATCGACGAGTTTTTCGTCGATGTTGCCTATGTGTGTTTCAGGCTGACCGGGCGTATTCGCACCGAGGTGGTAGACGAGGACCTGCTACGCGAACATCGACTGGCGGGGCCTGCGGTGCTCTTCATTCCGGCCTGGAAAGAACAGGCAGTAATAGGCACCACGATAGCACATGTATTGGGCGCATGGCCGCAGCCACAGCTCAGGATTTTCATCGGTTGCTATCCTAACGATCACGACACGATTCAAGCGGTCGAGAACGTGCTTGATCCTGAAGAGCGAGTTCGAGTCGTGATCGTGGACCGTCCGGGACCGACGACCAAGGCTCACTGCCTCAATGAGCTTTACGCAGCACTCCTCGAGGAAGAGAAGGCTAGCGGCACCAAGGCCCACATGGTCATTCTTCACGATGCCGAAGATATGGTCGATCCTGCCGGACTGGCTGTGATGGACCGCGCGATCCGCAAGTTTGCGTTCGTGCAATTACCGGTCATGGCACTTCCAAGCTCGTCCGCGCCGATGATTTCGGGCCATTATTCGGACGAGTTCGCTGAATCGCATGCGAAGATCATGCCGGTGCGCGATGCAATCGGTTCTTCCGTGCCCGGCGCAGGGGTCGGCAGCGCAGTTTCGCGAGAGGCTCTTGCGCAGCTCGCGGAGCTAGGGTCCGGCAAGGTGTTTGCGGAAGACGCTCTCACGGAAGATTACGAATTGGGCCAGCGTATTTCCCGGAGACCTGGGAAACCTCGGTTCGCCAGAAGGCGCGGTGGACACACGGGATTTGCCTCCAGTCATGGGACCGGCTCGGCTGGTCCGGCAATTTGGCGCAAAGGTGGATGACCCTTCGCGATCGTCGAGGTCCGTTTGCAGCGGTGCTCCTCGCCTGTGCTTACACTTTGGTTTTGTTCGGACTGGCTTCGACAGCGGCGATCTATCTCGGATTGGTCCCCGGCGTGCCTCTTTCCAACACGACAAAATTTCTCATCGTTCTCACCGCCTTGGGCTTCGGGTGGCGATTGGTCATGAGGGCCATATTCACCGGGCGCGAGTATGGGGTGAAGCAGGCGCTGCTGTCCATTCCTCGCGCTTTCGTGTCTAATTTCATTGCAATCGCCAGCGCTTCGCGAGCGGCACGAGCATACTTCCGTACCCTGCGTGGCGAAAAGGTCATCTGGGACAAGACCGAACATAGCCACCACCCGGCCTTGGTGATGCAACAGGGGGCGACGCGATGATCGAATCCCGGCAGAGACGTCGCGGCCAGCCCGTGCTTTACGCTGCGCTAGTCCTGGCAACCTGGAGTGGTGCGAGATTCGTCCTTTGGGAGAACCCGTTTCCTTCGCTCGTACTGACGGAGGCCGCAATGCCTTCGCCGTTGGTGTCGGCAAAGCGAGTGATCGGCAAAAGTCGCCCCGATGAGCCTTTGTCGCAGAACGATCCAGGGCCTCATGGCAACACGCGCATTCTCAATTTTTCGGTCGAGGCCTGGCTGCGTCAAACGCCCGTCAACATCAGCGTCGCCGGCCCGATCGCAGTCGGACCGATTCCGTCGTCAAATCGAACCAATGCGCCTTTGCTCCAATCGCGCTCACCTGAGCTGCTGCCGACTGTCATCCCACTCCGACACGCTGCCGCTTCCACTCGACCTTCCGGCAAACGGTGGCATGTGGACAGTTGGCTGCTGTGGCGCGATGGCAGCTCCGAACGCTCGCTCGTTCAACCAGGCTATCTGGGGTCGAGCCAGGCCGGCGTCTCACTGTCATATGACCTCCGCCCTTCATCCAGCATTTCGCCAAAGGCCTATGCCAGGGTAAGCAAAGCGCTCGTTGCGAACGGCGAGTTCGAAGGAGCGCTCGGTCTGAGTGCGCGCCCCGTTTCGCGCCTTCCTGTCGCGCTACATGCCGAAGTCCGAAGCCTTCACTTCGGCGGCAGATCGGAAATCAGACCGGCGATATTCGCAACGGCTGGCGTGCATGACGAACCCTTGCCGGCCGGGATTCTGGCGAGAGGCTATGCGCAAGCAGGATATGTCGGCGGAAAATATGCGACAGGGTTTGCGGACGGTCAGTTGGTCCTGCACCGACCGCTTGCGAAATGGCGTGAAAACACGTTCAGTCTGGGCGGAGGTACCTGGGGAAGCGTGCAGCAGGGATTGGGACGGATCGACGTGGGACCGACTGCAAGTGTCGATCTCTACGGCGCGGGAGTCCCCTTACGCGTTTCAGCAGACTATCGCTTCCGCGTCGCAGGGCAGGCCGAGCCCGGCTCCGGGCCGGCCGTCACAGTTTCTTCGAGCTTCTGAAACGCACCGGCTTTAATCGCCTTGCGCGGTGCGATAGGGGCAGGCGATGGACGTCTATCTCCCTATTGCCAATCTATCGGTCGACGGGCTCGTAATTGTCGCCCTAGGCGCGTTGACAGGCATACTGTCCGGCCTGTTTGGTGTGGGTGGTGGATTCCTGACAACGCCGTTGCTGATATTTTACGGAATCCCGCCGACGGTGGCCGCCGCGTCGGCCTCTACACAGGTTACCGGGGCCAGCGTTTCCGGCGTCATCGCGCATTCCAAGCGATCGGGCGTCGATTACCGCATGGGGGCGGTGCTCGTTGGAGGAGGTGTCGTCGGCTCCGGAATTGGTGCACTTCTTTTCCGGTTTTTTCGCGCCATCGGTCAGATCGACGTCATCATCAATGCGCTTTATGTGATCCTGCTGGGTTCGATCGGTCTGCTCATGGCCAAGGAGGCCATCCAGGTCCTGCGTGGCACGGGGCAGGCGCAGGCAGCAAGACGGCGACACCATCCGCTGGTGGCCAGTCTCCCCTTCAGGTGGCGGTTTTACGGTTCCGGACTGTACATATCGCCTTTGGCACCCCTGCTGGTAGGCGCTGTTGTCGGCATATTGACCATGCTCATGGGCGTTGGGGGAGGGTTCATCCTCGTGCCGGCAATGTTGTACATTCTCGGCATGAGCGCCAACGTCGTCGTCGGCACCAGCCTTTTCAACATCCTCTTCGTCACGATAGCGACAACACTGATGCATTCCCTGACCACACGAGCCGTCGACATCGTCTTGGTGGCATTGCTGTTGATCGGTTCGGTGACTGGCGCGCAGTTCGGCACCCAGCTTGCGGTCAAGGCCAAGCCGGAAAAGCTGCGGCTGGTCCTCGCGGCGATCGTGCTGCTGGTCGCATTCAGGATGCTGCTTGGTCTCTTCTATCGCCCCGATGAAATCTATACGCTTTCGCCGCTATGAGGGCGCTGTTCGTGCCCGAAGTCTCGCAGCACGAAGTGCAGGTCCGGCAAGGCTTTACTGGCACCGAGTTGCTGCTGTTTGGCGCGGTGCTCGATCCTTCTGGTCGCGCTGGTCAGGATTACGACATCGTGGTCGTCCTGAAGGGGCCGGCGGAGCCCGTACGGCTGAGGGAGAAAGAGCGTTTCGCCGGCGTCTGGATCAACGCGGCCAACACCGATTTCCGATCGGTGCCGAGCTATTTCGCGGTCGCTTCGTCAAGGCCCATCGAACAGATCGTCGATGAAAAGACTGCAGCAATTTACGAGTTCGGCACAAGGAATATCCAGCTATCGCCAGGAGGGACGATCGATCCCGAAGAACAGTTTCGTTTTGCGGCAGGGTTGGTGGACCTGAAAACCCGCCAGGGGCTCTACAAAGAGGATTTTTCGGGCGTTTCGATCAGCGAGGGCGTGCTTTACCAGGCGAGAATTTCTCTCCCTTCGAATGTGACGACGGGAACCTACACAGCCGAAACTTTCGCGGTTACCGACGAACGTGTGATCGCGTCTGCCGTTGCGGAAGTCGAAGTTGTCAAGGTCGGCTTCGAAAGGTTCGTTGCGGATAGTGCGAGGGATTGGGGCTTCGCCTATGGGCTGATCGCGGTCCTGCTGTCGGTCGGAATGGGATGGGGAGCCGGACGTCTGTTCGCGCGTCTCTGACGCGCGCACGCGATAGCATTGACGCGATATTAACCGCTCTGCGGCATTCATTCTGTGGTGGCAATTGTGTCGCGCAGATGGGGCATGAATATCGTCATGAACGACATGAGCAGCGGAAAATTTCGGAGTTTCGGCTCGTCGAAGGAGTCAGATGCGGCCCAGCAACAGTCTCGTAGCACGACCCTCCGCGACCGGTTGCGGCGTTCAGGCGATCTCGCGATTGACAGCCCGCTTGCATCGCGTTCCGGTTATGTGCACCAGCCGCCTGCTGACGTTACGCCAAGCGAAACGGTCGAAGAAATTGGCGATCTTGCAAGCCAGCCGCAGACCGCACCTTCGGAAGAGGGCGCAGAATTGGTCAGGCGGCAGCCCGTCTCGCGCCAGATGCCGCCCGAACCTCCGGCGCTGGAAACCCGCGATCATGCCCCGGCCAAACTAGAGCTGAAACCCGAGGCAATCGTAGCCAGCGAAAATGCGCTGCAGCCGATCGGCGTGGTGCTGGAGATTTCCGGGGCAGGATCGATGGTCGCCATCGATTTGCAGCGGCTGTCCGAATGCAATGCAGACGATGATCCGTCGATCGCAATGGCGGGTCAGGTCGGGTCGCAGATCAAGATCCGCGTCGGCAACAGCTGGCTGCTCGCCAGCGTGCGCAACCAGAAACAGGATCGCAAAGCGGCCAGCATTCTTGCCAATATCGACTTTCTTGGCGAGGGGATCGAGGAAAAGGTCACCGGGAAGCTTCACGGCTTTCGTCGCGGTGTAACGCGATATCCGGTGCCGGGCGCGTTCATCTACCCCGCCAGCACAGCGGACCTGAAGCAGGTCTATGCCAGCGACGGTCGCAGTTCGGTGACGATCGGCAAGGTCTATCCGACGAAGGACATTCGTGCCGGACTCTATGTCGATGCGATGCTGGGCAAGCACTTCGCCTTGCTGGGCTCGACCGGGACCGGCAAGTCCACCAGCGCCGCTTTGATCCTGCACCGCATCTGCGAGGCGGCGCCGGACGGGCATATCGTGATGGTCGATCCACATGGCGAGTACTCCGCTGCGTTCCGCGATACGGGCGTGATCCTCGACGTGGGCAATCTGCAGATGCCGTACTGGATCATGAACTTCGAGGAGCATTGCGAGGTGCTGCTCACCAGCAATGGCAACGATCGGCAAGTCGACGCCGACATTCTGGCCAAGTGCCTGCTGCATGCACGACAGAAAAGCCGAATGGCGTCGCAAATGGGCAAGATCACGGTGGATTCGCCCATTCCCTATCTCCTGTCGGACCTGTCGACTGCGCTGCAGGACGCGATGGGGAAACTGGACAAGGCGACCAATTCCGCGCCGTACATGCGGATCAAGACGAAGCTCGACGAGCTGAAGACCGATCCGCGGTACCAGTTCATGTTCTCGGGCATGCTGGTGGCCGACACGATGGCGGACTTCATCGGCAAGATCTTCCGGATGCCGTCGAACGGCAAGCCGATCTCGATCATCGACGTGTCAGGTGTACCGTCGGACATCACCTCGACCGTGGTGGCGGTGTTGAGCCGGCTGGTGTTCGACTTCGCGATCTGGGGGCGCGAGGAGAAGACGACGCCGATCCTGCTGGTGTGCGAAGAAGCGCACCGATACGTGCCCAACGAGCGCAATGCCGATGGCAATTCTGTCGGCGCGATCCTGTCGCGGATTGCCAAGGAGGGCCGCAAGTACGGCATATCGCTGGGCCTGATCACGCAGAGGCCGTCGGACCTTGCCGAAGGCGTGCTGTCGCAATGCGGCACCATCATCTCGATGCGGCTCAACAACGACCGCGACCAGGAGTTAGTGCGCGCGGCCATGCCCGAAGGGGCCCGCGGGTTCCTCGACGCGATCCCGGCGCTGCGCAACCGCGAGTGCATCGTCTGCGGCGAGGGTGTGGCAATCCCGATCCGCGTCAGTTTCGACACTCTGGAAGAGGCCAAGCGCCCCGCCTCGGAAGACCCGAGCTTCGTCGACTTGTGGAACAGCAGCGGCGGCGAAGAGGACATCGTCCAACGCATCGTCCAGCGCTGGCGCTCTCAGAGCTAACCCACTGTAACTCAAGTGTAAATCAAGTACCGCGCGTATCGCCGAACAGGTGGATGTGCAGACGGTCGCTCATGCGGAAGCCGTGCTGGAGGCACAGGTCGGCGAGCCATTTTTCGCGGGTCCGCAGCGTTGCGCTGTCGGTGCCTTCGGGCATCAGGAAGACGTGGCCGGGTTTGAACCGATAGCGATCGCGGAGCGCCAATACCTCGTCCACGTCCGATGGCTCGGCGATCACGAATTTGAACCATGCGCGCGGATCGGTGGCGTAGGCGTCGAGCCGTTCGGGCAAGAGCGCCAGCTCCGCCGCATTGCCGCTATGCGCCAGCTTGGGGCTGACATTGAACTGGTCGATCCGGATATCGAGCGCAGGCGGTGCCGTGGTCGTGCCGTTGGTTTCGATCTCGACTCCGATGTCGGGCAACAAATCGAGCATGCGGGCGAGGGCGGGGGCCTGTAGCAACGGTTCGCCCCCGGTAATGACGAGGCGCGACTGACCGAGCGCCAAGACGCGTGCGGCGACTTCGTCTACGGGCAGCGAGACCTGATTGGCCTTGCGATCATATTCGATGCCGTCGCGGTGAGGGCGCTCATCGCCCTGGAAATGCCAGGTGTAGGCAGTGTCGCACCATACACATGCGAGGTTGCAGCGCGACAGGCGCATGAAGGCGACCGGCATGCCCGCGCTAGGGCCTTCGCCCTGCACCGAGGCGAAAATCGTGCGCGGCATAGTATAAATTACCGAAAAACAGCCGCTTGCCGGGAAAGCGGGCGGCTTGGCAATTGCAGGATCGAGACCCCAGCCGGGTGCCCCGAGCACGCCAAAGTTCACTCGAAGTTCACTCGAAAATCGCTTCTGTGACCCGCTCGCGGCGGCCCCCGGCATCGCGCGGCCACCATTTCGCCGCGCGGGGCGACGTGACTGTCCAGCCAAGGCGATTGCAATTCTCACCGCGCGGCATTGTCAGAAAGACCGCGTGTAGGAAAGTCCTAGCCCAATCGCGCGAGCGCCGCTGTCAGCCGGTCGATCTCCGCCGTGTGGTGCGCGAGATCGGCGCGGGCCTTTTCGACCGCCTCGGGATTGGCGCGTTCGACGAAGTTCGCATTGCCCAGCCGCCCTTCGAGCGATTTCGCTTCCTTGGCTGAGGCTTCCTTCGCCTTGGTCAGGCGCGCCTTTTCCGCATCGATGTCGATCACGCCTTCGAGCGGGACGATGAAGGCATCCTCGCCCGCAGCGACCTGCATCGCAGCGCCTTCGGGCGCGTCGGCAAAATGGATCGGCGTGAGGCGCGCGAGACGCTCGATGGCTGCGGCGTTTTCTTCGACGACCTTGCGGCCAAGCGCCGATGGCGCGGGCCCATAGGCTTCGAGCTTCGCACCCGGCGCGATGCCAAGTTCGTTCTTCGCCGTGCGCACCGCGCTGGTGAGCGCGATCAGCCAGTCGACCTCGGCCTTGGCAGCGGCATCCACTTCGGCCTGCGGATCGGGCCACTTGGCGGTGATCAGCGGGTAATCCGGGCGATCCCCCTGCTTCGACCACAGCTCTTCAGTGATGAAGGGCATGAAGGGGTGCAGCATGACGAGAATCTGGTCCAACGCCCAGCCGGCGACGGCCTTGGTTTCCTCGTCGAAATTACCCCCTTCGGCATCGCTCAGGGAGGGCTTGATGAGCTCGATATACCAGTCGCAGAAACGGTCCCATACGAAATGGTAGATCGTGTTGGCCGCGGCATCGAAGCGCAGGTCGGCCATCGCCTGTTCGAGCGCGTTTTTCGTTTCCATGACCTCGCCGATAATCCACTTGTTGACCGCTTGCGTCGCGGCCGGAGCGGCGATGCTGGTGCTCGCGCCGATGCCGTTCGACTGGCAGAAACGCGTTGCATTCCAGAGCTTGGTCGCGAAGTTGCGATAGCCTTCGACGCGGCGCTCATCCATCTTGATGTCGCGGCCCTGGCTTTCCATTGCCGCCATGAAGAAGCGCAGGGCATCGGCGCCGTACTGGTCGATGAGGCCGAGCGGATCGACGACATTGCCTTTGGACTTGGACATCTTCGCCCCGTCGGCGGCGCGGACCAGCCCGTGGAGGTAGAGCCGCGGCCACGGCGCCTTGCCGGTCAGGTGCATCCCCTGCATCATCATCCGCGCATCCCAGAAGAACAGGATGTCGAAGCCCGAAATCAGCAGGTCGTTGGGATAGTGTTTTTCGAAAAGACTGTCCTCCCCGGCTTGCCGGGGAGGGGGACCGTCCGCAGGACGGTGGAGGGGTAACCTTTCTAGAACTGCAGCAACAATCCCTGCCACGACCGCATCAAGATCGTCAAAGATCTCTCGTGCAGGTATGCGCAAGGTCTGAACGCCCCATTCGCTCAATGTGGCGTCACGCCGATTGTCCCTGTCAGGCCGATTTCCGCGTTCGTGAGCTTCCCCATCGACTTCTATGGCCAGCCCTGCGGCAGGACAGAAAAAATCCAGCACAAAATCACCGGCGGGATGCTGCCGGCGGAATTTGAAGCCGCCGGGCCTCTTGCGCAGCGCGTTCCAGAGTTGCGTTTCCGAAGGCGGCATGGATCGACGCAGGGCCTTGGCGCGCATAACCGCGGCGTTGGTTTTCGGGGGGAGCTTGTAGCGCACCCCTCCACCAGCCTGCGGCTGGTCCCCCTCCCCATCATGCGATGGGGAGGATTTTTCTGGCCAACCGAGCGTGGCGAAGGGCCAGAGCGCGGACGAGAACCACGTGTCGAGGACGTCCTCGTCGCGAGTCAGTTTGCGATTGCCGGCTTGCTGCTGTGCTTCCTCCTCGCTCATTGCCACGAAGGCATTGCCATCTTCGTCATACCAGGCCGGGATCTGGTGCCCCCACCAGAGCTGGCGGCTGACGCACCAGGGCTGGATGTTTTCCATCCAGTTGAAGAAGGTCTTTTCCCAAGCTTTGGGGACGATCTCGATCGTGCCGTTTTTCACCGCCTCGATCGGGGCCCTGGCGAGCTTTTCGGCGTCGACGTACCACTGGTCGGTCAGCCAGGGCTCGATCACCACACCGCCACGGTCGCCGAAGGGCGTGGCGATGGTGCGCGGCTCGGCGTCGTGTTCGACTTCGTTGCCTTCCTTGTCCTTGCTGACATGCGGGATGAGGAAGCCCAGTTCCTTCATCCGGGCGACCACCAGTTCGCGCGCGCCGTCGACACCGTCGCGGCGGAAGCGGTGCAGGCCGAGGAATTCGTCCGGGACCAGCCCGTCGGCGGTCTGGCAGACGTTTGCCTCGGCATCGAGCATGTTGAGCATGTCGGCGGGCTTCATGCCTGCGCGCTTGCCCACGTCGAAGTCGTTGAAATCGTGGCCCGGCGTAATTTTCACGCAGCCCGATCCGAGTTCGGGATCGGCATGCTCGTCGGCAACCACCTTGAAGCGGCGACCGGTGATCGGCTGGAGGATGTCCTTGCCGACGACCGCTGTGTAGCGCGCGTCATCGGGATGCACCGCCACGGCCATGTCGGCGAGCATGGTTTCGGGGCGCGTGGTGGCGACGACGAGGTAATCCTTGCCATCCGCCGTGGTGACGCCGTCCGCCAGCGGATAGCGGAAATGCCAGAAGCCGCCCTTCACATCGGTCGTCTCGACTTCGAGATCGGAGATCGCGGTCTTGAGCTTGGGATCCCAGTTCACCAGCCGCTTGTCGCGGTAGATCAGGCCATCGTTGTAGAGGTCGACGAAGGTTTTGAGCACGGCATTCGAAAAATGCTCATCCATCGTGAACTGTTCTCTGGACCAGTCCATCGAACAGCCGAGGCGGCGCAACTGCCGCGTGATCGTGCCGCCGCTTTCCTCTTTCCATGCCCAGACCTTGTCGATGAAGTCTTCGCGCGAATAGTTGGTGCGCTTGTCCTGGCTCGCCTCCATCTGGCGTTCGACCACCATCTGGGTGGCGATGCCGGCATGGTCGGTGCCGACCACCCACAGCGCGTCCTTGCCGCGCAGCCGCTCGTACCGGATCACCACGTCCTGCAGCGTGTTGTCGAGCGCGTGGCCGATATGGAGCGAACCGGTGACATTCGGCGGCGGATTGACGATGGTGAAGGGCTCTGCATCGGGGCGTTCGGGCCGGAACAGGCCGTTTTCTTCCCAATGCGCGTACCAGCGCTGCTCGATTTCCGCCGGGTCGAAGGTCTTGGATAACTCGGTGCTCATGGCCCATGCCTTTGCCAGCGGCCATGCTGCGATGCAACGGGATTGGGCGCGGCGCGCATTAGGCGCTTGTGAAGTGTCGCATTTCCAAGCATAGCGCAGCCGGAATGACCGGGCTTGCCGAATACGAACTGGAAGACGGTGACGAAGGCGCGACGCTGACGCTCACCGGGCCCTTCCTCGTCTCGACCATCGGGGCAGTCGACGATGCACTGCGTTCGATCGATCGGCCGGTAAAGCGGGTCGACCTGTCGGGGGTGACCGAAATCGACACGGTTGGCGCGTGGCTTGCCTGCACCATCGCCAGCGAGAACGAAGCGCAGATCGAAGGCGCGAGCGACCGCGCCCAGCGGCTTCTCGGGGCGCTCGACGGCATTGGCGGCGAAGAGGGGCTGCGGGCGCCGCGCCTGCCGTTCTGGACCCGTGTGCCACAGGCGATGGGCGAAAAGGTCTTCAACGCGCGCAAGGGCATATTGGGCGTTGTAAGTTTCCTCGGCGCGCTTTTGATTTCGATGGGCAATCTGATCCGGCACCCGCGCCGGTTCCGGATGGTCGCGCTGGTGCGCCAGCTCGAGCTGGTCGGCGTGGCCGCGCTGCCGATCATCGGCCTGATGAGCTTCCTGATCGGGATCGTCATTGCGCAGCAGGGCGCGGTGCAGCTGGCGCAGTTCGGTGCGGAAACGCTGACGATCAACCTGGTCGGACGCATCACCTTGCGCGAGCTGGGCGTGCTGATGACCGCGATCATGGTCGCGGGCCGTTCGGGCAGTGCCTTTGCCGCCGAAATCGGCACGATGAAGCTGACCGAGGAAATCGACGCAATGCGCACGATCGGCATATCGCCGATGGAAGCCCTGGTCGTGCCGCGCATCCTGGCGGCGATCATCATGATGCCGCTGCTCGGTTTCTATGCCTCGGCCATGGCGATCATCGGCGGCGCTGTGATCGGCGACGTCATGCTGGGCATCCCGTTCTGGACGTTCCTCGCGCGGATCCAGGAGGTGGTGCCGCTTTACGATCTGTGGGTCGGCCTGGTGAAGGCGCCGGTCTTCGGCCTGATCGTGGCGCTGTCGGGCTGCTACAACGGCATGCAGGTGCAGGGCAATTCGGAAGAGGTCGGCAAGCGTACGACGCAGGCGGTCGTCTCGGCCATCTTCGCGGTCATCGTGCTCGATGCGTTCTTCGCCGTGTTCTTCACCAAGATCGGATGGGCGTGATGGTCGACGAGAGCGAAGAGCGCGCGCTCGGCCGGCACGAGCGGTTTCGCGGCGAGTTTCCCATCGTGGTCGAGGGGCTGGTGAACCGTTTCGGCGACCAGACCATCCACAACGGGCTCGACCTCGAGGTCAAGCGGGGCGAAATCCTCGGCGTGGTCGGCGGGTCCGGCACCGGCAAATCGGTGCTGATGCGCTCGATCATCGGGCTGCAGACGCCAAGCGAGGGGGAGATCAAGGTCTTCGGCAAATCGATGACCGAGGGCGATCCCGACGAGGAAATCGGCGTGCGCAACCGCTGGGGCGTGCTGTTCCAGGGCGGCGCGCTGTTTTCCACGCTGACGGTGGGCGAGAATGTCGAGGTGCCGCTCAAGCAGTTCTTCCCCGACATCGAGGACGGGCTGCGGGCGGAGATCGCGCGTTACAAGGTCATGCTGTCGGGCCTGCCCGAAGAAGCGGTGAGCAAGTATCCGAGCGAACTTTCGGGTGGCATGAAGAAGCGTGCCGGGCTGGCGCGCGCGCTGGCGCTCGATCCCGAGCTGCTGTTCCTCGACGAGCCGACCGCGGGGCTCGATCCGATCGGCGCGGCGGCGTTCGACAATTTGACGCGCGAGCTGAAGGAAACGCTGGGGTTGACGGTGTTCCTGATCACCCACGATCTCGATACGCTGCACGAAATCTGCGACCGGGTTGCGGTGCTTGCCGACAAGAAGGTCATCGCGGTCGACACGGTTCCGAACCTGATGGAACTCGACCATCCCTGGATCCAGGAATATTTCAACGGTCCACGCGGGCGCGCGGCGCTTTCGACGAAAGAAGCCGCGGCGAAGCGCACCAAACCTGCCGAAGTCGGCGGCGCGGGTGCAGCCAAAGCGTTGGACAAAGCGCCTTCGGGCGAGGCATAGGGCAAACGCATGGAAACGCGGGCAAACTATATCTGGGTCGGCGCGGTCACGCTGGTGGCGCTGGCATTGCTGGCCGCGGCCATCGTCTGGCTGGCGCGCTGGGGCGAAGGCAGCCAGAAGGAATACGACATCTTTTTCCAGCAATCGGTATCCGGGCTCGCCAATGGCAGCCAGGTCTCCTTTGCCGGCGTGCCGGTCGGCCAGGTGAGCCAGATCGTGCTGTGGGAGAAGGACCCCGAATTCGTCCGCGTGCGGATCACGGTGAAGGAAGAGGTGCCCATCCTCGTCGGGACGACGGCGACAATCCAGGGCAGTTTCACCGGCGTCTCGACGATCATGCTCGACGGCGCGCGCAGCGGTGCGCCGCCGATCACCTGCGAGACGACCGCCTGTGTCGAAGGCGTGCCGGTGATCCCGCCGCAGGATGGCGGGTTCAATGCGATCCTGTCGAACGCGCCGCTGCTGCTCGAGCGGCTGGCGACGCTGACCGAACGGCTGACGCTGCTGCTCGACGACCAGAACCAGGGCGAGATCGCAGGCATCCTTGCGAACACGAACACGATGACCGAAAGCCTGGCGCAGGCGACCCCGCAAATCGAGCGGACCATGGCCGAGCTGCAGGTAACGCTGCGCGAGGCG
>QFNA01000110.1 GCA_003248395.1 Citromicrobium sp.
TTGCGGCGCGCTACGCGTTCGGCACGCCGCGGGCAATCGCCGTCAGCAACCGCCGGTGCGGCGCGCCTCTGCCGAAAACTGGAACGGCCGACCACCCTCGATCCCCTGCGAGTCGATCTGCACGAGCGACCCCGTCTCCTTGCGGATGTTGGTGCGGCCGTAGCCGTCGCCCTTACAGGTATACTGGACAGTGACCTGGTTCTTGCCGTCTTCGACCACGAAACGGTTGCAGCCTGCCCGCTTGTGGCGGATCTGGATCAGTTCGCGCCCGCTACGCACGCAGATTTTCTGCGTTGGCGACCCATCGCGGAAGCGCAATTCCCATGCCCCGTTGTCGAGCGTGCGCAGCATGCCGAGCGACGCCTGCGCCAGCACGGGCATGGCCACCAGAGTGGCGGGGATGGCGGCGAGCGCCAGGAATTTTCCATTCAGTTTCATTATTCCGTTACCTGTAGCACACGGACGCGCCGTGGATTTCCATCTATCCTAAGTGTCCCGCGATGAACCGTTGCGAAACGGCGATGGGCCGTTGCTCGGCGCCTAGGCGGCAATCGGGAACTTTCGAGAACAAAACGCGCAATCGACGCTTATTATCCCGTTTTCATCGCGCATATCTGCACGATCCGCCTCGGGAAACTTGCGCAACACCTCTTCGTAATGCGCGACCGAGCAGCGGCACCCGCGCGACAGTGCCGCGCCAGGCACGATCCGTACCTCGTCCTCCTCATGGAAAAGCCGCCATGCGATCGCTTCGAGCGAGAGCGCCGGATCGAGCAGTTCCTCGTGCTTGATCGATCCCGCAAGGACTGCGACATGTTCCCATTCGGGATGATCGAGCCGCGTATGCAGCCGTTCGCGACCTTCCTCCCCATCGGGCAGATGCTGGACGAGCAAGCCGGCCGCCGCGCAACCCTCGGCATCGGTCCGGACGGCGGTGCGGATCAGTGTCGGCACCTGTTCGGATTGCAGGAAATAGGTCTGGCAGGCTTCGGCCAGCGTCTCGCCTTCGAGCGGGACGATCCCCTGGTACCGCCCCTTGCCCCCGACGACATCGAAGGTCAGCGCCAGATAGCCCTTGCCAAACAGCGCATAGAGCGACGGGTTCGCACCCAGTTCGGCCATTTTCGCCTGGTCGAAATCGACATAGCCACGCAGTTCGCCGGCTTTGTAATCACAGACGAGCAGCTTGACTGCGCCGGCCTCGGTCTGCGCCTGCATGGTCACCTGCGAGCCGTCGTCCTTGAGCAGGCTGCCGATCAGCGTGGCAAGCACCAGCGCCTCTGCCAGCAACAGCGCGATGGGTGCGGGATAGGCATGCGCCGCGAGGATTTCATCGACGACCCGGTCCATGCGCACCAATCGGCCACGCGCATTGCGCGCAGGGATCGTGAAGCCGAGCGGGGCGCCCGAAAAGGTTTCCGATGCGGGGGCGGTGGTCGTGGTCGTCATGGCCCGCAATATGGGGCCGCCACGCGCCATTGCCAGTGGCAGGAGGGAGACCTCAGCCGAGCTTGTCGAAGCACCACAGCAGAACCGACTTCTGCGCATGGATGCGGTTTTCGGCCTCGTCGAACACCAGCGACTGTTCGCTTTCGAACACCTCTTGCGAAACCTCGTCGCCGACATGCGCGGGCAGGCAATGAAGGAAACGCGCATCGGGCTTGGTCCGCGCCATCAGCTGCGCATCGACGCGGAAGGGCTCCATCGCCGCCAGCTTGGCATCGCCATGCTCCTGCCCCATCGAAACCCAGGTGTCCGTAACCACCATATCGGCATCGGCAGCTGCCTCCGCGGCATCCTGCGTCACGGTCACCTGCGCCCCGCCCGCTCGCGCCATTTCCACGAATTCGGCATCAGGCTCATAGCCCTTGGGCACGCCAACGCGGACGTTGAACTTGAAGATGCCCGCAGCCTCGAGGATCGAGTGCAACACATTGTTGCCATCGCCAAGCCACGCCACCTCCAGCCCGGGCAGCGCCTTGCCATGTTCGACCATGGTCAGCAGGTCGGCCACGATCTGGCATGGGTGCGACCGGTCGGTCAGACCGTTAATGACCGGCACGCTGGCATGATGCGCCAGTTCCTGCGCCTTGGCATGATCGTCGGTGCGGATCATGATCGCATCGACCATGCGGCTGAGCACGCGCGCGGTATCGGCGATGCTCTCTCCGCGGCCAAGCTGGCTGGTGCCCGAATCGAGGATCAGGGCCGATCCGCCAAGCTGGCGCATCCCGACATCGAAGCTGACCCGTGTTCGCGTCGAACTCTTCTCGAAGATCATCCCCAGCACATGACCGGCGAGCGGCGCATCCGCATCGGGCCGGCCCCTGGGCCAGTCGGTACGCGCGGCCTTGCGGTCCTGCGCATCGGCGAGCATGGCGGCAATCGCATCCCCGCCTGCATCCGAGAGGTCGAGGAAGTGCTTCACCGCCATTCTCATGCGGGTATGTCGTAGCTCGCCGCACCCGCGGAGAGCTTGTCGAGGAATTCGTCGAACTCGCCATCCCCTGCCACCAGCGGCGGCAAGACGCGCAAGGTGTTGTCTCCTGCAGCCACGGTCAGCAGCTGGTGATTGTCGCGCAAATGGACGAAGAACGGCCGGCTTTCGACCTTCATCTTGATGCCCAGCATAAGCCCCTTGCCGCGCACCAGCTCGAACAGGTCGGGATAATTGCCGATGAACTGTTCGAGACGGCTGCGGAGGCGCTCACCCTTCTCGGTGACCTCTGCAAGGAATGCGTCGTTGGCGACGGCGTCCATCACCGCCATGCCAGCCGCCATCGCCAGCGGGTTCCCGCCATAGGTCGAACCATGCGTGCCGAAGCCCATGCCGCGCGCGGCCTTTTCGGTCGCCAGGCAGGCGCCCAGCGGGAAACCGCCGCCGATGCCTTTCGCGGTCGCCATGATGTCGGGCGCAATGCCGTAGTGTTCGTAGGCGTAAAGCTTGCCGGTGCGCGCAACGCCGCACTGGACTTCGTCGAACACCAGCATCAGGTCGTTCTCGTCGGCTAGCTGGCGCAGGCCGGTGATGAAGGCCTCGCTGCCCGGCCGGATGCCGCCTTCGCCCTGGATCGGTTCGACCAGGAAGCCCGCCGTCCGCTCGTTCATCAGCGCCTTCGCACTGTCGAGATCGTCGAATTCCGCATACTGGAACCCGGCGAGCAAGGGCTGGAAGCCCTTGTGCATCTTTTCCTGGTTCGACGCGCTGATGGTCGCCATGGTGCGACCGTGAAAGGCATTGGTGAAGGTGATCAGCTCGGTGCGGCCGGCATCGCCACCCTCGTGCTGGTGATAGGCGCGCGCGGTCTTGATCGCAGTCTCCACGGCTTCCGCACCCGAATTGGTAAAGAACACCGTATCGGCAAAGGTCTTGTCGACCAGCCGCTGCGCCAGCGCCTCTCCCTGCGGGCTGCCATAGAGGTTGGATACGTGCATCAGTTTCGCCGCCTGCTGCTGGATCGCCCCGATCAGCCCTTCGTGACTGTGGCCCAGCAGGTTCACCGCAATGCCGCTGGCGAAATCGAGATAGCGCGTGCCGTCCTCGTCGATCAGGTGGCAATGGTCGCCCTCCACCGGGCGAACCCCGCAACGGGGATAGACGGGCATCAGCGGCGTAATCGACATGGAGCCTCCAGGCATCTGGTGAACCGAAAGACAAATGGCGGCCCCACAGGAACCGCCATCTGCGTGTGTGCCAGCGATCTATGACTTCGCGCCGTTCCGGTCAAACCGGAAGGCGGAAAGCCGCCTCACTCCTGAACGGGAACGAGGTTGACCGCCGAATATTTGCCGCGTCGGTCGACTTCGAGATCGAATTCG
Source organism: Citromicrobium sp. (assembly GCA_003248395.1). Taxonomy (GTDB): domain Bacteria; phylum Pseudomonadota; class Alphaproteobacteria; order Sphingomonadales; family Sphingomonadaceae; genus Qipengyuania. The sequence continues at coordinate 3,820 of QFNA01000110.1, forward strand.
AAACGCTGCCCTTCGTCGATGGTCGACAGGCCCGAGCGCTCGACCGCGCTGATGTGCACGAACGCATCGGGCTGGCCGTCGTCGCGCGTCAGGAAGCCGAAGCCTTTCATCGAATTGAAGAACTTGACCGTTCCGGTCGCTTTCTCGCCGGTCAGTTCGCGACGCGGAGCGGCGCTCTTCTGCTCGACTTCGATGACGTCGCCGACGACCTGGAGATCCTGCGCCGAAACCTTCCCACCGCGATCGACGAGATTGAATTCGAGCTCCTGCCCCTCGGCCAGGCCTTCGAGACCCGCACGTTCGACGGCACTGATGTGGACAAAGATGTCCTCGCCGCCGCTATCCTGCTGGATAAAACCGAAGCCCTTTTGCGAATTGAAGAATTTCACGGTGCCCTTGCCGGTACCGACCACCTGCGCGGGCATGCGATCGCCGCCGCCGCGCGGGCCACCGCCACCGCCGCCACGACCGCCGCCGAAACCGCCACCGCGGTTGCCGCCGCCGAAGCCGCCGCCGCCACTACCGCCGCCGCCGAAACGGTCACCGCCGCCACCGAATCGGTCGCCGCCGCCAAAACCGCCCTGTGGTTCGAAGCCCCCCGGAGGACCGCCGAACGGATCGTAGCTATCTTCCCCGAAACCGTCGCGCTTGTCCCGTCCGCGTCGTTTCCCTCTGTCGTAACCCATAGTCGATCGAATACCTTAACCGCGCAGCCCTGAACTCCACATGCGCCGGACCGGGAGCTGCAGCCGGAACGAACGCGAGCAGGAACGTGCGAATTGCGCGGACCCCGCCCCTCATTAATCGGGGGCATAGCGTGATTCCGAACGCTATGCGAACGATTTAGCGATTTGGTCCGGCCTGACGCAAAAATGTGACAGTTTCGATGCGCTTGGCTGTCCACTCGTTTCGCTTGCAAGTTCGCGGCGGCTTGGGCAACGCGCTTTCCCATGGAAATCATGGCCCTTCTGACCGACCCCGCCGCCTGGCTCGCGCTGCTCACGCTGATCGCGCTGGAAGTCGTGCTGGGGATCGACAACCTCATTTTCATTGCGATCCTTTCGAACAAGCTGCCCGAGCATCAACAGCAGCGTGCCCGCCGCATCGGTCTGTCGCTGGCGCTGATCATGCGCATCGGCTTGCTGATGCTGATCGGCTGGCTGGTTACCTTGCAGACCCCGATCTTCGACCTCGGCATTACCGGCGCGCCGAACGAATATGGCGAGCCCAGCTTCGAAACCGCCTTTTCCGGCCGCGACCTGATCCTGCTGGCAGGTGGATTCTTCCTGCTCTGGAAAGCGACCAAGGAAATCCACCACTCGATGGAGCCCGAAGACGATTCGGGCGATTTGCTCGACAAGACACCGGGACCCGGCGCGGCGGCAACGGCGACTTTCGGTGCGGTGATCGCCCAGATCGTCGCCATCGATCTCGTCTTTTCGGTCGACTCTATCCTCACCGCAGTCGGCATGACCGATGATATTCCGATCATGGTCGCTGCCGTGGTTATCACCGTCGGCATCATGATGGTCGCTGCCGATCCGCTGGCGAAATTCATCGAGGACAATCCGACTCTGGTGATGCTGGCGCTGGCCTTCCTCGTGATGATCGGGGTGGTGCTGATTGCCGATGGCTTCGGCTTCCATGTGCCCAAGGGCTACATCTATGCCGCGATGGGCTTCTCGGTCGGCGTCGAGATACTCAACATCGTCCAGCGGCGCCGACGCGGTGAACAACGCGCCGCAGCGAGCGAGGGTGAAGGATGAGCGATTTTCGCAAGCTGACCGAGAGCTTCTACGCCAGCCCGCAGATCGCGGCGGAAGATTTGGCAGAGGCCCGGAACCTCGGCATGACTCTGTTGGTGAACAACCGCCCGGACGGCGAGGAAGATGGCCAGCCGACCGGTGCCGAAATAGAGGCCGCGGCGCGCGTGGCCGGTATGGATTACGTGGCTATCCCGGTCACCTCGGCCGGCTTCAGCGAAAACCAGCTTGGCGCGCTCGACGAGGCAATTGCGGAGAGCGACGGGCCGGTGCTCGCCTATTGCCGCTCGGGCACGCGCTCGACGCTGCTCTGGTCGCTGTCGCAGGCGCGCCGCGGAAGCGATCCCGAAACCATCGCGGCCACCGCGCGCGCAGCAGGGTACGACATCAGCCCCATACGCCCCGCGATTGACGCCTTCGCGGCCCGCGCCCGCAAACCCGACTGACGCGGACTTGCTGCACGCCCACTAGCGTGCCAATCCGCGGTGATGGACCTGCCGCCTGCCCTCATCCAGTTTCTCGGTTCGCTCGCCGCGATCCTCGTCCTGGCAGGTCTCGCCTGGGGCCTGAAGCTCGGCCCTGCACCCCGGCTGACCGATGACGAGGCGGTGCGCATCGCAGCCGCAGAGGCGGTCGACGGCTTCCTCCCCGTCGCCATGGCCCGCGATAGCGAAGGCCGCGGCGCAATCATGCGCGATGCCGGTGGCCGCGTGCTGCTGCTGCGACCGCACGGGTCGCATTTCGCAGGCCGGCTGCTCACGCCATTGGCCAGTGCGCATAGCGAAGGCGACACGCTTGTCGTCGATACGGCGGAGCGGCGCTATGGCGCCGTGCGCCTCAGGCTCGCAGATCCGGCTGTTTGGGTGCGCGCGGTTGACGCGCTAAAGTCGGCCTGACCATGCCCGACTTCTCGCCAACCGAATATGCCGTGCCCGGTTTCGTGGCGCTCGTGCTGATCGAGATGGTCTGGGCATGGCGCAAGAACCGTCATGCCTACGAGCCGCGCGACACGCTCACCAGCCTTGCTTTCGGCCTCGGCAGCACGGTCTCCGGCCTGCTTTTCGGCGGCCTGTTCTTCGCGCTCTATCTGGTCCTGTGGGAATACCGGCTATTCGACCTGGGCTGGGCGTGGTGGGCATGGATCGCCTGCTTCGTGCTCGACGATCTCAAATATTACTGGGTCCACCGG
>QFNA01000111.1 GCA_003248395.1 Citromicrobium sp.
GGCAATCGCTGTTCAAGCCAGGTCATTACGGTGCTCTCAAATCCCTTCCGACATCAGCGGCAGATGCCGCATCCTGAGGCCCGTTGCTGCATGCAGGGCGTTGGCGATCGCAGGGGCGGCGACTGCCACTCCAAGTTCGCCGGGGTCGAAGGGTTCCGCATCGCTGGCGATGAAATCGACGACGATGTCTGGACAATCCGCGAGTGTGGGCAGGTCGAGCCCGGCCAGTCGCCGGGGCGAAGGATGACCGCTGGCAAACCGCAGGGAACTGCCCAGCGCGAGCGACAGTCCGAAGATCAGACCGCCCTCTATTTGCTGGCGGGCGAGGTCGAGATTGACGATCCGCCCGATATCGACCGCCGCGCTGAGCCGTTCGACCCGCACGCCGCCTTCTGCCAAACCGGCTTGTGCCACACAGGCGATGCGTCCGCCGCCCCTCGCATCGTGGCCCATGCGCACCATTGCAAGGCCCTGACCGCTGCCGCGTCGGCCACCGTCCCACGAAGCCAGTCGCGTCGCACGCCGCAGGCATTCGGCCATGCGCGGCGCCTTGCCGAGCATGGCCATGCGATACAGGAACGGATCGCGCGCAGCCTGGACCGCGAGTTCGTCGATGAAGCTTTCCGTGAAAAAGGCGCTCCATGCATGCGCGCCGCCACGCATCCACCCGACGGGGAGCGGAATGTCGGCCGGCGCGTGTTCGACCGCGACATGCGCAATGCCGTAGGGCGTCGCCGCACCATCGACCATCGCCGCATCGGACCGCTCAGCATTCGCCCGGCACGCGGCATCGGGGAGGAGATCGTCGAACAGGCGCCCGCCGACCTGAAGCATGGCAGCCGGGGCGATAATGCGCGTGCGCAAGGCAGTTGGCTGGCCCTGTGCGCCAAGGCTGGCGTCGATCCGTGCCGCGACCGGCGCGCGCGGAGGCACCGATTGCATTTCCTGCGTCCTGCTCCAGGTCAATTGCACCGGGCGCCCGATCTGCTGCGCGATGAGCGCGACCTGGATCGCATGGTCCCGCTCAAGTCGCGCATCGAAGCTGCCACCCGCCGAGACGGGGTAAAGCACGACATCCGCCAGAGCGAGGCCAAGCGTTTTCGCAACAGCCTTTCGGACCATGCCGGGGGCCTGCGAGGCGATCCACAGTTCGAGCCGCCCATCGCGGAGCCAAGCCGTCGCGCTGGCAGTTTCGAGCGAAGCGTGCAGGGCTGGCGCGACCGAATAGCTGCGCGAAATGGCGGGCTGGGCGAGCATGCTGTCGGGTTCGCCCACGGTCATGAGCCGCTCCGCCGTTTCGGCCGACAGTTCGACGGCGCTGCCCAAAGCGCGTTCGAGCGCGGACTGTTCAAGTCCACCGGGGCCGTTAAAGTGGGGGCGCATTCTGGCGAGCGCGCGATCGGCAATCCACCAGCTGGTCGCGACAGCCGCGAGCCAGCGCTGCGATTTCACCACGCCGACGAGCCCGTCCATCCCGGCCGTCGCCTTTTCGTCGAAACGGAAGAGCTCCGGCAAGCCGATCGGCCCTCGGCGGATCGAGGCATAAAGCATGCCTGGCAGGCGCACGTCTGCGGCAAAGACATGTGAGCCATCGACCTTCGACGGCAGATCGATGCGCGGGAAGGCTGTCGAGGCATCGGCTTCCCCGGGCAGCGGCTGTTCGGATGCAGGCGCGGGGCGGAGCGGTGCCGGATCCGGCGGCTCGAGAGCCGCGGCATCATCGACGAGCGCGCCGAAAGGGAAACGCTTGCTGCCTTGGACAACGAAGCCGGCATCGGCATCGCATTCTTCGGGTGCAACGTCCCAACGGGCAGCGGCGGTGCGGACCAGCATGTCGCGCGCGCTGGCCGCAGCCATACGCAACGGAAGCTCGAAAGCGGCAAGGCTGGTCCCGCCAGCGGTCGCATCGAAATCGCTGCTGCGGGCAAAGCGTTCGACCAGCCAGTCGTCGGCATCGCCCGCGAGCGCTGGCACGTTCGACCACAGTGGCGCCCATTCGGCTGCCAGCGGCAGATTGGCGAAGAAGCCCGACGGCGGGACAGGCTCCAACCCGACCTGCCGCCAGTCCGCTCCAAGTTCGACCGCCGCAACTTGCGCCAGCAACGTGCCAACGCCCTGCCCCATTTCGAGCTGGGGCACGGCGACGCTGACCACGCCGTCGCGAGCGATCTTGAGCCAACCGCCGAATTGCGCCTCCTTATCCGCCGCGATCAGCGGACTGCGATAATTGCGCGGCCAGAACGACCATGCGACGAGCAACCCGCCTGCCGCCGCCGCGCCGAGCATCACCTTACGGCGCGATAGGTCCAGTCCGCTCAACCTCTCGAAGAGAGCCATTCGCCAAGCCTGTCGGCAATACGGAAGAAGGGTTCAGCGAGGTCGCCATCGCCTGCAGCGGGCGGGCGGCCGGTATCGCTGCCCTGGCGGATCGCGAGTTCGAGCGGGATCCGCCCGAGAAACGGCAGGTCCAGCCGCGCCGCCGCATCCTCTACCCCGCCGGCGCCGAACGGGTCGGAAATTTCGCCGCAATGCGGGCAGGCATAGCCGGACATGTTTTCCACCAGCCCGATCACGGGGACCTTGGCCGCATCGAATAGCTGCCCTGCGCGCGCCGCATCGATCAGTGCGAGATCCTGCGGCGTGGAAACCAGGATTGCCCCGGCAGGCTTGAATTTCTGGACCATGGTCAATTGCACGTCGCCGGTTCCCGGCGGCAGGTCTACCAGCAGGACCTCGGTATCGACCCAATCGGCATCGAACAGCTGGCCGAGAGCGCCGCTCGCCATCGGGCCGCGCCATGCCAGTGCCTTGCCCGGGGCGACGAGATGACCCATCGAAAGAAGCGAAACGCCGAATTCGCTGGATAGGGGCACGAGCTTTTCGTCGATCACCGTGGGCTTTGCCCCCTGATTGCCGAAAATGACCGGTTGCGAAGGGCCGTAGATATCCGCATCGACCAGCCCGACCCTTGTTCCGCGCCGTGCCAGCGCAATGGCGAGATTGGCGGTAAGGGTCGATTTGCCGACGCCGCCCTTGCCCGACCCAACCGCGATTATGAGCGGCCCCTTGCGTTCTGCCGTCATCACCACGCGCACATCGTCGACATCGCTGCGCGCCATCAGCGCATCGGTGACGACGGCCTCCGCATCGGCGCGCCCGGCCGGATCGAGACCGGCGGCATCGAACACGATGGTTGCGCGCCGTTCCTTCAGCGCTTCACCCGTGACGCGTGCGCCGAGCGTTTCCGGAAGACTGGACTTGAGATCGCTGCCATTCATGCTGCGCGCTGCTGTAGCATCGAAAAGCGCGCGGCAACCCCTGTTTTTCCGGTCAAGGCACCCTATAAGAAACATATGAAACTGTTTGACGGGATTGGACGGAGGATCGGCCTCGCGATGGCTGGCGGTAAAAACCCCTGGGGCTCCGGCGGGTCGGGGGATGACGAGCCGGAAAGTTCGGGCGAGAACGAACCGCCCAAGACAGACAAGCCGAAGGGCCCACGCAATCCTTGGTTGCCGCCCGGAACAGGTGGCCCCAGTCAGGGTCGGCGTGGCCCGAATATCGAGGATATTTTCAAGAACCGTGGGCCGGAAGGGCCACGTCGTAGCGGTGGCGGCCCCGGAGGCCCCAATTTCCGCATGCCTCAGCGCCCCGGCGGCAAGAGCTGGTTTCCCGTCGCGGTGGCGGGCTTCGTGCTGCTCGGCGTGCTGGCGACCAGTGTCCATTTGATCGATCCGCAGGAAAAGGCGGTCGTGAAGACGCTAGGCAATTACACTCGCACGATGGACTCGGGGCTGCAGATTTCCGCGCCCTTCCCCATCGAAACGGTCGACGTCGAAGACGTTCAGGGGGTACGTGCGCTCCGCATTCCCGAAACCGACCAGCAGGCGAAACTGATCCTGACAGGCGACCAGAACCTCGTCGATCTGAGCTACATCGTGCGCTGGAACATCAAGAGCCTCGAGAATTATAAGTTCCGCCTCGCCGAACCCATCGAGACCGTAAGCGAAGTTGCCGAAGCGGCGGTCCGCGCCGAAGTCGCCGAGAAGACTCTCGACGAAACGTTCTCGGGACAGGGCCGTGCTGAGATCGAGCAGGCGGTGCGCGAGCGCATGCAGCGCGCGCTCGACGGATATCAAGCGGGGATCGAGATACTAGGCGTCGAAATCGACAAGGCCGATCCGCCTGCCGAGGTGGTCGATGCCTTCAGGGACGTGTCGGTCGCCGAGCAGAACGCCGATGCAGCCCGGAACCAGGCACGCGGCTACGCGCAACAAGTACTGGCACAGGCACAGGGCGAGGCCGAGGCCTTCGACAAGGTTTACGAGGAATATCGCCTCGCGCCCGAGGTGACTCGCCAGCGGCTATATTATGAGACCATGGAGCGTGTCCTCAGCCAGACCGACAAGACTATCATCGAGGCAGAAGGTGTGACGCCCTATTTGCCGCTGCCGGAAATCAGGCGCCGCGCGCAGCAATCGCCGCCGGCCGCCACCGTCACCGCACCGGAGGGCCAGTAACGTGAGCCGCGTTTGGGAAAATCACCGCGGCGCGCTGCTCGCGCTGGGCATCGCGGCCATTGCCTTCTTCTCCAGCGCCTATATCGTGCCGGAGGAGAAGCAGGTCGTAATCGTGCGGACGGGTAACCCGGTGCGCACGGTTAACACGCCCGATGGCGAGAGCAAGGCCGGCCTGTACTTCCGCATTCCGTTTGCCGAATCAGTCGACCGTATCGAGAAGCGCCTGCTCGATCTGGAAATGACCGACGAGGAAGTCTTGTCGAACGACCAGCAGCGCCTGCTCGTAAATGCCTATGCACGGTTCCGTATCACCGATCCGGTCCGCATGGTGCAGCGTGCGGGCACGACCGATGGGGTCCGCACCGCGCTCGAGCCGATCCTTAATTCGGTGCTGCGTCAGGAACTCGGCCGACGCACGTTTCAGGCGATGTTGACCGCCGAGCGCGGCACGGCGCTCGCCAATGTACGCGAGAACCTCAACCGGCAGGCACGCCAGTATGGTGCGGAAGTGATCGATGTGAAGATCAAGCGCACAGATCTTCCCGACGGCGCGCCGCTTCAATCGGCGTTCCAGCGCATGGAAACCGACCGCGAACGCGAAGCGCGCACTATCCGCGCGCAAGGTAGCCGCGATGCGCGGATCATCCGCGCCGATGCCGATGCTGAAAGCGCGCGTATCTATGCCGATGCCTTCGGCAAGGATCCGCAGTTCTACGACTTCTATCGCGCCATGCAGAGCTATGATGCGACGTTCGCGAAAGAAAATGGCGATGCGCAGAGCAGCATTATTCTGTCGCCGGACAATGAGTATTTGCGGCAGTTCCGCGGGCGACGTTGACCGTTCATCGAGCGGTTCGCCGTCCGTTCAAACCGGGTTAAGTCCTGCGGCGCAGTGTGCCGGGCACCATGAGGCGAGTCCCGCGTAAGCCCCTTAGGGTCCGGCGCGCGGCCCCGCAAACAGTCGAAGAGGATTAGAAGGACGTGAAGCCAGTGCGATATGCCTATTCCGTAACCGCCGCTCTCCTGGCCGGAGGCGCCGCCCTCTCGCTTGCCGGATTTCCGGCCGGCGCACAGGTGGCACAGAACGACGACGCGCAGATGGCGCGGGTCGTCCCGCGTGCGGGTGCGCCCGAAAGTTTTGCCGATCTGACCGCCCAATTGCAGCCCGCGGTGGTCAATATTTCGACTCGCCAGCGAGTCGAAGTGCAGCAGGGCGGCAACCCGTTCGAAGGCACGCCGTTCGAAGAACTTTTCAACCGTCGTAACGGTGGCCAGCAACAGCCGCAGTATCGCGAAGGCCAGTCGCTCGGTTCGGGCTTCATCATCTCCGCCGACGGTTATGTGGTCACCAACAACCATGTGGTCAGCCCGACCAGCCGCGGAACCGTGGAAGAGATCACGGTGACGATGCCCGATGGTACCGAATATGAAGCCGAAATGGTCGGCACCGACCCGCAATCGGACCTCGCGGTCCTCAAGATCGCCGGTCGCAGCGATTTCCCCTTCGTGAACTTCGGCGATTCGAGCCAAGCCCGCGTCGGCGACTGGGTCGTGGCCATCGGAAATCCGTTTGGCCTGGGCGGGACAGTGACAAGCGGTATCGTGTCGAGCGTGCTGCGCAATACCGGGACGGGCGCCTACGACCGCTATATCCAGACCGATGCCGCAATCAATCGTGGCAATTCGGGCGGCCCGCTGTTCGACATGCAGGGCAACGTAATCGGCATCAACAATGCCATCTTCTCGCCGTCGGGCGGGAGCGTGGGCATCGGTTTCGCCATTCCGGCCGAAACCGCTGCCCCGATCATCGAGCAATTGCGTCGCGGCGAGGCAATCGAACGCGGATCGTGGTGAACTCGTCCAGGGTGTGCAGCCCGGACAGCCTGCAGAACAGGCAGGACTGGAAGCCGGAGATATCGTGCTCAAGGTCAACGGCAGGGATGTCACGAGTGAGCAGACCCTGTCCTATCTCGTCGCGAATATCGAGCCGGGAACGACTATTCCGCTCGAGGTCCTCCGGAATGGCGAGCGCCGCAATCTGAACATTACCGTCGGTCGCCGCCCGAGCGACGAAGAGCTGCGCCAGAGCCAGATGTTCGATCCCGATGCCGAACCAGAAGACGAGGAAATGGCACCGAGCGAGAACGAGCTGATCCAGAATCAGCTCGGGCTCCAGCTCCTGCCGCTCAATGCGCAGATAGCGCGCCAGCTCGGCACAAGCGCCGATACCCGAGGGCTCGTCGTCGCGGCGGTCGATCCGAATTCGGATGCGGCGCGCAAGGGACTTCGCCGCGGCGATATTATCCTGACCGCGAATTACCGTGCAGTCGCGGGTGTGCCAGATCTGGAAAATATCGTCCGCAGTGCGACCGCAGCCAATCGCGATGCAGTGTTGTTGCGGGTGCAGCGGCGTGGACGTCCGCCCGCCTATGTCGCCGTTCGCTTGAACGACTGACCGCATTCTACACACCAAACAAGGGACCCTCCCGGACAATAATCCGGGAGGGTTTTTTATTGTTGTGGTGACGCAGTGGGTGTGGGGCCAGGCTGTGCACGCCCAGTGGCGCGGTCGAGGAAATCGTCCCCGATTGCTTGCGGCGCGCCATCCTCTCCGCGATCCTGGCCCGGCTGCGGCTGTTGCGGCGGGACACGACGCCCTGGCTGAGCGGGAACGCGCGGGCGCGTTGCATCCTGTGCCGGAACGCGCTCTCCATCCACCGGGAAGGGGACCTCACCATCGGCAGGCTGCGACGTCCCCGGCTCGATCAGATTGCCCTGCTCGTCGATGTAATAATAGTCGTCGGGATCGCCGAAGAAATACTCGTCCTCTTCCTCCATCTGCCATTCGGGCAACTCGAGTTCGGTCTCGAATTCCTCGACTGGGCGATCCTTCACCGCATAGCGCATGAAGGCGGCAAAAGCCTGCGCGGGTGCGCGCCCGCCCTGCAAGCCGCCGACGGCCCGGTTGTCGTCGCGTCCCATCCATACGCCGGTGGTGATGCCGCTGGAAAAGCCGACGAAATATCCATCCTTGTTCGAGCTGGTCGTACCGGTCTTTCCCGCGACCGGCCTGCCAATCTGCGCCGCGCGCCCCGTACCGGTCTGCACCGCCGCCTGCAGCAGATCGGTGATGCCAGCCGCCACGTGATCGGGGATCAACTGCGTCTGCCGAGCGCGTTCGTGCTGGTAAAGCAATTCACCATCGGTCGTGGTCACCTTGACGATGCCATAGGGTTCGACTGACATCCCTCCGGACGACACGCCGGCAAAGGCGCGCGTCATGTCGATCAGCCGCACCTCGTTCGATCCCAGGACCATGGCGGGATAGGTATTGATCGGCGTCGTCACGCCGAACCTGCGTGCCATCGACGCGACCTGGCCGAAACCGACTTCATTACCCAGCTGCGCGGCAACCGTGTTGATCGAATAGGCGAAGGCGGTGCGCAGATTGGTTTCGCCGATATTGCGACCGTTGGAATTGCGCGGCGACCATCCGCCCATGCTGACCGGCGTATCGACGACCCGATCCTCTGGCGTGTAGCCGGCCTCTATCGCGGCCAGATAGACGAAGAGTTTCCAGCTCGACCCCGGCTGGCGCAACGCATTGGTCGCGCGGTTGTAATTGGTTTCGACGTAATCGGTGCCGCCGACGAGAGCGAGGATAGCACCGTCGCGATCGAGACTAACGAGGGCACCCTGCGATCCGCCGGGCACATTGCCCTTGATAGCCGCAGTGGCTGCACGCTGCATGCCGACGTCAAGCGTCGTCCAGACTTCGATCGGTTCGAATGTCTCGGGCAGCAGCAGATCGAGTTGTGGCAGCGCCCAGTCGGTAAAGTAGCGGACCGAGTTCTGGCCGCTCTCTTGCTTGAGCTTGACCGCGGAGACATCGACATTCGCCTGACTCGCGCTGATCCGGCCCTGTTCTCGCATCAACCGCAAAACCACACTGGCGCGCGCAACGGCCGCATCGACATCAGCTGTCGGGGAATAGCGGCTCGGCGCCTTGACCAGCCCGGCAATAATCGCCGCCTCGGCAGTCGAAAGATCGGTCGCTGGATGGCTGAAGAACTTGCGGCTGGCCGAATCGACGCCGTAGGCCCCACCACCAAAATAGACCTTGTTCAGATAAAGCTCGAGAATCTGTTCCTTGGAGAATTTCCATTCTAGCGCCAGCGCCAGCACGCCTTCGCGCAGTTTGCGATCGAGCGACCGGTTCGAATTGAGGAAGACATTGCGTGCGAGCTGCTGCGTTATGGTCGAAGTCGCGGCGATGCGCCCGTCGCCCGTCCCGGCGACGTAGAGGGCACGCGCGAGACCATAGGGGTCGATGCCCGGATGCGAGTAGTAGCGCCGGTCCTCGACCGATATCATCGCGTCCTTCATGACTTGCGGAATTTCATCCGAGGCGAGCCATTTGCCGTAGCTAGGTCCGAGTTCGACGATTTCCGAACCGTCGCGGGCACGCACAACGATCGTTTGGGCGTTCTGTGTCGCCTTCAGCTGGTAGAAGCTCGGCAGCGACCGCGCCGCGAAGGCAACCGCGATTCCCAAGAAAATGACCGCGAGAAGCGCGAGCGCCCCGCCCCAAAGGATGATGCGCTGCATCCATTTGGCAAAGCCCGAAGGTTGCGATCCGCCTCCCGCAGCCGACCGGCGGGCGCTTCTCCCGCGGCTCGCCTGGCTGCGGCGGCTGCCTCGTTTATCCATTCTGGGCAGAACCCTTCATGCGTCGCATCGAACCTTCGTTAGCGGCCGGCATCTTTCATGGCGAGCCGTAACGACAGGTGAACGCGGCGCAAAGGGGCGCGGTTGATTAATCCTCCGGTTCGAAGGCAAGCGCGGCGGAGTTGATGCAATAGCGCAATCCGCTCTCGCCAGGTCCGTCGGGGAACACGTGACCGAGATGGCTTGCACAGCGCGAGCAGGTGACTTCGGTGCGGATCATGCCATGAGAGACATCGCGATGTTCGACGACCACGTCACCATCTGCCGGTTCTGTAAAGCTCGGCCAGCCCGAGCCGCTGTCGTATTTCGTGTCGCTATCGAACAGCCGCTGGCCGCATGCGGCGCAGTGATATTCGCCTGACTGCTTGTTCTTGTCATACTTGCCCGTGAACGCACGCTCGGTACCCTTCTCGCGCATGACGTGATACTGTTCTGGCGAGAGCCGTTCGCGCCATTCGGCTTCAGTGCATTCGAGCTTGTCGGTCACGCCTTGTCCTTTCGGTTATGGCTGCGCATATAGGTGCAACAGGGAGCGATGCCCACGGTTCCGCCTTTCGCTTGACGATTCGCAGACCAGTGGCTAAGTGCGCCGCTTTCTGGCGGGAAACCGCCGACTTTCGACACGACCGATTTGAATTTGCGCCGCTCTTTCGCGCGGCTCCAGAGCTAGGACAGATTTAGAGAACCCTATGGCAAACACGCCGCAAGCCAAGAAGCGCATCCGTCGCAACAACCGCCGCGCCGAAGTCAACGGTGCGCGCATGAGCCGTATCCGCAACTTCGTGAAGAAGGTCGAACTGGCCATCGAAGGTGGCGACAAGGAAGCGGCCAAGAGTGCTTTGCAAAGTGCACAGCCCGAAATGGCCCGCGGCGTTGCACGCGGCGTGATGCACAAGAACACGGCATCGCGGAAAATGAGCCGGCTGTCGAAGCGAGTCGCCGCTCTCTGATTCGCCGCGCCGAGGCGCGTTACGCAATTCGAAAAGGGGTCGGGACCAATCGGGTCCCGGCCCCTTTCGCATTTGCGTATCGTATCGGGACGGACTTCGGTCACCGAACCGTAACCGCGACGTAATGCAAGTCACGCTTTTTCCGCGATTCGCATCGGGACTTTGCAGATGATCGGCGGAAATACAGGGGGTTGAACGGCGGTCTGCGGGCTTCGCTGAGTCAACAAGTTTATTTCCGTTTTTTTGCAGTTATCCCCCTTGCGACTCAATGCCGCCGCTGCCTACACAATGGTCATTGCCCGGGGGGGACAGCCCGGGCTTCCACATCGATGGCACAAGGGGATCGCCCCCGGAAACCGTGTGATTCCGGGCAAGGCAGCGCTGTATCTGCGCCCCGTGCAATAGTGAGCAGACGGGCGGGTCGGCCCGATATTGGGGGTTGGAATACGGATGGCCAAGTCGGGCGAAATTGCGGGCAAGAAGAAAGTCGGTAACGAGATGGAAGATCTGGAAGCGGTGAACCTGGCGGCAGACTGGGCCGATATCAGCCAGGGACTGCGAAAGGATCTCGGACACCAATTGCACAGCCAGTGGATCAAGCCGATCCAACTGGGCAGGATCGATGCGCAGACTGGCACGCTCGACCTGTTTCTGCCGACCGAATTCAGTGCCAACTGGGTCAAGGACCGCTTCGCCGACCGGCTGAGCCTGGCCTGGAAGATCGCCCGCAGTGAAGTGCGCCGCGTCAATATTTCGGTGCATCCGGGCCGACGCCAGGTCGCCGATTTGCGACTCCATTCGGACGGCCGCCGCGCGGCGAATGACGGCGACCATTCAATGATGGCGATCGGTGCCGACACGATTGGCGATACTGGCTTTACCTCGAGCGTCGGACTCGACGCTTCGCTGACTTTTGCCGCTTTCATCACCGGCGAGGCCAATGTGCTGGCGTTCAACGCCGCGCAGCGCATGGCGGCGACGGAGAAGCCGCAGTTCAGCCCGCTCTATCTCAAGGCCGCGACAGGCCAGGGCAAGACCCATCTGCTGCACGCCATCGGGCATGCGTTTCTGCAGGCGCATAGCCGCAGCCGGATTTTCTACTGCAGCGCCGAACGCTTCATGGTCGAATTCGTGCAGGCGCTCAAAGCCAACCGCATGATCGAATTCAAGGCGCGGCTGCGGAGTTTCGACCTCCTTTTGGTCGACGACATACAGTTCATCATCGGCAAGGCCTCGGCGCAGGAAGAACTGCTGTATACAATCGATGCGCTGCTGGCCGAAGGTAAGCGCCTCGTCTTCGCCGCGGACCGCGCACCGCAGGCGCTCGACGGCGTTGAACCGCGGCTGCTCAGCCGGCTGTCGATGGGCCTGGTGGCAGACATACAGCCCGCCGATATCGAATTGCGCAAGAAAATCCTGCATTCGAAGCTGACCAAGTTCGCACCGCTTGCCGTCCCCGAGGACGTGCTAGATTTCCTTGCCCGGACGATTACGCGCAATGTCCGCGAACTCGTCGGCGGGCTGAACAAGCTGATCGCCTATGCGCAGCTGACGGGACAGGAAGTGTCGCTCCAGCTCGCAGAAGAACAGCTGACCGATATCCTTTCGGCAAACCGCCGCCGGATCACGATCGACGAAATCCAGCGGACCGTGTGCCAGTTCTACCGGATCGATCGCAGTGAAATGAGCAGCAAGCGACGCGCGCGTGCCGTAGTCCGCCCGCGGCAGGTGGCGATGTATCTGTCCAAGGTGCTCACCCCCCGCAGCTATCCCGAAATCGGGCGCAAGTTCGGCGGACGCGATCACAGCACCGTCATCCACGCAGTGCGGCTGATCGAGGATTTGCGCCAGCGCGATGCCGATATGGACGGCGACGTGCGCAGCCTGCTGCGTCAGTTGGAAAGCTGACGCACCGCGCCCCTGTCGTTGCACCTCACGCAAGCGAGCGTGGCCAATCGGCAATTGCCCGTCGGCCCACCTTTGCCTAGATGCAGGGCATGACCGGTCCCGCAGAGACAGCACCTTCAACCGTAACGCTGCCGCATAGTTTCCTCGAGGCGGCACTGCGCGGAATTCGCGGACATTGTCCGCGTTGCGGCGAAGCGCCGCTGTTTCGCAAATGGCTGAAGCCGGTGGATCGGTGCAGCGCCTGTTCGCAAGACTGGTCGAGCCAGCGCGCCGACGACTTTCCGGCCTACGTCTCCATCTTCGTGACCGGCCACGTGATGGCTCCGATCCTGATCTGGATGCTGCTCGATCTGGGCCTGTCCGCCTGGCTCGTGGCGGGGGCCGGGCTGCCCGTGTCCTTCGTCATGGCGGTCGCAATTATCCATCCCGCCAAAGGCGTGACGATCGCGCTGATGTGGTGGATGGGCATGAGCGGGTTTCGCAAGGAGCGACCTGCCGGGCATCCCGACCTGTCCGACGCCCCATGATCCTTCCAGAAGACCGGCTCGACCGATTCGCCCGCCATATCGTGCTGCCCGAAATCGGCGGCGCGGGGCAGGTGGCGCTGGCCGGCAAGCACCTCGTGCTCGTGGGGCTCGGCGGGATCGGATCGCCTGCGCTGCAATATATTGCTGCGGCCGGCATCGGCAGGCTGACGCTGGTCGATGACGACAGGGTCGAAGCGAGCAACCTCCAGCGCCAGACATTGTTCAACACGCGCGACATCGGGCACGGCAAGGCCGTGGTCGCCAAACGCTGGGTGACGGGTTTCGACCCGGCTCTGGATGTCGCGATCAGCGACCGGCGCATCCGGGTGCCCCTGCTCTCGGCAGCAGTAGGGCGTTTCCAAGGCCAGGTCGGTGCCTTTGCCGGGCATATGCCGGGCGAGGCCTGTTATCGCTGCTTCGTCGGCGACGCGTTCGATACAGAGGATTGCGACAGCTGTGCTGATGACGGAATGCTCGGCGCGATGGCGGGATGGGTCGCCACCTTCGCAGCATTGCAAGCTGTGCGCGTACTGCTCGATGGGGTCGGCAATCTCGGCCCAATCAATTGGGGGCAAGTCCATTTACTCGATGGGCTGGCGCCCGGCATGCGCAGTTTTGCCATTGCCAAGGACAGCGCATGCAAGGCGTGCGGTTCACCGCGCTAGGATCTCGTCGACCCACGCCGGCACAAGCTCGCCCGCCCTTCCCTGGCGCGATTCGTCGAACCAGTGCTACCCTTCGCTGCGTTCGAGATTGAGTTCGAGCGTTGCCGCCCCGAGTTCACGGGCGTCCCTGACGAAACCTGCCGCAGGAGAGACCGCGCCGGAGGTGCCGATCGAAACGAACAGGTCGGCAGCACGCAGAGCAGAATAAATCCGGTCCATCTCATAAGGCATTTCGCCGAACCAGACGACGTCGGGACGCAATGCCTGCCGGTCACAATGCGGACAGGCGGGCCGGTCGGTAAGCGGCGCAGCCCAGCGATGCCGGCTCTCGCAGGCTACGCATAGCGCGCTCAGCAATTCACCATGCATGTGAAGGACGCGCGTCGCCCCGGCACGTTCATGGAGGTCGTCGACATTCTGCGTGACGATGAGCAGCTCTCCGGCCCATTCACGATCAAGCCGGGCGAGTGCCTCGTGCGCTGCGTTCGGCTCGACCTGCTGCACAGCGGCTCGGCGCGCATCGTAAAACCCCTGCACCAACGCTGGATCGCGCGCGAAACCTTCGGGGGTGGCGACGTCTTCGACCCGGTGCTGTTCCCACAACCCACCGGCGGAGCGGAAGGTATCGACGCCGCTTTCCGCGGAAATCCCTGCTCCGGTCAGGACCACGATGTTGCGTATCTCGGCCATTGCTTTCAAGTAGCGAAGGATCGAGGCAGTTCAAAGGCTGCCCGGCGACGCATCGGACAGAGGAGCGCGAATGGCGCGGATCGGCATTATCGGCAGCGACGGCGCCATGGGGTATGCCCTCATCACCGTGATCGAGGCGAGCGGGCACGCGCTGGCGGGGGGAATCGACCGGGGCGGTGATCCGGCCTCGCTTGCCGACGCCAGCGACGTACTGGTCGACTTCTCGGCGCCGGCCGCGCTCGACGGCAATCTCCATGCCGCCATCGGCGCAGGCATCCCGATCGTGATCGGCACCACGGGGCTCGATCCATCACATCACGAAGCAATCGACAATGCCGCGCGTGCCGTGCCCATTCTCCAGACCGGGAACACTTCGCTGGGCGTTACCCTGCTTGCGCATCTGGTGCGCGAAGCGTCGGCGAAGCTTGGCCCCGATTGGGACATCGAAATCGTCGAGATGCATCACCGCCGCAAGGTCGACGCGCCGAGCGGTACCGCACTCCTGCTGGGCGAGGCGGCAGCCGATGCGCGCGGTATCGCGCTTGCAGAAAGGCGCGAGAACTGGCGCGACAGGGAGGCGCGAGCCCGGCGCGAGGGTGCGATTGGCTTCGCGTCGCTGCGCGGCGGCACGGTGGCGGGCGAGCACAGCGTGATCCTGGCAGGCGAAGAAGAACGGCTGACGCTTTCGCATTCTGCAGAGAACCGTGCCATTTTCGCGCGCGGTGCGCTCAAGGCCGCCGAATGGCTGATCGGACGCGAGCCCGGCCGATATGCGATGGATAATGTGCTTGGCCTGTAAGCCGTGACCCGCGATCAGATTTTCGAGTTCTTCCGCCGGTTAGCCGAAGACAATCCCTCGCCCGAGACCGAGCTGGAATTCGGCAATTGCTACCAGTTGGTGGTCGCGGTGGCGCTATCGGCGCAGGCGACCGATGTCGGCGTAAACAAGGCCACGCGTGCGCTGTTTCGCGAAGTCGAAACGCCGGAACAGATGCTCGCGCTGGGCGAGGAGGGGCTGAAAGAGCACATCAAGACCATCGGCCTGTTCAATTCCAAGGCCAAAAACGTGATCGCGCTGAGCCAATTGCTCGTCGACGACTATGGCGGCGAGGTGCCCGACACGCGCGAGGACCTCGTGCGGCTTCCCGGCGTGGGCCGCAAGACCGCCAATGTCGTGCTCAATTGCTGGTTCGGGCAGGAGACCTTCGCGGTCGACACGCATATCCTGCGTGTGGGAAATCGCACCGGCCTCGCCAGGGGCAAGACGCCCGAACAGGTCGAGCCGAAGCTGGAAAAGCGCGTGCCCCAGCCCTTCCGCCTCGGCGCGCATCACTGGCTGATCCTGCATGGCCGCTATATCTGCAAGGCGAGGACGCCGGAGTGCTGGCGGTGCAAGGTGGTCGATTTATGCAGCTACCGGAAGAAGGTGCTGGAGAAGCCGAATGGGCGCGCGTGATGGACGAGGAAAGTGAAATTCGCCGGAATTGGCGGCTGCGTTGGCTTTCTAGTATCGCTGAATTCGCCGATTTGAGAACTCAGGAAAAAATGTGGCTCGACCGCAACAACACGAATCCCCACTGGTCATTTGTCGAGTACATGTGCTCCTATTTTGATGACCTCTTTCTTTCAGATTTACACGCTGAACGAGTTGTTCGCGACGCGTGGTTGACCCAAGATGAGTTTGAAGCAATCGCAGAGTTTCATGCGCTAGCCGACGCCTACAATTCGCCCACGGATGATTACGATCATTCATCCATCTTAGCCGATCGAAAGTGGCGAGCGGTGGTCGAGGCGGCTAAAATCGCCCAAAGCAATCTTTTAGCGATATTGGTCGATGACGTTGAGCGAAATGCAGTGTCTCATGTCCACCTAAAGGCGATCAATGAGCGCTGGCAGCATTAAACATCGTCCGCCGAAACCATCTCCGCGCGGTCGATCTCGCCGGTCATCACCGCCACCGTAGTCGCGACTGCCGCATCGCCGCTGACGTTGGTCGTGGTGCGCATCATGTCCATGATCCGGTCGACACCGGCGACGAAGGCGATGGTTTCCAGCGGCACGCCGACCGCGCCGAAGACCAGCGCCATCATGATGAGGCCCGCGCCAGGGATACCCGCCGCGCCCACCGCGCCGAGGGTGGCGAGGATCGAGATCAGGAAATACTGGCCAAGCGTCAAATCGACGCCGAAGATCTGCGCGCCGAACAGCGTGGCGAGGCCGAGATACATCGCCGTGCCGTTCATGTTGATCGTCGCGCCGAGGCTGATGACAAAACTCGATACGCTGGGGCTTATGCTGACCGCCATCGCGTCGATGATGCCGCGGAGGAAGTCGCGCACCGGCAGTTTTGCGAGAAACCTTATCATCGCCGAATACATCACGAAGATAATGAGCAGGCAGCCGGCATAGTTGAGCGCCACGAGTTTCGACAGCGCCACCAGCGCGTCGAAACCCAGCGTGCCCGCAACCCAGGCCATCAGCGCGAAGACGCCGAAGGGTGTGAGTTCCATTACGATCATGGTGACTTTCTGCATGATCACCGCGCCGCTATCGAAAACCTTCTGGACGGGCGTGCCCTCTTCCTTCGCCATCAGGATGCCGATACCGATCAGCAGGCTGAAGACGATCAGCGGCAGGACCGCGACATCGGCCATGACCTGCACCGGGCTTTCAGGCACGATCGAGAGGATCATGTCGACTGCGGTCGTGGGATTGGGTTCGGGCGTTTCGCCCATCTCGATCGCCGAGGTGTCGACGCCGCTGCCCGGCGCGACGAAAGTGCCCAACGCGAGGCCCAACCATACGGCGATCTGTCCGGTCACGACGAAGAGCAGCATCGCCCGCCCACCGACCGCGCCCAGCTTGCGAAGGTCGCCGATGGCAGCAACGCCGGAAACGAGGCTGAAGAAGATCAGCGGAACGACCAGCATCTTGATCGCCTTGATGAAAAAATCGCCGATCCACTTGATGCTTTCGGCTTCGGGTCCCCAGGCCCAGCCGGTGAGCACACCGAGGATGAGCGCGGTGATGACGCGCTGCCACAGCGGAATTTCGAACCAGGTCCTCAGCAAATCCTCAATCCCTCTTTGTCGCCGTCGCGTGTCCCGCGGCGATATTTATTCCTGCGCCAGAGCCGCCCTAGCAATCCGCGCGTAGATTTTCGATAGAACTTCCAGATCGGCCACCGCAACCGCCTCGTCGGTCTTGTGCATGGTGGCGTTGCACAGGCCGAATTCGATCACCGGACAGACGGCACGCAGGAACCGCGCGTCGGACGTGCCGCCGGTGGTCGAAGGCTCTGGATTGAGGCCGGTTTCGGCCTTGACCGCGGCGGCAATGATCGCGCTGAAAGTGCCGGGCGGGGTCAGGAAGGGCTCTCCGCTGATCACCGGGACTGCCCTGCCGCCATGCTTTTCGGCTATCTCACCGACCTTTTCCGACAGCGAGGCACCCGAATGCCTGTCGTTGAAGCGAATGGATATTCTTGCCTTGGCGCTGGCCGGAATGACGTTATGCGCGCGGTTCGGGATGGCGATTTCGGTGATTTCCAGATTGCTTGGCTGGAACCAGTCGGTGCCTTCGTCGAGGACCAGAGCGTCGAGTTCGGCAAGGATGGCGACGAGCCGCGGAATGGGGTTGTCGGCAAGGTGCGGATAGGCGACGTGGCCCTGCGTGCCGTCGACCTCCAGCCAGATGTTGACCGAGCCGCGGCGGCCGATCTTCATCATGTCGCCGAGGCGCTTGACCGAGGTCGGCTCTCCGACCAGGCAGACATCGGGCTGGTGCCCGTTTTCCCGCATGAAATCGATGAGTTTGCGCGTGCCGTTGATCGCCGGGCCTTCCTCGTCCCCGGTGATGATGAAGCTGAGCGTTCCTGCCTCGGTCGGAATCTCCGCCACAGCTGCCGCCATGCACGCAACCGCGCCTTTCATGTCCACCGCCCCACGCCCGTAAAGCAGGTCGCCGCGAATTTCCGGCGCGAAGGCGTCCGACGCCCAGCCCTCGCCCGGCGGCACGACGTCGACGTGTCCGGCAAAGGCGAAATGGCGCGAGCCTGCCGGACCGCGGCGAATGGCAAAGAGGTTCTCGACCGGCTCCTCATCGCTCCCTTCGGCCATCAATCGCTTGGCGTAGTCGAGAACCTGAGTCATTCTGCACCCGCTAGCAGGAGTGCCCGACAATGCCCAAGCTCGATCTCGACGCCATCCCCCGCACCAATGCGACCGGCTATCCCGGACCCTATGATGCCGAGGTGGAGGGGCGCTGGTATCGCCGGCTGGCCCCGGCGGCCGGGCTGACCAGGCTGGGCGCATCGCATGTGACGCTGGAGCCGGGTGCCTTTTCCTCGCAGCGGCACTGGCACCGGGTCGAGGACGAGCTGGTGGTGATGCTGGAAGGCGAGGCGGTACTGATCGAGGACGAGGGCGAGACGGTGGTGCGGCCCGGTGACGTGCTGGCCTGGGCAGCAGGCGTCGAAAATGGGCACCGACTGCACAACAGGACGGACAGGCCGTGCGTGTTCGTGGCGATCAGTGGCGGCGACAGCGCAGCGGATTCGGGCGAATATCCCGACATCGACATGGTGTTCGATGCGCAAGGCTATGCGCGCAAGGACGGGACGCGGTATCCGACGAAGCGGACTGCGTGACGTTCGGTTTGGCGCGGGGCATCGGCGGCCCCTCGGCATTCTCAGGGTGATCGGGGCTTCGCGGAATCGTCGGGCTGCGGGAGCGGGCCGTTAGCGAACGCGGCGTCAAGATAGTCGGCCATGCGCAGACCGGCCTGCAAGACGCGGCGGCGGGCGACAGGCAGCGCGCGGTCGATGACATCCTGTGACAGCGCGACCTCGCGCGGCAGATCGCCTGCACAGGGGTTGCAGCCAAAGCTCTCCGGATAAACGAAGTCGCGCGAGATCTGCCAGCTTTCGCGGCCCCAGTCCGCCGCCCGTCCGCCGGCGAGCTCGGCCCGCTCGGAGGCAGAATAGCGGCGCACCACGGGCGGATCGCCGCTGATCGCGCGTTCGGCCAGCGGGCCGTCCCACACCCAATGGAGGTTGAGGCCCGGCACGATCCCGTAATCGGCCTGCCGATCATTGCCGCCGCGATCGTCGAGATCGCCAGAATGGAGCGGCATGTGGATGTCGCCGATGAAATGGACGAGGAAGGCGAGCGCTTCGAGCCGGACATTATCGGGCAGGCTCTCGTCGGCAAGGATACGTTGGTTACGCTCTATCTGGCCCGAGACGCAGGCCCCACCCGAACAGTTCTTGCGCGCGTCGTAATCCTCGGTCACCGGCTCGGTTTGGTAATGCCATGCGAAGGTATAGCCCCAGCGCCACCCCTCGCCCCGCAAGCAATCGGGCCAGACGCTGGCATCCTGCAGGCTGGCGAGGGCGCAATTGGGCGTGCCGATCTGCGGGGCAGCGCGCAGCAGCTGCTCTATCTTCGCGCGCGTCTGCGGCGTGACGTTGGCCTCGGCAATATCGGCGGTGACGGTGTGCGCGTAATAGCCCCATGCCTGCGCCTGCGCGGGGAGAACCAGCGTGGCGAGAGCCGCGACCAGCGTCAGGAAACGGTTTCGTACTGCTCGATAACCCATTCTTCGTGTTCCGATGCCTCGATCCAGCCTTGCATCCAGTCGTGCTCCCACACCGCCTGCATGTAGGCGGCGGCGAAGCCCGGCACGGCGATCTGGTAGCTGATAAAGCGGCTGACGACCGGCGCGAAAAAGATGTCCGCCGCGCCGAACGTGCCGAAGAGGAACGGCCCGCCGCCGCCGAACCGGCTGCGCGCCTCCGCCCACAGGCCGAGGATGCGCATGATGTCCGCCTTGCAGGCCTCGCTCGGCTCGAACCCATCGAAGCGCTTGCGCACGTTCATCGGGCATTCGCCGCGCAGCGCCTGGAAGCTGGAATGCATTTCGGCGACCATCGAACGCGCCATGCCGCGCGCGGTGTCGTCCTTGGGCCAGAACCGGTCGCGCCCGACCTTGTCGGCCAGATATTCGAGCATGGCGAGGCTGTCCCAGACGACGGTTTCGCCATCCCACAACAGTGGCACCTTGCCCGAGGAGGGGCGGATCTGGCCGTCCTGCCGGTCGGCCTCCCAGTTTTCGCCGAACAGCGGGACGACGATTTCCTCGAACGAAAGCCCCGACTGCTTGACCGCGAGCCAGCCGCGCAGCGACCAGCTCGAATAATTCTTGTTCCCGATGACGAGTTTCATGCGCGCCCTTTGCTGCTGCTGTGCGGGCGTTAGGGGTTCATCGCCACGCTGTCGATGATGAACGGTGCGCGGCTAGGCGGCGCGCGCCATAGCCGCTAGGCAAAGAGCCATGAGCTTGCGCCCCTTCCATCTCGCCTTTCCCGTCCGCGATCTGGCCGAGGCCCGCGCCTTTTACGGCGGCGTGATGGGCTGCGCCGAAGGCCGCAGCTCGGACGAGTGGATCGATTTCGACTTCTTCGGCCACCAAATCGTCGCGCATCTGGGCGGCGATACGGGGGACCGGGCGAGCAATCCGGTCGATGGCCACGATGTCCCCGTGCCCCATTTCGGCGTGGTGCTAATGCCAGGAGACTGGCAGGCGCTGGCCGACAGATTGGTCGCGGCAGGCACGCGCTTCGTGATCGAGCCGACCGTGCGCTTCGCCGGAGAAGCAGGCGAGCAGCGCACGATGTTCCTGCGCGACCCGAGCGGCAATGCGCTGGAGTTCAAGGCATTTGCGGATGATGCGATGCTATTTGCCCGGTGATCGGGCGGGGTGAGACCTTGCTCACACCAGGGAGCGAAGGCGCTAGGCGGTCCGGAATTGCCGATGTGCTCCTCGCCATTGCTGGAGAAGAGACGGCATCCCGTCAGACGCCCGCATCCGCCAGGACGGCGGCGCGGAGGTTGGCGATGCCCATGCCCTTTTCAGCGCTGGTGACGTGAACGTACGGGTAGGCGGCGACGTGTTTTCTGGACTCGGCCTCGACCGCGGCCACGGTCTTTTCCAGCTCGCTCGCCTTGATCTTGTCGGCCTTGGTCAGGACCACGCGGTAGCCGACGGCGGCCTCGTCGAGCATTTTCATCATTTCGCGGTCGACGTCCTTCAGACCGTGGCGGCTATCGACGAGGACGAGGTTGCGCGCGAGGACCTGTCGCCCGCGCAGATAGGTACGGACGAGATTCTTCCAGCGTTCGACCACCTTCACCGGCGCCTTGGCAAAGCCGTAGCCGGGCATGTCGACGAGGCGGAACAGCGTGGGATCGCCGACTTCGAAGAAGTTGAGCTCCTGCGTGCGGCCCGGGGTGACCGAGGCGCGGGCGATTGCCTTGCGCCCGGTGAGCGCGTTGAGCAGCGAGCTCTTGCCGACGTTGGATCGGCCGGCGAAGGCGATTTCGGGCACAGTCGGTTCGGGCAGGAACTTGAGCTGCGGGGCTGACAGCAGGAAGTCCACGCGGCCAGAAAACAGCCTTGTGGCACGCCGCTCGAGCTCGGCCTGCTCGGCGGCATCTTCCTCGGTCATCAGCCCTCTGCCCGGGCGGCAGAGGCGGCCTTTTCCGCCCGTTCCTTCTCCGCAGCCGCCTTGAGTTGCGGGTGCTTCGAATAGAGATATTTCTGCTGCGCCAGCGTCAGGATGTTCGAGGTGACCCAGTAGAGCAGCAGGCCAGCCGCAAAGGGTGCCATGATGAACATCAGCACCCAGGGCATGATGCTGAACACCTGCTGCTGCACCGGATCCATCGACGACGGATTGAGCTTGAAGGTCAGCCACATGGTCACGCCGAGCAGGATCGCCAGCACGCCGATCGCGAGGAAGCTGGGCGGCGTAAACGGCAGCAGGCCGAACAGATTGAGTACGGTCGCCGGATCGGGCGCGGAAAGGTCCTTGATCCAGAGGAAATCGCGATGGCGCATCTCGATGGCGAGGTAGAGCACCTTGTAGAGCGCGAAAAAGATCGGGATCTGCAGGATCAGCGGCATGCAACCAGCGAGCGGATTGACCTTTTCCTCCTTGAACAGCTTCTGCATTTCCTGCTGCTGCTTGAGCCGGTCGTCTTTGTGCTTTTCCTGGATGACCTTCATTTTCGGCTGGATCGCCTTCATCGAGGCCATTGAGGCGAACTGTTTCTGCGCAATCGGGAACATGATGCCGCGGACGATGACCGTGAGGCCGATAATCGCCACCCCGAAATTGCCCACCAGCGCGTAGATATTGCGCAGCAGCCAGAGCAGCGGCTTTTCGAACCAGCGGAACCAGCCCCAGTCGATGGCGAGGCCGAATTTCGCCAGGCCCGCATCTTCGTAGGAATCGAGCACGGTCGATTCCTTCGCCCCGGCATAGAGGCGCGAGGTGGTGGTGTGGCGACGGCCCGCTGGCACAGTCACCGGATCGTAAATCATATCGGCGCGGTAGAGATTGCCGCCGAGCGAGCGGAATGTCGCATCGGATGCGGCCCCGTCCTGCGGGACCAGCGCTGAGAGCCAGTAGATGTCGGTGAAGCCGAGCCAACTCGCGCGCCCTTCGGGCGAGACGCGGGCAGCCTCTTCCACATCGTCGTAATCGTAATCGTAATTGGCGCTGTCGCCGAATACGCCGATCGGGCCCGAATGGGCGATGAAAAAGTCTTCGCTGGCGGTGTCGGAGGTGCGGCCGACAAGGCCGAAGGGCTGGATCACGGCGGGGGAAGAACCGCGGTTGGCGACGCTCTGTTCGACGGTGATCATGTAGTTTTCATCGATCGCGTACCGCTGCTCGAGCGTGATGCCGTTGCCCGCATCCTGCCGCAGCGTGACCGGATTGCCCGGACTGAGCGTGCCACCCGACGCGGCCCAGACCGCATCGTCGGACACTTTCTGCCCGTTCACGAGGAAGCCGAACTGCGCATATTGCTGCGCCGGCGTGCCGCGCGGCGAGAAAATCCGCACGGGGCCGCTATCGCTATCGGTCGATTCGGCGTAATCCTTGAGCACGATATCGTCGATCATCGCGCCACGCGGATCGATCGATCCGGCAATGCGCGGCGAATCGATTTGCAGGCGGTCGCCTGCGGCAAGCGCGGTTTCGAGATCGGCCTTTTCCGCCGCAATCATCGCCGGATCGGTGAGCCCGCCGGTGCGTGAATGTTCGACCGCGACCTGTTCGGCCGGCGTATCGATCTTTTCCGACGTGACCGGGACCTCTTCGGGCTGCGGATAGAAATAGTTCATCGCCGATTCCCAGCCGAGCAGCAGGGCCATCGAAAGGATGACGACGAGAATGATGTTGCGCGAATTTTCCAAGGTCGGTCCCGTTGTCGGTTTCGGTCGAGATGGGGAAGGTGTGTTAGATCGTCAAGACAGTGATGCCAAGGGCGTCGGCAGCCGACGCTTACGGCACCGGGTCATGGCCGCAGCCCCCCCACGGCTGGCAGCGCAATAGCCGCTTAAACGCGAGCCATCCACCCTTGATCGCGCCGTATTTCCCAAGCGCCTCTATCGCATACTGGCTGCATGACGGAGAATAGCGGCAGGTGGGCGGAAGGATACGGCTGGGGCCGAGTTGCCATGCGCGCGCAACCAGGATGAGAAGGTATTTCATGCGCGCCTGCTGCGTCCTTGGCCACGCGGCCTGCGCGGGCGGTCGCCCTGCCCCTGTGCAGCGCGGGCAAGCGCGGCGGCGAGTTCCTCTACGAGACGGGCGTAATCGCGTTCTATGCCGCCTTCGCGGCCGATGAGGATGTGATCATGGTCCGGCAGGCCGTTTTCGGGAAGAGCAGCCCAGAGAATCTCTCGAAAACGGCGTTTCATCCGGTTTCGGACCACGGCGTTGCCGATCTTTTTGGTCACCGTGATGCCATAGCGTTTGCCGAGCCCGCCATTGGGCCGGGTGAGGAGGACGAAGCCCGGCCTGGCATTACGCATGCCTCGATTGGCGGCGAGAAAATCGCTGCGCTTGCGAATGACGGAAAGGCTCGGGTGCATGGACGCTACATACGCGAACGGGCCCCCCGAGGGGAGCCCGCAGCTTCGCTCAGACTGTGAGGCCACGCGCGGAGCGCGGCCGATCAGTCAATCACGCGCAGAGGTTTTTGCGGCCACGCGCGCGGCGGGCACGGAGAACCTTGCGGCCGCCCGGAGTAGCCTTGCGGGCGAAGAAGCCGTGGCGACGGGCGCGCACGAGGTTCGAGGGCTGGAAAGTCCGCTTCATCGGATAGTCCTTCGTAAAATCATGGTCGCAGGCAAGAACGAATCGTGCCAACAAAGTTCCTCACGGGCCAGCAAAGGCAATCTGCGGACCTGCCCGATTCTGGTCGACCCAGCGGCGCATGTCACGCGCCTCCAGCCAGAGCGCGTCGTGATGCGGCACCGAATTGGTAAAGGCATAAAATTCGCGCGCCTGACCCGCACTCATGCCCATTTCGCGGTAGTAGGCAAGATACTGGCGATTCTGCGGCGCATCGAGGGAGAAATCGTCTGCCTCGCGCCCGTATTCGTCCATCCAGCTGTGCACCGCGAATTCCGCACCGTCGGCAATGTCGCGCACCGCGCCAGCGAGGAACAGTTCGACCGCACCTGAGCGGACCGAGCCGGTCGGCGGCACATGAGTTGCTAGTCCGGCTGCACGGATTGCGCGACCGACGCGCATATTGGCGATGTCGTCCTGCGTACCGGGGCATTCGACCATGTCGAGTTGGCGCAATTCGGGATGGTGGCGGAGCATCACGCTAAACCAGCGCGGTGTGGAGGCATCGGTTTCGCCGACCAGCGCGACGCGGTGCGCATCGATCACGCGGAACGGCCCGTATTGCGCGATGCCGCGACGATAGTCGCGGGCGGAGCGATCGATCGTCGGCAGGCGATACGCGCGCGGTGCATGGGCCGGCCGTTCGAGCTGTGTCGGCAGCGCGAGGTTTTGCGTGCCCACCTTGCCCTGCGGCGCGATGGTTTCGACTGCGTCGGCCGCGCCGAGGAGCGGCTGCACCACCGGCTTGCCGACGAAGACCACCGGCAATTGCACCAGGCCGAGCGACTGGGCGGCAACCGGCCCCGACAGCGTCAGGCCGATCGCGGCGAGCAGGAGAGAAAAGAGGCGTCCCATGCGGCGGGAATCGCCCCCAGCCTCTTACGCCTCTGACAACGGCTTTGGTGAACGAGATGTTCACCACATCCGATATCGATCCAAGTCCGTCTGAACACTCGACATTTGTGCACATACTTGCCAAAGCCGAAGCACATTCAGGGGGCGGGAAATCCATTGGTCGCATCGGTTCGGACGGTAGCCTATCTCGGGCTGGAGGCGCGCGCAGTCGAGGTGCAATGCTCGCTCGCCCCTGGTTTGCCAAAATTCAACATCGTCGGCCTGGCCGACAAGGCGGTGGGCGAGAGCAAGGAACGCGTGCGCGCCGCGCTTTCCAGCATGGGGCTGGCCCTTCCGCCCAAGCGCATTACGATCAATCTGTCGCCGGCTGACCTGCCCAAGGAAGGATCGCATTACGACCTGCCGATCGCGCTGGCGGTGCTGGC